>NZ_JARVRN010000011.1:0-352868 GCF_030209655.1 Curtobacterium sp. MEB011 | reverse complement strand
CTCGCAACCCCGTGCGCGCTTCCCCGCACCGTGCAGCACCACAAGCGCGCACCCACCACGCAACACCGCACCGGCCCGCGAACGCGGCACCGTGCGCACGGGAGGCGCGACACACGACCAGCACCGCGCCTCCAGACCGCACCGTGCGCACCTCGCAACCCCGTGCGCGCTTCCGCGCACCGTGCGCCGCCACACGCGGGCACCCAGCACGCAACAGCGCACCGGACCGCGAACGCGGCACCGTGCGGACGGGAGGCGCGACGCCCGACCGACCCCGAGGCCGGTGCGCAAGACGCCGTCGTCATCACGACACGCCCCCACGTCGTCGAGGCGCCGCCGTGTCCGGCGGCGCCTCGACGGCTCAGCGGCGTCGTGTGGACACGACGGCGTCTCGCAGGCGGCTACGCGAGCTCGATGAGCTCCGCGTAGTCCTTGTTCCAGTGGTCCTCGGTGCCGTCCGGCAGCAGCAGCACGCGCTCGGGGTTGAGCGCCTCGACCGCCCCGGCGTCGTGGGACACCAGGACGACCGCGCCCTCGAAGCCGGCCAGGGCGTTGAGGATCTCCTCGCGCGACGCCGGGTCCAGGTTGTTCGTCGGTTCGTCGAGCAGCAGGACGTTCGCCCCCGACACCACGATCATCGCGAGGGACAGACGCGTCTTCTCACCACCGGACAGGACGCCGGCCTTCTTGTAGCCGTCGTCGCCGGTGAACAGGAACGACCCGAGCACCCGACGGGCCTCGGTCTCGTTGAGGTCCGTCGACGCAGACACCATGTTCTCGATCACCGTGCGGTTGATGTCGATGTTCTCGTGTTCCTGCGCGTAGTAGCCGATGCGCAGACCGTGGCCTGGCTGGATCTCACCGGTGTCGGGCTGGTCGGCACCCGCGAGGATGCGCAGCAGCGTCGTCTTGCCCGCACCGTTGAAGCCGAGGATGACCACGCGGGAGCCGCGGTCGATCGCCAGGTCGACACCGGCGAAGATCTCCAGCGAGCCGTAGGACTTCGACAGCCCCTCGGCCATCAGCGGCGTACGACCGCATGGCGCCGGCGTGGGGAAACGGATCTTCGCGACGCGGTCGGCGACGCGCTCGTCCTCGAGGCCGGCGAGCAGCTTGTCGGCACGCGCGACCATCTGGTGCGCCGCGGCGGCCTTCGAGGCCTTCGCACCGAACCGAGCGGCCTGGTCCTTGAGCGTGGCGGCCTTCTTCTCGGCGCCCGCGCGCTCCTTGCGACGGCGCTCCTCGTCGGCGACGCGCTGCCGCTGGTAGAGCTTCCAGCCCATGTTGTAGATGTCGATGGTCTGGCGGTTTGCGTCCAGGTAGAAGACGCGGTTCACGACCTCTTCGACGAGCTCGACATCGTGGGAGATGATGATGACGCCGCCGGGGTAGGTCTTCAGGTGCTCGCGGAGCCACACGACGGAGTCGGCGTCGAGGTGGTTGGTCGGCTCGTCGAGGATCATCGTCTCGGCGTCCGAGAACAGGATGCGGGCGAGCTCGATGCGCCGGCGCTGACCACCCGAGAGCGTCTTGAGCTGCTGGTCGAGGATGCGGTCCGGCAGCTTCAGGTTCGACGCGATCGAGGCGGCCTCGGCCTCGGCCGCGTATCCACCGAGCGCGTTGAACTGGTCGTCGAGACGGCTGTAGCGCCGCATCGCCTTCTCGGCGACGGCCGCGTCGTCGCTCGCCATGTCGAGCGTGGCGAGGCGGATGCCCTCCACGAGCTCACCGAGCCCGCGGGCGTCGAGGATGCGCTTCCGCGCGGTCTCCTCCGGGTCGCCGGAGCGGGGGTCCTGCGGCAGGTAGCCGATCTCCCCGCCGCGGTCGATCGTGCCGCCGTTCGGCTGCGTCTCGCCCGCGAGGGCCTTGGTCATCGTCGTCTTCCCCGCGCCGTTGCGGCCGACGAGTCCGATCTTGTCGCCCTTCTCGACACGGAAGGACACGTCTTCCATGAGGAGACGAGCTCCGACGCGGATCTCGAGTTCGTGCACGGCAAGCACAGTGGACGTCCAATCAGTTGGTGGGTTTGCACAACGGTGTGTGCGTGAGGTGCACCGCTACGCTGACGGGACCGATGGTTCCGAACGGAACCAGCAGTCCATTCTAGGAGAATCCATGACGAACGCCACCGGGTTCGCTCCCCGCGCAGTCCTCGCCGACCGTCTGCGCACGCACGGGCTGGCCACCGACGCCGCCCTCGTCGCCGGCGGAGCCCTGTTCACCGCCGCGATGGCGCAGCTCGAGGTCCCGATGTGGCCGGTCCCGATCACCGGGCAGACGCTGGCCGTCGTGCTCGTCGGCGCGACGCTCGGCGCGCGTCGCGGCATGCTCTCGCTGCTCGTCTACGCCGTCGCCGGACTCGCGGGTGCCCCGTTCTTCGCCGACCTGCAGGGCGGCCTGCAGGCCCTGGCCCTGCCGAGCTTCGGGTACGTCATCGGCTTCATCCCGGCCGCCGGGCTCGTCGGCTGGCTCGCCCGCCGCAACTGGGACCGCAACGTCGGTCGTGCCGCGGTCGCGATGCTGCTCGCGAGCGCGATCCCGTTCGTGACCGGCCTGCCGTACCTCGCCGTGGCGCTCGGCCAGCTCGGCGCCCCGAACGACGTCCAGTCGGTGCTCGCCGCCGGCCTGTACCCGTTCATCATCGGTGGCGTCGCCAAGGCCCTCATCGCCGCCGGCATCCTGCCGCTCGCGTGGAAGGCCGTCGGCCGCCGCTGACCCCTCGCACGAGAACGGCCCCGCACCGATCGGTGTGGGGCCGTTCTGCGTCAGCGGCGGGTGGGCGGGCAGGCAGGCGGGCGCGGCGCCGGGCTGTCAGTGCGGTCACGACTCCCCACTGCCCGGATGCCGAGTGGTCACGTTCCGTCGCCTGGAGCGGGGTCAGCCGACCGAACGCGACCACTCGGCGAACGTGAGCGGGCGGTTGCGACCACTCGGCGGCGCGCCCCGCGCGTGGCGTGCGCACAAACGGACGGGAGGCGCGGTGCCAGCTGGCACCGCGCCTCCCGTCCGTTGTGGGTCGCGCCTAGATCGCGAACCCGAGGGCGCGCATCATCTCGCGTCCGTCGTCGGTGATCCGTTCCGGACCCCACGGCGGCATCCAGACCCAGTTGATCCGGAAGGCGTCCACGATGCCGTCGAGCGCGTTCGCGGTGTCACCCTCGATGACGTCGGTCAGGGGGCAGCCGGCGCTGGTGAGCGTCATGCTGATGACGAGGGCGTTGGCGTCGTCGTCCCAGGCGAGGTCGTAGATCAGGCCGAGGTCGACGATGTTCACGCCGAGCTCCGGGTCCTGGACCTCCTTCAGGCCCTCGACGACCTCGTCGAACTTGTCGGGAGCGAGTGCGGCGATCATCAGGCCTGCGCCTCGGCGGCGGCCTGCACGTAGCGGTCGTAGCCCTCGTTCTCGAGGCGGTCGGCCAGCTCGGGGCCGCCCTGCTCCGCGATCTTGCCGGCGACGAACACGTGCACGAAGTCCGGCTTGATGTAGCGGAGGATGCGCGTGTAGTGCGTGATGAGCAGTACACCGAGGCCGGTCGCGGCCTTGGCACGGTTGACGCCCTCGGAGACGATCTTCAGCGCGTCGACATCGAGGCCGGAGTCGGTCTCGTCGAGGACGGCGAACTTCGGCTTGAGGAGCTCGAGCTGCATGATCTCGTGGCGCTTCTTCTCGCCACCGGAGAAGCCCTCGTTGACGTTGCGCTCGGCGAACGACGAGTCCATCTTCAGGTCGGCCATCGACTGACGGAGTTCCTTGATCCAGCCGCGCAGGGCCGGGGCCTCACCGTCGATCGCCGTCTTGGCGGTGCGGAGGAAGTTCGACACCGTGACGCCGGGGATCTCGACCGGGTACTGCATCGCCAGGAACATGCCGGCACGGGCACGCTCGTCGACGCTCATCGCGAGGACGTCCTCGCCGTCGAGGGTGATCGTGCCACCGACGACGTTGTACCGGGGGTGGCCGGCGATCGTGTACGCCAGCGTGGACTTACCGGAGCCGTTCGGCCCCATGATCGCGTGGATCTCGCCCTCGTTGATGGTGAGGTCGACCCCCTTCAGGATCTCCTTGGTGCCCTGGTCGGTGTCGATCGAGACCTTGAGGTCACGGATTTCCAGAGTGGACATTGCGTTCCTTCGGTTGCAGCTGTGGTGCGGCGTCAGCCGCGGGAAGTGTTGGGGTGCTCAGTCGACCGGGACGACGTCCTGGACGTCGACGTAGACGTCGCCGTCGCGGACCTCGACCCGGAAGACCGGGACGGGCTCGTAGGCCGGGAAGTTCTGCGGCTTGCCGGTGGTCAGCGAGAAGCGGGACCCGTGGGCCCAGCACTCCAGCGAGTCACCCTCGACGAAGCCCTCGGCCAGCGAGATGTCGCCGTGCGTGCAGGTGTCGCCGATGGCGTGGACCGTGCCGGAGGAGTCCTTCACGATCGCGACCGCCGTGCCACCGACGACCACCCGCATCGGGCTGTCCACCGCGATGTCGGCTTCGGCGCAGACCTTCTCGGCCATCAGGCGTTGGCCTGCGGAGCGGCGGTCCGCGGTGCGGGTGCCTGCGGCGCGGCGGCCGGCTCGGCGCCGGACTCGGCCGGTGCCGCGATGACCGAACGGCCCTCGGCGAGTTCCTGCTCGACCGCGGCGATGAGGCGTTCCTCGAGCTCGGGCGCACCGATCTTCTGGATCACCTCGACCAGGAAGCCGAGCACGACGAGACGCCGCGCTTCTTCTTCCGGGACTCCGCGGGACTGCAGGTAGAACAGCTGCTCGTCGTCGAAGCGACCGGTGGCACTCGCGTGACCGGCACCCTCGATGTTGCCCGTCTCGATCTCGAGGTTCGGGATGCTGTCGGCACGGGTGCCGTCCGTCAGCACGAGGTTGCGGTTCTGCTCGTACGAGTCGGTCCCGTCACCGGCGCGACCGATCAGGACGTCACCGATCCAGACGGTGTGCGCGCCCTGGCCCTGCAGCGCACCCTTGTAGTTGACCCGACCGCGCGTGTTCGGCGCGTCATGGTTCACGTAGACCTGCTGCTCGATGTACTGGCCGGCGTCGGCGAAGTACACGCCGTACATCTCGGTGTCGGCACCCTGCGCACCGAGGTGCGTCGAGGGGTTGACCCGGATGACGTCGCCGCCGAGCGAGACCACGACGTGCTTGAGGAAGGCATCGCGCCCGACCTCGGCGAAGTGCGTCGACACGTGCACCGCGTCGTCGTCCCAGTCCTGCAGGCTGACGACGGTCAGTCGTGCGTTCTGCTGCGCGACGATCTCGATGTTCTCGCTCAGCAGGGCGCTGCCGCGGTTGTCGAGCACGACGATGCCCTGCGCGTTCGGCTCGGCCGTGATGACCGTGTGCGCGGCGCGGGGCTGCGACCCGAAGTCGGAGCGGGTCACCGTGATGAACTCGTGCGCTTCGGTGGCCTTGATCGTGATCGCCAGGACCGCGTCACGGGCGCTCCAGGCCGCGGCCGCCGCGCGGTCTTCGGGCAGGCCGGCGGTGCCGACGCGGGGGTCGTCGCTGCGACCCCACTCGACGTCGGCGCCCTCGGACTGGCGGGCGAGGTACGGGTAGGCGGATCCGTCGAGCGGGCCGTCCAGCAGCGGCTGGAGCTTGGTCAGCGGCGCGAACTTCCAGTTGACCTCTCGGCCGGTGACCTTCGGGAACGCTTCGACGTCGCCGGACTGGAACCGCTCGGAGCGGGTCTGGACCGGCACCTTCTTGTCGGGGGCGTCCCAGCCGCCGTCGGAGTGGGCTCCGGCGCCGTGCTGGGTGCCGCCCTGCGCTGCGGCAGCGGGCTCGATCGGCTGGTCGATGTGGGGAGGGGTGGTGCTGGACATCTAGCCGACGGATCCTTCCATGCTCATCTCGATGAGCTTGTTGAGTTCGAGTGCGTACTCCATCGGGAGCTCGCGGGCGATCGGCTCGATGAAACCACGGACGATCATCGCCATCGCCTCGTCCTCGGCCATGCCGCGGGACATGAGGTAGAAGAGCTGCTCCTCGCTGACACGCGAGACCGTGGCCTCGTGCCCCAGCTGCACGTCGTCGACACGGATGTCGATCGCCGGGTACGTGTCGCTCCGGCTGATCGTGTCGACGAGCAGGGCGTCACAGCGCACGGTGTTGGCCGCGTGGTGCGCGCCCGGGTCGACCCGGACCTCGCCGCGGTACCCGGCACGACCGCCGCCACGGGCGATCGACTTGGAGACGATCGAGGACGTCGTGTACGGCGCCATGTGGATCATCTTCGCGCCGGCGTCCTGGTGCTGGCCGGGGCCCGCGAAGGCCACGGAGAGCGTCTCGCCCTTGGCGTGCTCCCCGGCGAGGTAGATCGACGGGTACTTCATCGTGACCTTGGAGCCGATGTTGCCGTCGATCCACTCCATCGTCGCGCCTTCGTGCGCGATCGCACGCTTCGTGACGAGGTTGTAGACGTTGTTCGACCAGTTCTGGATCGTCGTGTAGCGAACGCGGGCGTTCTTCTTCACGATGATCTCGACGACGGCCGAGTGCAGCGAGTCGGACTTGTAGATCGGGGCGGTGCAGCCTTCGATGTAGTGGACGTACGAGTCCTCGTCCGCGATGATCAGCGTCCGCTCGAACTGACCCATGTTCTCGGTGTTGATCCGGAAGTAGGCCTGCAGCGGGATCTCGACGTGGACGCCCTTGGGGACGTAGACGAACGAGCCACCGGACCAGACGGCCGTGTTCAGCGCGGCGAACTTGTTGTCGCCGGCCGGGATCACGGTGCCGAAGTACTCCTCGAACAGCTCCGGGTGCTCACGGAGCGCCGTGTCGGTGTCCATGAAGATGACGCCCTGCTGCTCCAGGTCCTCGCGGATCTGGTGGTACACGACCTCGGACTCGTACTGCGCGGCGACGCCGGCGACCAGGCGCTGGCGCTCGGCCTCGGGGATGCCGAGCTTCTCGTAGGTCGCACGGATGTCCTCGGGGAGGTCTTCCCACGACTGCGCCTGCTTCTCGGTGGAGCGCACGAAGTACTTGATGTTGTCGAAGTCGATGCCCGTCAGGTCGGCACCCCATGTCGGCATCGGCTTGCGGCCGAAGAGCGACAGCCCCTTGAGGCGGTTCTTCAGCATCCAGTCGGGCTCGTCCTTGAGGTTCGAGATGTCGGTGACGACCTCTTCCGAGATCCCACGACGGGCGGAGGACCCTGCCGAGTCGGAGTCGGACCAGCCAAACTCGTATTGGCCGAGCCCTTCGAGCTCGGGACGGTCGATGAGCACGTCGGACATGGTCTCCTCGTTTCCTTCTCGCGGGACAGCGTTACAGGTGTCAACCCGTGGCGTCTGGACGCCATTCCACCGTGGACCGCTGACATGCGGACCCGGTGCTGCTCCCTCGCAACGACTATGGTTCCACGCAGTCCGTGGAGTGATCGGCGATCTCGGCCCATTCGGAGCCGGCGCCTGCCTAGACTTGACTGCTGCTGAACCCTCGAATCCTACAGGTTCACTGCACGGAACAACAGGAAGGCACCACCCTCGTGACACGCGTCGGATCCCCCGTCGAGCAGGATCTCCGGACCGGACGGTGGTGGTCGCTCCCCCGTGCGGTCGACCGCCGCGTCGTCGCACTGGCCTGGGCGTCCTTCGTGGTCGAGGTCGTGCTGATCGGCACAGGCGGCCTGGTCCGCCTCACCGCGTCGGGCCTCGGATGCCCCACCTGGCCCAAGTGCACGGCGGATTCGCTGGTCTCCACGCCGGAGATGGGCGTCCACGGCATCATCGAGTTCGGCAACCGTCTGCTGACCTTCGTGCTCGTGATCGTGGCCGTCGCGATGTTCCTGGCGGTCGTCTGGATGCTCCGCACGCGGCCGGAACTGTTCTGGTTGGCGTTCGCTCAGGGCGTCGCGATCCCGGTGCAGGCCGTGATCGGCGGCATGAGCGTGTGGACGAACCTGAACCCCTTCGTGGTCGGACTGCACTTCGTCGTCTCCGCCGCGCTCACCTCGGTGACCGCTGCCCTGGTCTACCGCACCGTGCACGGCCCCCGCACGGCCGAGCGGCTCGTCCCCGGCTGGTACACCGGCGTCGTCCGCGGCACCGTCGCCGCCGTCGTCGTGACCGTGCTCGTCGGCATCCTGACCACCGGCAGCGGCCCGCACGCCGGCGCTGACGAAGCGGTCGACGGCGGACGCCTGCACCGCACCGGGTTCGACCCCGCGGTCATGGAGCACGTGCACGCCTGGCCGGCGTACGCCCTCTTCGCGCTCACCCTGGTGCTCGTCATCGGAGCCGTCCGCCTGGGCAGGCCGAGCAAGTGGCCGTTGCTGCTGCTCGTCGTCGAGTTCCTGCAGATCGCGGTCGGCCTCACGCAGGCACGCACCGGTCTGCCCGTCGGGCTCGTCGGCACGCACATGGTGCTCGCCGGGCTCCTCGTGGGCGCCGTCACCGCCGTGGTGCTGTCCACGCGGGCATCGGCCGGTCGCGACGCCGTCCGGGAGCCCATCGTCGCCTGACGCCCGGGCGCGTCGCGCGCTCGACACCCGTTCTCCGACACCCCACGAGTCGTTCGACTCGTGGGGTGTCGCGTTTGTGGTGGTCGGCCGGACGCGCCGTCGGACCGAGTCCGCACCACGTGCGGTCCCCAGCCAGTCGGGTCCGCGCCGCGGCAGACGCGCCGCGCGCCGGACGGGAGGCCCGTGGCGGGCCCGCACCGCGCCTCCAGGCCGCCGCGTGCCGAGCACAAGACGCCGGTGTCCTGCCGAGACGCCGCCGAACGCGCGAGACGCCGCCGGATTCGGCGGCGTCTCGTCGGGGTGGCGGCGTCCTGCGGACACGACGGCGTCTTGCCAATACGACGGCGTCAACTGGACACGACGGCGTCGTGGCAACACGACGGCGTCAACCGGACACGACGGCGTCCTGCGGACCGAGCACGCGCCTGCGGCGGCGCCGGCGCGACCGCCCTAGAAGGTGAAGACCTGCGGCAGCAGCGGGTCGATGCCCACCGCGATGAAGAGCAGCGTCAGGTACGTGATCGAGCTGTGGAAGACCCGCATCGGATGCACGTGCTCGACGTGCTGGATAGCCCGCGAGTACAGGCGGTGCGACTCGACGACGAACCAGATGCCACCGGCCAGCGCGACCACCGTGTACAGCGGACCCATGTGCCCGACGGGGATGAGCAGGAGCGAGCAGACGAGCGTCGCCCAGGCGTACAGGACGACCTGCAGGCCGACGACGGTCCGACCACGGACGACGGCGAGCATCGGCACGTCGGCGGCGTCGTAGTCGTCCCGGTACTTCATCGACAGCGGCCAGTAGTGCGGCGGCGTCCAGAGGAAGATCACCATGAACAGGATGACGGGGGTCCACGTCAGCGATCCGGTGACACCCGCCCAGCCGATGAGCACGGGCATGCAGCCGGCCGAGCCACCCCAGACGATGTTCTGCGGCGTGCGGCGTTTGAGCCACAGCGTGTAGACGAACACGTAGATCAGGATCGCGATGACGCTGAGCGCCGCCGCGAGCCAGTTCACCAGGAAGCCGAGCACCGCCGTCGACAGGACGCCGAGGATCCACGAGAACACGAGGGCTTCACGGTCGGAGAGTTCGCCGGTGACCAGCGGCCGGGTGCTCGTCCGCTTCATGAGCCGGTCGATGTCGCGGTCGATGTAGCAGTTGAAGGCAGACGCCGAACCGGCCGACATCGCTCCGCCGAGCATCGTCCAGAAGACGAGCCACAGGTCGGGGACGCCGCGCTCGGCGAGGAACATCGTCGGGGCCGTGGTGACGAGCAGCAGCTCCATCACGCGCGGCTTCGTCAACGAGACGTACGCACGGACCTTGCGGGACAGCGGCGATCGGGGTCGATCGGTGTCGGGCCGGGTCACGGTGGCAGTCGGCAAGGGAACCTCAGTCTGTTCGCATCAGCTCGCACACTCGGTGGACGACTGCGGCGGCGTCCGGGCATGCGCTGACCCGGAATGTCCACGGGTCCCGATCAGTTTACGGGATGGAAGCGCCGCAACGGTGCCCCGCTCCGACATCCCGGCGTGATCCGGACGCGTTCGACACGCCCGGATCGACCGTCGTCGGCCACCCCGGTGTGAACATCGGGGGTCACCTGAACCCCTTCTGAGTACCGGGTCACTATGCTGGACACGCCCTCCCGCAGTGCGCGCCCCGATGACGTCGGCCGCGATGAGCCGGTCGGCCGCCGCTAGACGGCGACACGACTCGGCCCCGGGATGGCCACATGTCCGTGCGATGGCACGAGCCCTCGCACATGTCGCATCAAGAAGGGTCAACATCCAAGTGGCTGAATTCACCTGGGACGCCATCGACCGGAAGGCCGTCGACACGGCCCGCGTTCTCGCCGCCGACTCGGTCGAGGCCGCCGGCAACGGTCACCCCGGCACCGCGATGAGCCTTGCTCCGCTCGCCCACCTGCTCTTCCAGAAGGTGATGCGTCGCGACCCCAGCGACGCCACCTGGATCGGCCGCGACCGCTTCATCCTCTCCGCCGGTCACGCCTCGATCCTCCAGTACGTGCAGTTCTACCTGCACGGCTACGGGCTCGAGCTCGAGGACCTGCAGCACCTGCGCAAGTGGGGCTCGAAGACCCCGGGTCACCCGGAGTACGGCCACACCGACGGTGTCGAGATCACCACGGGCCCGCTCGGCCAGGGCCTCGCGTCCTCGGTCGGCTTCGCCTACGCCCAGCGCTTCGAGCGCGGCCTGTTCGACCCGGAGACCCCGGCCGGCCAGTCGCCGTTCGACCACTTCACCTACGTGATCGCCGGCGACGGTGACATGCAGGAGGGCGTGACCAACGAAGCGGGTTCGCTCGCCGGTCGCCAGCAGCTCGGCAACCTCATCGCGTTCTACGACTCGAACCAGATCTCGATCGAGGACAACACCGACATCGCGTTCTCCGAGAGCGTCCCCGAGCGCTACGAGGCGCTCGGCTGGCACGTCCAGATCGTCGACTGGAAGAAGAACGGCGAGTACTCCGAGGACGCCGAGGAGCTCCACGCCGCGATCGAGGCCGCCAAGCAGGTCACCGACAAGCCGTCGCTCATCGTCCTCAAGACGATCATCGGCTGGCCGTCGCCGACCAAGCAGAACTCGGGCAAGATCCACGGTTCAGCGCTCGGCGCCGACGAGATCAAGGGCCTCAAGGAGATCCTCGGTTTCGACACCGACAAGACCTTCGAGGTCGCTCCCGAGGTCCTCGAGTACACCCGCGGCGCCGTCGCCAAGGGCCAGGCCGAGCACGCCGAGTGGCAGAAGTCCTTCGACGCGTGGGCCGCAGCCAACGCCGACAAGAAGGCACTGTTCGACCGCGTCCAGTCGAAGGAGCTCCCGGAGGGCCTCGAAGCAGCGCTCCCGGTCTTCCCGGCGGACAAGGCCGTCTCGACCCGTGCCGCTTCCGGCAAGGTCATCAACGCCATCGCGCCGCTGATGCCCGAGTTCTGGGGCGGTTCGGCCGACCTCGCCGAGTCGAACCTCACCACGATCGAGGGTGCCAAGTCCTTCGGTCCGGCCGAGGCCTCGACCTCGACGTGGAGCACCGACCCGTACGGCCGCGTGCTGCACTTCGGCATCCGCGAGCACGCCATGGGCTCGATCCTCAACGGCATCGTCCTGCACGGGAACACCCGCCCCTTCGGCGGCACGTTCCTCATCTTCAGCGACTACATGCGTCCGGCGGTCCGTCTCGCCGCGCTCATGCAGGCGCCGGCGATCTACGTCTGGACCCACGACTCCGTCGCCCTCGGCGAGGACGGCCCGACGCACCAGCCGATCGAGCAGGTCTCGTCGCTGCGTGCGATCCCGGGTCTCGACGTCGTCCGTCCGGCCGACGCCAACGAGGTCGCGTACGCGTGGCTCGAGATGCTCAAGCACACCGACCGCCCGGCCGGCATCGCGCTGAGCCGTCAGAACCTGCCGGTGTTCGAGCGTGGCGAAGGCGACGCCTCGGGCGAGGTCTTCGCTTCGGCGAAGAACGTCGCCAAGGGCGCCTACGTCCTGACCGAGGCGCCCAACGGCACCCCGGACGTCATCCTCATCGCGACCGGTTCCGAGGTCCAGATCGCGGTCGAGGCTCGCGAGCAGCTCAAGGCCGAGGGCATCAACGCCCGCGTCGTGAGCGCCCCGTCGATCGAGTGGTTCCGCGCCCAGTCCGAGAACTACCAGGACCAGGTGCTCCCGAAGGACGTCACCGCTCGCGTGTCGGTCGAGGCCGGCATCGCCATGAGCTGGCGCGACATCGTCGGCGACAAGGGCCGCAGCGTCTCGATCGAGCACTTCGGTGCCTCGGCCGACTACCAGACGCTCTTCAAGGAG
This sequence comes from Curtobacterium sp. MEB011, assembly GCF_030209655.1. Classification (NCBI taxonomy): domain Bacteria; kingdom Bacillati; phylum Actinomycetota; class Actinomycetes; order Micrococcales; family Microbacteriaceae; genus Curtobacterium; species Curtobacterium sp. MEB011. Next base: position 340,557 of record NZ_JARVRN010000011.1, on the reverse strand, counting down.
TTCGGCTTCACGACGGAGCACGTCGTGGCCGCCGCGAAGGAATCGATCGCAGCTTCCTGACCTGCAAGGGCCGGGTCCGGTTTCCGGATCCGGCCCTTCTTCCGGGAGGCCCGGCTCGGTTCCGCCACGGGCCTCCCGTCCCCGAAACCCCGACTCACGGTCCTCACGGACCCGTCGATGAAAGAAGAAGAGAAACACATGGCTGAGAACACCCCCACCGCCGCCCTCTCCGCGGTCGGCGTGAGCATCTGGCTCGACGACCTCTCCCGCGAGCTCCTCGAGACCGGCAAGCTCACCGAGCTCATCGAGCAGAAGAACGTCGTCGGTGTGACGACGAACCCGACGATCTTCGCGTCGGCCCTCGCCAAGGGCGAGCGCTACGACGCGCAGGTCAAGGAGCTCGCCGCTGCGGGCACCGACGTGACCGACGCGATCTTCGCGATCACCACGCAGGACGTCGCGAACGCATCCGACGTCTTCAAGCCGATCTACGACGAGACCAAGGGCTTCGACGGCCGCGTCTCGATCGAGGTCGAGCCGGGTCTGGCGCACGACACCGCCAAGACCATCGAGCAGGCCAAGTTCCTGTTCGAGAAGGTCGGCAAGGAGAACGTCCTCATCAAGATCCCGGCGACGCTCGAGGGTCTCGAGGCGATCACCGAGGTCATCGGCGCGGGCATCTCCGTCAACGTCACGCTGATCTTCTCGCTCGAGCGCTACCGCGCCGTCATCGACGCCTACCTCGGTGGGCTCGAGAAGGCCAAGGCCGCCGGCCACGACCTCTCCAAGATCCACTCGGTCGCGTCGTTCTTCGTGTCGCGCGTCGACTCCGAGATCGACAAGCGCCTGGACGCCGTCGGCACCGACGAGGCCAAGGCCCTGAAGTCGAAGGCCGGCATCGCCAACGCGCAGCTCGCCTACCAGGTCTGGACCGAGGCGTTCGCCTCCGAGCGCGCCCTGGGCCTGCTCGAGTCCGGTGCCAACACGCAGCGTCCGCTCTGGGCCTCGACCGGTGTCAAGGACCCGTCGCTCCCCGACACGCTCTACGTGACCGAGCTCGCCGCCCCGAACACCGTCAACACGATGCCGGGCAAGACGCTCGACGCCACGTTCGACCACGGTGAGATCCACGGCGACGCCATCGCCGGCACCTTCGACCAGGCGCAGCAGGTCCTCGACCAGCTCGCCGCGCAGGGTGTCGACTACGACGAGGTCGTCGCGCTGCTCGAGAAGGAGGGCGTGGACAAGTTCAACGTCTCCTGGGGCGAGCTCGTCGACACCGTCAAGGCAGCGCTCGAGGGCGCCAAGTAGTGACGGTTTCCATCGCAGCCAGCGGCGACGCCGCGCGGGCCATCGAACAGGTGGTCCCGCGGCTCGTCGCTGACCTGGTGGCCTCGGGCATCACCGCCCAGGACGCCGATCTGTGGGGAGCCACCGCCGAGGCCGAGGCGTCGAAGCGCCTCGGTTGGGTGGAGGCCGTCTCGGTCTCCCGCCCGCTCGTCGCCGAGGTGACCGCGCTGCGCGAGTCGCTCCGTGCCGAAGGGGTCGACCACGTCGTCCTCGCCGGCATGGGCGGCTCGTCGCTCGCACCCGAGGTCATCACGCGCACGGCCGGTGTCCCCCTCACGGTCCTCGACTCGACCGATCCCGCGCAGGTCCACGCCGCCGTGACGACCGACCTCGAGCGCACCGTGCTCGTCGTCTCGTCGAAGTCCGGTTCGACGCTCGAGACCGATTCGCAGCGCCGGGTCTACGAGCAGGCGTTCCGCGACGCCGGCATCGACCCGGCCGGCCGCATCGTCGTCGTCACCGACCCGGGCTCCGCGCTCGAGGCAGCCGCGACCGACGCCGGGTACCGCGTCTTCACTGCCGACCCCACCGTCGGCGGCCGCTACTCCGCGCTCACCGCCTTCGGCCTCGTGCCGTCCGGTCTCGCCGGAGCGGACATCGCCGAGCTCCTCGACGAAGCCGACGCCATCTCCGCGCTGCTCTCGGTCGACCTGGACGAGAACCCCGGGCTCGTGCTCGGTGCGGTCCTCGCCGGCACCGAGCCGCTGCGCGACAAGATCGCCATCGTGCCCGACGGCACGCACATCGTCGGTTTCGGCGACTGGGTCGAACAGCTGATCGCGGAGTCGACCGGCAAGGACGGCCGCGGCCTGCTGCCCGTCGTGCTGCACGCGGACTCCCCCGAGGTCACCGCCGGCCTGCCCGACGTCCAGGTCATCCGCCTGGTCGGTTCGCGCGAGGACGAGCGTCACGTGGCCGAGGGCGAGGTCGAGATCACCGGCACGCTCGGTGGCCAGATCCTCGTCTGGGAGTACGCCGTCGCGGTCGCCGGTCGCCTGCTCGGCATCAACCCGTTCGACCAGCCCGACGTCGAGGCCGCCAAGGTCGCGACGCGCGCACTGCTCGATGACCGCCCCGCCGCGGCTGAGCCGGCGTTCTCCGAGGACGGCATCGCCGTCCGCGCGACGCCCGGACTCGCCATCGGTGCGACGCTCTCGGAAGCCGTGTCGGGCCTGGTGTCCGCACTCGACCCGACCGGCTACGTGTCGGTGCAGGCGTACGTCGACCGCACCGCGAACAGCGGCCTCGAGTCGCTGCGCGACGCGATCGCGGCGCGCACGGAACGCCCCGTCACCTTCGGGTACGGCCCGCGGTTCCTGCACTCGACCGGCCAGTACCACAAGGGCGGCCCCGCAACGGGAGTGTTCCTGCAGATCGTGGCCGACGAAGCCGAGGACCTGGCGATCCCGGGTCGGCCGTTCACGTTCGGGCAGCTCCTCCAGGCCCAGGCGGCCGGTGACGCGAGTGTCCTCGCCGAACACGGCCGACCGGTCCTCACCCTCACCACGTCGGACGTCCTCGCCGCCACCGCGGCGATCGCGGCCGCCGTCTCCCCCTGACTCGTAAGGAGTTCACCGACTCATGTCACCGGTGGCAATCACCCCGGAGCACAACCCGCTCCGGCTGCCGACGGATCGTCGACTGAACCGGATCGCGGGACCGAGCACGCTCATCATCTTCGGTGTGACGGGCGACCTGTCACGCAAGAAGCTGATGCCCGCGGTCTACGACCTGGCCAACCGAGGGCTCCTGCCCCCGGGGTTCGCGCTCGTCGGGTTCGCTCGTCGCGACTGGGAGGACCAAGACTTCTCCCAGCTCGTGCACGACGCCGTCAAGGAGCACTCCCGCACCCCGTTCGACGAGGACGTCTGGCGTCAGCTCGAACAGGGCATCCGCTTCGTGCAGGGCTCGTTCGACGACCCCGAGGCGTTCCGCGAGCTCAAGCGCACCGTCGACGACCTCGACGCCGAGCGCGGGACGCTGGGCAACCACGCGTTCTACCTGTCCATCCCACCCAAGATGTTCCCGGTCGTCACCGAGCAGCTCAAGCTGTCCGGGCTGACCGAGAAGCGCGAGGGCTCCTGGAGCCGCGTGGTCGTCGAGAAGCCGTTCGGCTCCGACCTCCGCACCGCGCGCGAGCTCAACGCGATCGTCGAGAGCGTCTTCGCTCCCGACGACGTGTTCCGCATCGACCACTACCTCGGCAAGGAGACCGTCCAGAACCTCCTGACGCTCCGGTTCGCGAACCAGATGTACGAACCCATCTGGAACTCGAACTACGTCGACCACGTGCAGATCACGATGGCCGAGGACATCGGCGTCGCCGGACGAGCCGCGTACTACGACGGCATCGGCGCGGCGCGCGACGTCATCCAGAACCACCTGCTGCAGCTCCTCGCGCTCACCGCGATGGAGGAGCCCGTCTCGTTCAAGGCCGCCGACCTGCGCGCCGAGAAGGAGAAGGTGCTCTCCGCCGTGCGTCTGCCCGAGGACCTCTCCACCGCAACCGCCCGCGGGCAGTACGCCGGTGGGTGGCAGGGCGGCGAGAAGGTGCTCGGCTTCCTCGAGGAAGGCGGCATGGACCCCGAGTCCGGCACCGAGACCTACGCGGCGATCAAGCTCGACATCGCCACGCGTCGCTGGCAGGGCGTCCCGTTCTACCTGCGCGCCGGCAAGCGTCTCGGCCGTCGTGTGACCGAGATCGCGATCGTGTTCAAGCGCGTCCCCGAGGACGTCTACGGCAACTCGCAGTCCCCGCTCGGGCAGAACGCCCTGGTGATCCGCGTCCAGCCGGACGAGGGCGTCACGCTCCGCTTCGGCTCGAAGGTCCCGGGCGTCGGCACCCAGGTGCGCGACGTGACGATGGACTTCGGCTACGGCCACGCGTTCACCGAGGCATCCCCCGAGGCGTACGAGCGACTCATCCTCGACGTGCTCCTCGGTGACCCGCCGCTGTTCCCGCGGCACCAGGAGGTCGAGCTGTCCTGGAAGATCCTCGACCCCATCGAGGAGTTCTGGGCCACGCAGGGCCAGCCCGAGCAGTACCGTCCCGGCACGTGGGGTCCGGCATCCGCCGATGCCCTGCTCGCCCGCGACGGTCGGACCTGGAGGCGTCCGTGAAGATCGACATGCCCGACACCACGGTGTCGAAGATCCAGAAGAAGCTCGTCCGCATCCGCGAAGAGGGCGGCGCCGTCGCCCTCGGCCGGGTGCTGACCCTCATCATCTCGACGGCCCTCGGCCACGAGGAAGAGGCGATCGAGGCGGCGAACGAAGCGTCCCGCGAGCACCCGATGCGCGTGATCATCGTCTCGAAGAACAGCGGTGACACGAAGTCCCCCGGGCGCCTCGACGCGCAGATCCGTGTCGGCAGCGACGCGGGTGCGAGCGAGGTCATCGTCCTCCGTGCGTACGGCGAGACCGCGACCGACGAGGAGAGCCTGGTCACCGGGCTCCTGCTGCCGGACGCACCCGTCGTGGCCTGGTGGCCGCAGACGGCGCCGGAGCAGCCCGCGGCGTCGGCCCTGGGCCGCATCGCGCAGCGCCGGATCACCGACGCTGCCGCGCAGAAGGACCCGAACGGTGCGATCGAGGCCCTCGGCGCGTCCTACGTGCCGGGTGACACCGACTTCGCCTGGACCCGTCTCACCCTGTGGCGGAACCAGCTCGCCGCGGCGCTCGACCAGCCGCCGTACGAGCCGATCACCGCGGTCGAGGTCTCCGGAGCGTCCGACAGCCCGTCGACGATCCTGCTCGCCGCCTGGCTGCAGCTGCAGCTCCAGGTGCCGGTGTCCGTCGTCACGTCGCCCCGTGCGACGGGGTCGAGCGGTATCCACGGCGTGAAGCTCGTCCGCGAGTCCGGGACCATCGAGCTCGAGCGTTCCCTGGTGGACGTCGCCACGCTCTCGATGCCCGGGCAGCCGACGCACGACCTGTCGCTGCCACGCCGCAACCTGCGTGACTGTCTGGCCGAGGAACTCCGTAGACTCGACCCGGACGTCCTCTTCGGAGACGTCGTCAAGCACGGGGTGCCCCAGCTGCGCGAGACCATCGCCCGCTGATCCACACCCCACACGGTCGGGCCGTCTGTCTGGTGCAGGCGGCCCGACCGGACCGAAGGCGGTCGGACGACCGGTCGGCCGCCACGAACACGGGAGTCACGTGACCAACGAACGGCGGGTGCTCGTGCACCCCGACAAGCAGGCCCTCGGCGCTTCGGTCGCCGCACGCTTCATCACCAAGATCATCGACGTGCTCGACGAGCAGGAGCGCGCCGACATCGCGATCAGCGGTGGCTCGGTGTCGTCCCTCGTCCTCGCCGCGATCGGTCAGTCGCCAGCGCGCGAGAGCGTCGACTGGTCGAAGGTGCACGTCTGGTGGGTCGACGAGCGCTGGGTCCCGTCGGACGACGCCGACCGCAACACCACCGGCACGCAGACCGACTTCTTCGACCACGTGGACATCCCCGCGTCGAACATCCACCCGATGCCGGCCTCGGACGGCGGGCTCGACATCGAGGCCGCTGCGAGCCGGTACGAGCGTGAGCTGCAGGACGCCGCGCCCGAGGGTGCCGTTGCTCCGCGTTTCGACATCACCCTGCTGGGTGTCGGCCCGGACGGACACACCGCGTCGCTCTTCCCGGAGTTCCCGCAGCTCACCGTCACCGACCGCGCTGTCGTGTCGGTGGACGACTCCCCCAAGCCGCCGCCGCAGCGCTTGACCGTCACCTACCCGGTGATCAACGCCTCGCAGCGCGTCTGGGTCATCCTGTCCGGCGCCGAGAAGGCGTCGGTGCTGGGGCTCGCACTCGCCGGCGCGTCGGTCGACGACGTCCCCGTCGGAGGCGTGCAGGGCCGCAAGCGCACCGTCTTCTTCGTCGACCAGGACGCCGCCCGCGACGTCCCCGAGAACCTGATCGCGTCGACGTACTAGACGCGCGTTCCTGACGGACAGGAGGCCCGGTGCCAGCTGGCACCGGGCCTCCTGTCCGTCAGTGGTCGCGCCCACCGCGCGCGGTCACGACACCCCGCCGTCGCGATACCGGGCGGTCACGAACTGTCGCCCGCGCGCCGCAGGCGACACAACGTGCAACCCCGGCGCACCGCACGCGGCATGTCGTGACCACTCCACTCGACGAGCCAGCTCTCCCCGCGCGCCCTCCTCCCCCGACGGACGGACGCACGAAGGCCCCCACACCATCCGGTGCGGGGGCCTTCGTCAGTGTGTGGGCGCTACGCCTTCTTCGCCGCGGTGCCGCGACGCTCGCGGAGCTGCTGCAGCGCGTCTTCGAGGAGCTGCGCTGCCTCTTCCTCGGTGCGGCGTTCCTTCACGTACGCGAGGTGGGTCTTGTAGGGCTCCGTCTTGGAGACCACGGGAGGGTTCTCCTTGTCGCGCCCAGCCGGGAGACCACTCGACGGCGAGTCCACCGTCTCGGGGATCTCCTCGTCGGGGAGGTTGGCGGCGAAGTACCGCACGACCTCGTTGCCGAGGGCGTCCCAGTACGAGATCGCCACGCGCTCGGCCTGGACCCCGCGGTCCTGTTCGCCCATCGGTCCCGCGCCGACGCGAGACCCTCGGATTGCACTGCCTCCGCTTGCCATGGATCAGACCCCCGCCGTGAACTTGTTGATGAGACCGAGCACGATGATGGAAACGATCCAGACCAGACCGAGGATCACCGTGATGCGGTTGAGGTTGCGCTCGGCCACGCCGGACGCACCGAGGTTGCTCGTGACCCCACCGCCGAACATGTCGGAGAGGCCACCACCGCGGCCCTTGTGCAGCAGGATGAGGAGCGTGAGCAGGAGGCTCGTGATTGCGAGCAGGACCTGCAGCACGACGGAGAGTATCGCCACGACGTACCTTTCGTGTCAGTCAGCCGTACCAGTGTACCGGCCGCGCGGAGCACGGCCGGTACCTGGACGGGAGTGGTGCGGACGACTGCCCGCGACGACGCCTGTGGACTACAGCCCGACGTGCTGACGGAACCGCGCGATGGCCGCGAACTCCTGCACGTCGAGCGAAGCGCCACCGACGAGCGCGCCGTCGATGTCGGGCTCGCGGAGGAACCCCGCGATGTTGCCGGACTTGACCGAGCCGCCGTAGAGCACCCGGGTGTCCGCAGCGGCCTGGTCGCCCCAGGCAGCAGCGATGCCGCGACGGATGGCCGCACACTCGTCCTGCGCCTGCTCGGCCGTGGCCGCCTGGCCGGACCCGATGGCCCAGACCGGCTCGTACGCCACGACGATGTCGGCCGGCTTGACCGCGTCGAGCACGACGCGGAGCTGCTCGACCGGCACGACACCGGCGCCGCGCTCCTCACGCTGCTCGCCGGTCTCGCCGACGCACACCACGGGGACGAGGCCGTGCTTGACTGCCGCTGCGGTCTTCGCCGCGACGACCTCGTCGGTCTCACCGTGCAGCGTGCGCCGCTCGGAGTGGCCGACGATGACGTACTGGGCGTCGAGCGCCGCCAGGAACGCGCCGGAGACGTCACCGGTGTAGGCACCGGAGTCGAACTGCGACAGGTCTTGCGCACCGAAGTGGATCGGCAGCTTGTCGGCCGAGATGAGCGTCTGCACGCTCCGCAGGTCCGTGAACGGCGGGAACACCGCGACCTCGACGTCGTCGAAGTCGTGCCGGGCGTCCTTGAGGGTCCACGCGAGCTTCTGCACCGTGGCGATGGCCTGGAGGTGGTCCAGGTTCATCTTCCAGTTGCCCGCGATCAACGGAGTCCGGGTCATGCTGTCCACCCCAGTGCTTCGAGACCAGGCAGCGACTTGCCCTCGAGGAACTCGAGGCTCGCACCGCCACCGGTCGAGATGTGGCCGAACTGGTCGTCCGAGAAGCCGAGCGAGCGCACGGCGGCAGCGGAGTCGCCACCACCGACGACGCCGAGGCCGTCGACCTCGGTGAGCGCCTGCGCGACGGTCTTCGTGCCGGCGGCGAAGGCCGGGAACTCGAACACGCCCATCGGGCCGTTCCAGAACACGGTCTTCGAACCCGAGACGGCCGAGGCGAACCGCGCTGCGGTCTCCGGGCCGATGTCGAGGCCGATGCCGTCCGCTCCGAACGACGAGGACTCGATGGCGTCCGCCGCGACGGTCTCGTGGTCGGCGTCGGCCGCGAAGCCGGATGCCACCACGACGTCGGTCGGCAGGTCGATGGTGACGCCGAGCTCCTTCGCACGCGAGAGGTACTCGCGGACGACGTCGAGCTGGTCGGCTTCGAGCAGCGACTTCGCGACCCCGTGGCCCTGGGCCGCGAGGAAGGTGAAGAGCATGCCGCCGCCGATGCACAGCGTGTCGACCTTCGGCAGGATGTGGTCGATGACACCGAGCTTGTCGCTGACCTTCGACCCGCCGAGCACGACCGTGTACGGCCGTTCCGGCGAGGTGGTCAGCCGCTCGAGCACCCGCAGTTCGGTCTCGATGAGCGACCCGGCCGCGCTGGGCAGCGCGGACGCGAGCTCGTAGACCGAGGCCTGCTTGCGGTGTACGACACCGAAGCCGTCGGAGACGAAGGCGTCACCGAGGGCCGCGATGCGGTCCGCGAAGGCGCTCCGCGCGGCGGCGTCCTTCGAGGTCTCCTCCGGGTTGAACCGGAGGTTCTCGAGCAGCAGGACGTCGCCGTCCTCGAGGGCCTCGGCCGCGGCGGTCGCTTCGTCGCCGACGGTCTCGCCGACGAACGTGACCTCTTTGCCGAGCAGCTCGGAGAGCCGCTGGGCGACCGGCGCGAGCGAGAACTCGGGCTTGGGCTCCCCGTCGGGGCGACCCAGGTGCGAGATCACGATGACGCGCGCGCCGGCGTTGACGAGGGTGTTCAGGGTGGTCAGCGACGCCCGCACGCGGCCGTCGTCCGTGATGGTGCCGTCCTTGAGCGGGACGTTCAGGTCACAACGGACGACGACACGCTTGCCGGCGAGGTCGCCGAGGTCCTCGAGGGTGCGGAGGGCCATGTGTTACAGACGCTCGCCGACGTACTCGGTGAGGTCGACGAGGCGGTTCGAGTAGCCCCACTCGTTGTCGTACCACGAGGTGATCTTCACGAGGCCGCCGATGACCTTGGTCAGGCCGGAGTCGTAGATCGAGGAGTGCGGGTCCGTGGTGATGTCGGTCGACACCAGCGGGTCCTCGCTGTAGAGCAGGATGCCCTTGAGGGGACCTTCTGCGGCCTCCTTGTAGGCGGCGTTGATCTCGTCGACGGTGACCTCGGACTTGGTCTCGAGGGTGAGGTCGGTGATCGAGCCGGTGGGGACCGGGACGCGCAGGGCGAAGCCGTCGAGCTTGCCGGCGAGCTCCGGCATGACCTGGCCGATGGCCTTGGCGGCACCGGTCGAGGTCGGGACGATGTTCAGCGCGGCGGCGCGGGCACGACGGGGGTCCTTGTGCGGGCCGTCCTGCAGGTTCTGGTCGGCGGTGTAGGCGTGCACCGTCGTCATGAGGCCACGCTCGATGCCGAACTTGTCGTGGAACACCTTGGCGAGCGGCGCGAGGCTGTTCGTGGTGCAGGACGCGTTCGAGATGATGTGGTGGTTCGCAGCGTCGTACTGGTCCTCGTTCACGCCGAGCACGATGGTGACGTCGTCACCCGAGGCCGGGGCGGAGATGATGACCTTCTTGGCACCGGCGTCGATGTGCTTCTGCGCGTCGGCGGCCTTGGTGAAGAACCCGGTGGACTCGATGACGATGTCGACACCCAGCTCGCCCCAGGGCAGGTTGGCGGGGTCGCGCTCGGCGAGGACCTTGATGGCCTTGCCGTCGACGACGATGTTGTCGCCGTCGAGCTCGACGGAGACGCCGAGACGACCCGTGATGGAGTCGAACTTCAGCAGGTTGGCGAGCGACGCGTTGTCGGTGAGGTCGTTCACCGCCACGATCTCGAGGTCGGAGCCCTTCGCGAGGGCGGCCCGGAAGAAGTTACGGCCGATGCGGCCGAAGCCGTTGATACCGATCTTGACGGTCAATGGATCTCCTGGTGAGTGTGGAGCGCCCAGGGGGCGCTGCTTTCGGGAGTCGCGCACCCTGGCGGGCCCGCGTGTGGTGGACGATACGCCCCGTAACGTCGCCGTAACGACCCTAGCAGTCGGACACTGCGTGCCCGAGCGGGATGACGGTCCGTCCGGACGGTCGCCGACCAGGCCTGGCACGGGTCCGGGAACGGGTGCGGAAACGGACGGGAGGCGCGGTGCCAGCTGGCACCGCGCCTCCCGTCCGCAGGGTCGACAGACCCGTGTCAGACCCCTTCGAGCTCCTCGGGAACACTCGCTTCGGTACCCGGGATGCCGAGGTCGGAGGCCCGCTTGTCGGCCATCGCCAGCAGGCGACGGATGCGACCCGCGATGGCGTCCTTGGTCATGGGCGGGTCCGCGTGCTGGCCGAGCTCGTCGAGCGAGGCGTCGCGGTGCTGCAGGCGCAGCGTGCCGGCGTACTGCAGGTGGTCGGGGACGTCCTCGCCGAGGATCTCGAGCGCGCGCTCGACCCGGGCGCAGGCGGCCACGGCGGCCTGCGCGGAACGGCGCAGGTTCGCGTCGTCGAAGTTGACCAGGCGGTTCGCGGTCGCACGGACCTCGCGGCGCTGGCGCATCTCCTCCCAGTCGGCGGTGGTGCGTGCGGCGCCCATGACGGTCAGCATCTGACCGATGGCCTCACCGTCGCGGATGACGACGCGGTGGACCCCGCGGACCTCGCGGCCCTTGGCGGCGACACCGAGACGCGACGCGGCACCGACGAGGGCCATCGCGGCCTCGTTGCCGGGGCAGGTGACCTCGAGCGCAGCGGCCCGACCGGGGTCGGTCAGGGTGCCGGAGGCGAGGAACGCACCACGCCAGATGGCGGCGAGGTCCTCGCGGTTGCCCGTGGTCAGGCGGTTCGGCAGCCCGCGGACGGGTCGACGACGGGCGTCCATCAGGCCGGTCTGGCGAGCGAGGGTCTCCCCCGCCTCGAGCACGCGGACCAGGTAGCGGGTCCCGCGACGGGAGGATGCGGACGACCCCACCGACGCCTCGCTGCGCACGCCGTACAGCTCGGCGAGGTCCTTGCGGACCCGGTGCACGATGATCCGGGTGTCGAGCTCGACCTCGACCGCGATGCGGCCCGAGATGACGTGCAGACCACCGGCGAACCGGAGGATCGTGGCCAGTTCGGCGGCGCGGACCGTGTTGCGGTTCACGGCGACCCTGGCCAGTTCGTCCTTGACCTCGGCAGTCAACGGCACAGCATCATTCCTAACTTCATTCAGTGGTTCCCGCAGATCCGGCGGCACGGGCGTGGGAGCGGCCGGAGGGACGGTCACTCCCGGCCGAGATCTCGGTTCTTCACACGCACGGCGACGCCTGGCATCCCGCGGAGGAGGTTCGCCAACTCGGCGACGATGGCGACCGAGCGGTGCTTCCCGCCGGTACAGCCGATGGCGATCGTAGCGTGTCTTTTGTTCTCGCGCTGGTACCCCTCGAAGACCGGCTCGAGCACGGAGGCGTAGCGGTCGACGAACGGACGGGCTCCGGCCTGGCCGAGCACGTAGTCCGACACGGGCTGGTCGAGGCCGGTGTGGGGCCGCAGTTCCGGCACCCAGTAGGGGTTCGGCAGGAACCGGACGTCCGCCACCATGTCGGCGTCGGCGGGCAGTCCGTACTTGAACCCGAAGCTCATCAGCGTGACCTGGAGTCCCACGAAGTGCTCGTCGGCGAACTGTTCGATGACGGTGTTCGCGAGTTGGTGGATGTTGAGGTCGGAGGTGTCGATCACCACGTCGGACGCCTCACGCAGGCCGGCGAGACGCGCGCGTTCGCGGGCGATGCCGTCGAGCAGGGTGTCCTCGCCCTGGAGTGGGTGGGGTCGGCGCACCTGCTCGAACCGTCGGACCAGCACGGCGTCGGTCGCCTCGAGGAACAGCACCCGGACCCGCGCGGACGTGCTCGAGCGGACCTGCTCGACCGCGTGCTCGGGGTCGGTGAAGAACCGCCCGCCCCGGACGTCGACCACCGTGGCGATCTTCGGGATCTTCTCGCCCGCACGGTCGGCGAGCTCGGTCAGCGGGGCCAGCATCTGCGTGGGCAGGTTGTCGACGACGTACCAGCCCAGGTCTTCCAGGGCCTTGCCGACCGTGGACCGCCCGGCCCCGGACATGCCGGTGACGATGAGGATGTCGTGCTGCGACGCGTGTGTGGTCGCGGTGGCGCTGTCGGTCATCTGGGAGTGGGCTCCGTCGTGGCGGCCCGGGCGCGTCGCCCGGGGAGGTCTCGGCTGCCGCACCAGGCTACCGCCCGGTGACGGACGGGAGGCGTGGGGTTCGTCACGACGGTCGCTGCGGACCGTCGCTGGTCACCTCGGGGACCCGCACCGGGCCTCCGGGGTGGGTAACGGTCTGCTGGGTGGCTGCGTCCTCGGTCACGGTGTCCGCGATCGCGTCGGCGTCCGGCTCGGGGGCGCTGGACGCGCTCGTGGCCGGTGCGCTCGTCGGCGTCTGGGCCAGCTTCGAGACGACCGCGGCAGCCGTCGCCGGACCGATCCCGTTCACCTCGCCGATGTCCTCGGCCGTGGCTTCACGCAGCCGGGCGACCGATCCGAAGTGCTTCAGCAGGGCGTTCACGCGACTCGGTCCGAGACCGGGGATCTCGGACAGCCGTGAGCGCACGTCGCGCTTGCGCTTGCTGCGCTGGTGGGTGATCGCGAACCGGTGCGCCTCGTCACGGATCCGCTGGATCAGGAACAGCGCCTCGGAGTTGCGGGGCAGGATCACCGGGAAGTCGTCGTCCGGCAGCCAGAGTTCCTCGAGCCGCTTGGCGATGCCGACCAGGGCGATGTCGTGCACGCCGGCTTCGTCCATCGCGCGCTTCGCGGCCTGCACCTGGGGCTGGCCGCCGTCGACGATCAGCAGCTGCGGACGGTAGGCGAACCGCTTCGTCGGCTTCGACCCCTCGACGACCTCGTCCGTCGTGACGTCGGGGACGTCCGGCAGCTCGGCGTCCTCGTCCAGCCGGGCCAGGCGCCGCGACAGCACCTGGTGCATGCTGTCGGTGTCGTCGGTGGTCTCGGCGATCGAGTACCGGCGGTACTGGTCCTTGCGTGGCAGACCGTCCTCGAACACCACCATCGATGCGACGACGTTCGTGCCCTGCAGGTGCGAGATGTCGTAGCACTCCATGCGGAGCGGCGCCTCGGTCATGCCGAGGGCGTCCTGGATGTCGGCGAGTGCTGCGGCCCGGGTGGTGTAGTCGGCGGAGCGCTTGGTCTTGTAGAGCATGAGCGCCTGCCCGGCGTTCTGCGCAGCCGTCCGGGCGAGACCCGCACGGTCGCCGCGCTGGGCGGTGCTGAGCTTCGTGCCACGCCCGTTCCGGCGCTTGCTGAGCCACTCCTGGAGCGCGTCGGCGTCCTCTGGCAGCTCGGGGACGACGACTTCGCGCGGGGGTTCGTCGGTGACGTAGACGCCCTGCACGATCTGCTCGACGAGGTCGCCGGTGGCGATGTCGAGTTCCTTGTCGACCACCCAGCCGCGGACACCGCGGATGCGGCCGCCCCGGACCGAGAACAACTGCACGGCGGCGGCGAGCTCGTCTTCCGCGATGCCGAACAGGTCGAGGTCGACCGAGTCACGGAGCACCACGGCGGACTTCTCGAGCACGGCTTCGAGCGCCTCGACCTGGTCGCGGAACTTCGCGGCCTGCTCGTACTGCATCGCGTCGGCGGAGGCGCCCATGCGCTGCCGGAGCTCGGTGATGACCCGACGGTCGTAGGAGTTCATGAAGCGCACGAACTCCTCGACGAGCGCCCGGTGCTCTTCGATCGTGACCTTCTGCGAGCACGGGCCACCGCACTTGCCGATCTGCCCCGGGAAGCACGGGCGGCCGGTCTGCATCGCCTTCTTGTACGAGGAATCCGAGCACGTCCGGATCGGGAACACCTTGATCATCAGGTCGATGGTGTCGTGCACGGCCCAGATCTTCGGGTACGGACCGAAGTACTTCGCCCCCTTGATCTTGCGGTTGCGCGTCACCATCACCCGCGGCGCTTCGTCACCCAGGGTGACCGCCATGTACGGGTACGACTTGTCGTCGCGGAACTTGACGTTGAAGGGCGGGTCGAACTCCTTGATCCAGGTGTACTCGAGCTGGAGCGCCTCGATCTCGGAACCGACCGTCGTCCACTCGACGCTGCGGGCCGTCAGGACCATCCGCCGGGTGCGCTCGTGCAGCGTCGGGAGCGGGGCGAAGTAGTTGCTCAGCCGGGCGCGGAGGTTCTTCGCCTTGCCGACGTAGAGCACCCGGCCGGCCTCGTCACGCCATCGGTAGACGCCCGGGTCGGTCGGGATCTCCCCCGCCTTCGGACGCCACGGGACGGTGTCCGCCACCTACCGAGCACCCGCCTTCTGCTTGCTCGTCTGCTTGGTCGTGCCCGACTGCTTGCCGCCCTGCTGCTTCTGGGTTGCCTGGCGTGCACCGACGGCCTGCTGCTTGCCGACCCGGGCGTCCTGCGCGTCGAAGATCTCGCGCAGGAAGACACCGGTGTGGCTCTCCGGCACGGTCGCCACGTGCTCCGGGGTGCCCGTCGCCAGGACCGTGCCGCCACCGGAGCCGCCCTCGGGCCCCATGTCGATCAGCCAGTCGGCGGACTTGATGACGTCGAGGTTGTGCTCGATGGTGATGACGGTGTTGCCCTTGTCGACCAGGCTCTGCAGCACGAGGAGGAGCTTGCGGACGTCCTCGAAGTGCAGACCGGTGGTCGGCTCGTCGAGCACGTACACGGTGCGACCGTTCGAGCGACGCTGCAGCTCGGTGGCGAGCTTGACGCGCTGCGCCTCGCCGCCGGAGAGCGTGGTCGCGCTCTGGCCGAGGCGCACGTAGCCGAGGCCCACGTCGACGAGGGTCGCCATGTAGCGGTGGATCGCGGAGATCGGCTCGAAGAACTCGGCCGCCTCGCTGATCGGCATGTCGAGGACCTCGGAGATGTTCTTGCCCTTGTAGTGCACCTGGAGCGTCTCGCGGTTGTAGCGCGCACCACCGCAGACCTCGCACGCGACGTAGACGTCGGGCAGGAAGTTCATCTCGATCTTGATCGTGCCGTCACCGGCGCAGTTCTCGCAGCGACCGCCCTTGACGTTGAAGCTGAATCGACCGGGCTGGTAGCCGCGGGTCTTCGCTTCCTGCGTCTCGGCGAACAGCTGCCGGATGCGGTCGAACACGCCCGTGTAGGTCGCCGGGTTCGACCGCGGCGTGCGGCCGATCGGTGCCTGGTCGACGTGCACGACCTTGTCGAGCTGGTCGAGGCCCTTCACCCGCGTGTGCTTGCCCGCGATGTGCCGCGCACCGTTGAGCTGGTTGGCGAGCACCTTGTACAGGATGTCGTTCACCAGCGTCGACTTGCCGGAACCGCTGACACCCGTGACCGCGGTGAAGACACCGAGGGGGAAGTCCGCGTCGATCGTCTTCAGGTTGTTCGCCCGAGCGCCCTGCACCGTGATGGCGCGCTTGAGGTTGACCTTGCGACGCTCGGCGGGCACCTCGATCGCACGGCGGCCGGCGAGGTAGTCACCCGTGATCGACTCGCGGTTCTCGATGATGCCCTCGTACGAACCGGAGTGCACCACGTTGCCGCCGTTGACGCCGGCGCCGGGGCCGATGTCGACGACCCAGTCGGCCGTGCGGATCGTGTCTTCGTCGTGCTCGACGACGATGAGCGTGTTGCCGAGGTCCTTGAGCTTGACCAGGGTGTCGATGAGTCGACGGTTGTCACGCTGGTGCAGGCCGATGCTCGGCTCGTCGAGCACGTAGAGCACGCCCGTCAGGCCGGAGCCGATCTGCGTCGCCAGACGGATGCGCTGTGCCTCGCCACCGGAGAGGCCACCGGCACCACGCGCCAGGGTGAGGTAGTTCAGACCGACCTCGAGCAGGAACTCGAGACGCGCGCGGATCTCACGCAGCACCGCCGCGGCGATGTGCGCTTCGCGGTCGGTCAGCGTCAGCTCGTCCATGAACGAGTACGCGTTGTCGAGCGACATGTCGGTGACGTCCGCGATGCTGCGGTCGTTCACCGTCACCGCGAGCACCTCGGGCTTGAGGCGGGTTCCCTCGCACACCGGGCACGGGACCTCGCGCAGGTAGCCCTGGAAGCGCTGCCGCTGCGAGTCCGACTCGGCCTCGGCGAACTTGCGCTCGATGTAGGGCATGACGCCTTCGAAGCCACTCGTGTACCGCATCTCGCGGCCGAAGCGGTTGCGCCAGGAGACCGAGACCTGGAAGTCCTTGCCGGTCAGGATCGACGCCTGGACCGCGGGGTCGAGCTGGTTCCACGGGGTGTCGAGCGAGAAGCCGAGCTCCTTGCCGAGGCCGCCGAGCAGCTTCTCGAAGTAGGAGTACAGCCCGCTGGTGCCGGTCCAGGGCAGCAGGACGCCGTCACGCAACGATGCCTCGGGGTCGCCGAGCACCAGGTCGGGGTCGACCGACATGCGCGTGCCGAGGCCGGAGCACTCGGGGCAGGCACCGAACGGGGCGTTGAACGAGAACGTCCGCGGCTCGATCTCGGTGAGCGCCAGGGGGTGGTTGTTCGGGCAGGAGAGGTTCTCGGAGTAGGTCCGGACCGCCCCGGGTCCCTCGTGGTCCACCAGGTCGATGCCGACGGTGCCGTCGGTCAGCCGCAGCGCGGTCTCGAGCGAGTCGGTGAGCCGCCCGAGGATGTCGTCGCTCGACACCAGACGGTCGACGATGACCGAGATGTCGTGCTTGACCTGCTTCTTGAGCTTGGGCGGGTCGCTGAGCTGGATGCGCTCCCCGTCGACGATCGCACGGGCGTAGCCGGACGCTGCGAGCTCCTGGAAGAGGTCGACGAACTCGCCCTTCTTCTTGGAGATGACGGGTGCGAGGACCTGGAACCGGGTACCGGTCTCGAACTGCATGAGCTGGTCGGCGATCTGCTGGACGGTCTGCTTGCTGATCACCTCGCCGCACGTCGGGCAGTGCGGTACCCCGATGCGCGCCCAGAGCAGACGCATGTAGTCGTAGACCTCGGTGATCGTGCCGACCGTCGACCGGGGGTTGCGGTTGGTCGACTTCTGGTCGATCGACACCGCCGGCGAGAGCCCCTCGATGAAGTCGACGTCGGGGCGGTCGACCTGGCCGAGGAACTGGCGCGCGTAGGCGGACAGCGACTCGACGTAGCGGCGCTGCCCCTCGGCGAAGATCGTGTCGAAGGCGAGCGAGGACTTGCCCGAGCCGGACAGGCCGGTGAACACGACGAGCGAGTCGCGCGGGATCTCGAGGTCGACGTCACGGAGGTTGTGCACGCGAGCACCGCGCACGCTGAGCGTGGAGGTGCTGTGCGGTGCGTTCCCGCCGGGGAGGTGGAGGTCAGCGGGCTCGCCGAAGGCGTTCCGGCCCGACGTCGAGGTACCGGGGTCAGAGGTGATGGTCATCGTCGTCGAGTCTACGAAGCGGCACCGACATTCGGCCGGGAAGCAGGGTCAGACGAATGCGTCGAGAGCGAACGCGACCCCGGAAGCGCGCGCACTCGCGGTCCAGAGCTGCGCGGCGACCGTGCGGTCGTGCGCCCGGGGTTCCGCCGCGACCACCGTCGATGCACCGCGGAGCTGTCCCCAGCCGGCCGGACCCCAGTACTCCCCCGAGCGCACGTCCGCACCGACCGCGGCGTGCACGAGCGGCTCCGCACCGACGTCCTTGCCCTGGGCGACGAGGCGCGCAGCCGGGCGGATCCACTCGGGTTCCGGGCGGACCGGGCTGATGTCCGGTCGGACCGGCGACAGCCGGTCGAGTGACAGACCGGGGTGCGCCACGACGCTCGACACGGGCGACCCCGAATCGGCCAGCCGCTCGGCGAGCTCGAACCCGAAGAGCATCACGGCGAGCTTGCTCCGGGCGTACTGGCGATGGTTGGAGTAGCGGCCGACGCCGAGGGGGTCCGTCGGGTCGAGCTGTGCGAACCGGTGCGCGATCGAGCCGAGGTGCACGATCCGGCCGGCGCGTCGTTCGAGCAGGGGCAGCACGAGTCCGGTCCAGGCGAAGTGGCCCAGGTGGTTCGTGCCGATCTGCAGTTCGGTTCCCTGCGCGGTGCTCCGCTGTGTGGACGCGCC
The DNA here is from genome assembly GCF_030209655.1 of Curtobacterium sp. MEB011. Classification (NCBI taxonomy): domain Bacteria; kingdom Bacillati; phylum Actinomycetota; class Actinomycetes; order Micrococcales; family Microbacteriaceae; genus Curtobacterium; species Curtobacterium sp. MEB011. Next base: position 322,128 of record NZ_JARVRN010000011.1, on the reverse strand, counting down.
GACGACGCCCGCGTTGTTGACGACCGCGTCGACGCCGTCGGGTTCCAGCCGTGCGAGCTCCGCGGCGCCTGCACGCACCGAGTCGAGGTCTGCCAGGTCGAGGTGGACGTGGGCGAGCGACGCACCGTCGACGTGTCGCCGGATGCTGCGCTCGGCAGCCGCAGCCCGACCGCGGTCGCGCGTGGCCAGCACCACCCGGTGTCCGGCCGCGGCCAGTTGTTCGGCGGCGTGGTAGCCGAGGCCGGCGCTCGCACCGGTGACGACGACCGTGCGGGCAGCGTCAGCTGACATGCCCGGCCGACTCCATTTGGCGCAGGGCCTTCTTCAGGTCCTGCACCTCGTCGCGCAGTCGGGCTGCGAGCTCGAACTTCAGCTCGGCCGCCGCCTGCAGCATCTGGTCGTTGAGGTCAGCGATGGTGGCACCGAGCTGCGTCGCGCCCTCGCCCGCGATGCCCCCGCGCTTGAGGTTCGGCGTCGGCGAACGACGGCCGTCCGTACCGGGGCGGCCCTGCAGGAGCGCCTTCGTGTCGTCGTTCTCGCGCTGCAGGACCTCGGTGATGTCGGCGATCTTCTTGCGCAGTGGCTGCGGGTCGATCCCGCGCTCCAGGTTGTACGCCACCTGCTTCTCGCGACGGCGGTCGGTCTCCTCGATCGCGATCTTCATCGAGTCGGTCATCTTGTCGGCGTACATGAGCACCTGGCCCGACACGTTGCGGGCGGCACGACCGATCGTCTGGATGAGCGACGTCGATGAACGGAGGAAGCCTTCCTTGTCCGCGTCGAGGATGGCGACGAGCGACACCTCGGGCAGGTCGAGGCCCTCACGCAGCAGGTTGATGCCGACGAGCACGTCGTACACGCCCTGCCGCAGCTCGGTGAGCAGTTCGACACGCTTCAGGGTGTCGACGTCGGAGTGCAGGTACCGGACCCGCACGCCCGCGTTGCCGAGGAAGTCGGTGAGTTCTTCGGCCATGCGCTTGGTGAGCGTCGTGACGAGGACGCGTTCGTCCTTCTCGACACGCTGCTTGATCTCCTCGAGCAGGTCGTCGATCTGGCCGTCGCTCGGCTTCACCACGATCTCGGGGTCGATGAGGCCGGTCGGGCGGATGATCTGCTCGACCACGCTGTCGGTGACCCCGAGCTCGTAACGGCCGGGGGTGGCCGACAGGTAGACCTTCTGGCCGACGCGCTCCAGGAACTCCTCCCACTTCAGCGGGCGGTTGTCCATCGCGCTCGGCAGACGGAACCCGTGCTCGACGAGGGTGCGCTTGCGCGAGGCGTCGCCTTCGTACATCGCACCGATCTGCGGCACGGTGACGTGCGACTCGTCGATGACGATGAGGAAGTCGTCCGGGAAGTAGTCGATGAGGCAGTGCGGTGCCTCACCCGGGCCGCGGCCGTCCATGTGCCGCGAGTAGTTCTCGATGCCGGAGCAGAACCCGATCTGCTCCATCATCTCGATGTCGAACGTCGTTCGCATGCGGAGCCGCTGGGCCTCGAGCAGCTTGCCCTGGCCCTCGAGCTCGGCGAGCCGTTCCGCGAGTTCTTCCTTGATGGACACGATCGCCCGGTGCATCACGTCGGTGTCGGCGACGTAGTGCGACGCGGGGAAGATCGAGACGGCGGGCAGGTCGTCGATGACGTTGCCCGTCAGCGGGTGCAGCGAGGAGAGCGCTTCGATCTCGTCACCGAACATCTCGATGCGGATGGCGTGCTCTTCGTACATCGGGATGATCTCGATGGTGTCGCCGCGCACCCGGAAGGTCCCGCGCGCGAAGTCGACGTCGTTGCGCTGGTACTGCATGGCGACGAACTTGCGCACGAGCTGGTCACGGGAGATCGTCTGGCCGACGTGGAGTGCGACCGAGGCGTTCATGTACTGCTCGGGGGTGCCGAGGCCGTAGATGCACGAGACGGTGGAGACCACGACGGTGTCGCGCCGGCTGAGCAACGAGTTCGTCGTGGAGTGCCGGAGTCGTTCGACCTCGGCGTTGACCGAGGAGTCCTTCTCGATGAACGTGTCCGTCTGCGGGACGTACGCCTCGGGCTGGTAGTAGTCGTAGTAGGAGACGAAGTACTCGACCGCGTTGTTCGGCATCAGACTGCGGAACTCGTTGGCGAGCTGCGCCGCGAGGGTCTTGTTGTGCGCGAGCACGAGCGTCGGCCGCTGCACCTGCTCGATGAGCCACGCGGTCGTCGCCGACTTGCCCGTACCGGTCGCGCCCAGCAGCACGACGTCGGTCTCACCGGCGTTGATCCGCCCGGCGAGTTCCGCGATGGCCGCGGGCTGGTCGCCACTCGGCGAGTACTCGCTGATGACCTCGAACGGACGCACCGCTCGGGTCGGTTCGATCGCAACACCCATGGGGACAACGCTAGTCGGCACCCCTGACACCGGAGGACGTTGCTCGCCCTGGGCGTACTGTCCCCTCCGACGGCGCCGGACCGGACCGCCCTCCGGGGTGCGCACGGCTCATCCCGTGATCCGGGCCCACACCTCGTCGGCGGAGCGGATCGTCCGCTCGAGGTTCCCGGTCGCGTCGACGACGTGGTCGGCGAGGGCGAGGCGGTCCTCGTCACTCGCCTGGGCTGCGACCCGGCGCTCGGCCTCCTCACGGGGCATCCCACGGTGTTCGACGAGTCGCTCGATGCGCTGCGCCGCGGGGGCGTCCACCACCACGACCGCCTCGAACCGGAGCGGACGGGACCCCCGAGCCTCGGCCAGGAGCGGCACGTCGTAGACCACCACGGCGTCGGGGTCAGCGGACTCGGCTCCGTCGAACGCCTGCTGCGCGAGCCGCCACACCTCGGGGTGCGTGATGGCTTCGAGGTCCTTCCGCGCCGCGGGGTCCGCGAAGACGATCGATCCGAGTGCGGGCCGGTCGAGCGAGCCGTCGGCGGCGATGACCGACGCGCCGAACCGCTCGGCGACCTGTGCCAGGCCCGGGCTTCCCGGTGCCACCGCGTCCCGCGCCAGGCGATCGGCGTCGACGATGACGGCCCCGTGCTCGGCCCAGCGTCGGGAGACGGTCGACTTGCCCGCGGCGATGCCGCCCGTGAGTCCGATGATGTGCACGGCAACAGGGTAACGACCCGGAAGCCCGGAAACGCCGGAAGCCCGGCACCCTGTCAGGGGTGCCGGGCTTCCGGTCGGGACGAACCGCTCGATCAGTTGTTGGTCGAGCTGAGCTTCTCGCGGAGTGCAGCGAGCGACGCGTCGTCGGCCAGGGGGCTTGCGCCACCCGTCTCGCCGGCGAACGACGAGGACGACGACGACGACGAGGAAGCCGTGGCCGGGAGGTCGAAGCCACCCTGCGCCTCGTCGGCGATGGTCTTCGCGACCTGCGCCTTGTGGGCTTCCCAACGACCCTGGGCGGCCGCGTACTGGCCCTCCCACTCGGTGCGCTGCGTGTCGTAGCCCTCGAGCCACTCGTTGGTCTCCGGGTCGAAGCCCTCGGGGTACTTGTAGTCACCCTTGTCGTCGTACTCGGTCGGCATGCCGTAGAGCGCCGGGTCGAACTCGTCGCTCTCCGGGTCCACGCCCTCGTTCGCCTGCTTGAGGCTGAGCGAGATGCGGCGACGGTCGAGGTCGATGTCGATGATCTTGACGAAGACCTCGTCGTTGACCGAGACGACCTGCTCGGCGAGCTCGACGTGCTTGTTCGAGAGCTCCGAGATGTGCACGAGGCCCTCGATGCCGTCGGCAACACGGACGAAGGCACCGAACGGGACGAGCTTCGTGACCTTGCCCGGTGCGATCTGGCCGATCGCGTGGGTGCGGGCGAAGACCTGCCACGGGTCCTCCTGCGTCGCCTTGAGCGAGAGCGACACGCGCTCACGGTCCAGGTCGACCTCGAGGATCTCGACGGTGACTTCCTGACCGACCTCGACGACCTCGCTGGCGTGCTCGATGTGCTTCCAGCTGAGCTCGGAGACGTGGACGAGACCGTCGACGCCACCGAGGTCCACGAACGCACCGAAGTTGACGATCGAGGACACGATGCCCTTGCGGACCTGGCCCTTGTGGAGGTTGTTGAGGAACGTGGTCCGGGACTCGGACTGCGTCTGCTCGAGGAGCGCACGGCGCGACAGGACCACGTTGTTGCGGTTCTTGTCGAGCTCGAGGATCTTGGCCTCGATCTCCTGGCCGAGGTACGGCGTGAGGTCGCGGACACGACGGAGCTCGATGAGCGAGGCGGGGAGGAAGCCACGGAGGCCGATGTCGACGATGAGGCCGCCCTTGACGACCTCGATGACCGTCCCGGTCACGACGCCGTCGGACTCCTTGATCTTCTCGACGTCGCCCCACGCACGCTCGTACTGCGCACGCTTCTTCGACAGGATGAGGCGGCCTTCCTTGTCCTCCTTCTGGAGAACCAGGGCCTCGACCTCGTCGCCGACCTCGACGACCTCGTTGGGGTCGACGTCGTGCTTGATCGAGAGCTCGCGCGAGGGGATGACACCCTCGGTCTTGTAACCGACGTCGAGGAGGACCTCGTCGCGGTCGATCTTCACGACGGTGCCGGAGATGAGATCACCGTCGTTGAAGAACTTCAGGGTCTTCTCGACCTCGGCCAGGAAGTCATCAGCCGAACCGATGTCGTTGATGGCGACCTGCTTAGGAGCCTTGGTCGTAGTGGTTGTCATGTAGAGATTGCTCCGAACGGACATGAGTCGGGCCATGGCGTGCGGGGACTCGGCCCCCGTGGTGCACCGCCGTGGCGATTGATTGAGTGGCGCGGATTGCGCCGCACAAGTCTAACCGCACCGGCCGAAGCCTCACAACCGGGCGGGTCGACGGCGCGTCACCCGACCAGGGCGGTGCGCAGGGTGTCGAGACCGATGCTGCCGAGCGAGAGCGCACGGTGGTGGAAGGCCTTCAGGTCGAAGTCGGCTCCCTCACGCGCGGCGACCTCGTCGCGGATGGACTCCCACACGCGCTGGCCGACCTTGTAGGACGGTGCCTGCCCCGGCCACCCGAAGTAGCGGGCCACCTCGAACCGGACGAACGCCGGGTCCATGTTGACGTTCTTCCCCATGAAGTCGAGCGCGTACTCCCACGTCCAACCGCCGCCGTCGGGGTTCGTCTTCTGCAGGTGCACGCCGATGTCGAGCACGACACGGGCGGCACGCATCCGCTGGCCGTCGAGCATGCCGAGTCGGTCGCCGTCGTCGTCGAGGAACCCGAGCTGTTCCATCAGCCGCTCCGCGTAGAGCGCCCAGCCCTCGACGTGCCCCGAGGAGCCCGACAGCTGCCGGCGCCAGGTGTTCAGCTCGCCGCGGTTGTAGACGCCCTGGCTGATCTGCAGGTGGTGGCCCGGGACGCCCTCGTGGTAGACCGTCGTCTTCTCACGCCAGGTGCCGAACTCGGTGACGCCCTCGGGCACGGACCACCACATGCGACCGGCACGGGAGAAGTCGTCGGACGGGCCGCTGTAGTAGATCCCGCCCTCTTGCGTGGGGGCGATCCGGCACTCCAGGCGACGGATCGGGTCCGGGATGTCGAAGTACGTCCCCGCCATCGCGGCGATCGACGCGTCGCTCGTCTCCTGCATCCACCGCTGCAGGGCGTCGGTGCCGTGCAGGATCCGTGACGGGTCGGTGTCGAGCACCTCGATCGCGCGGGCGACGCTCGCGCCGGACTCGATGCGGTCGGCGATGCGCTCCTGTTCGTCCCGCATGCGGGCGAGTTCCTCGAGGCCCCACTCGTACGTCTCGTCGAGGTCGACGACCGCACCGAGGAACCGGCGGGAGTGGAGCTCGTAGGCTTCGCGACCGACGGCGTCGACCGGGGTGGCCAGCGGCAGCAGCTCGTGCTCCAGGAACTGTCCGAACGAGCGGTATGCCGCCGCGGCGACCTCGGCACCGCGGCGCAGGTCGGCTCGGAGCGTCTCCGGCACGGAGACGTCGCCGTCGAACGCGGCGGAGTCGGCCAGCTGACGGAACATCCCGCCGTCGGCGCCGGTGCGCGCCGCCTGCTCGGCGATGAGCGCGACCTGGCGCTTCGCCGGGGTGACGTCTTCACGCGTGCCCTCGAGCAGCGTCTCGCGGATGCCCTCGAGCGCATCCGGCAGCGCCTGCAGCCGACTCGCGATGTCCTGCCAGTCCGACTCGGTCGCGGTCGGCATCAGGTCGATGATCTCGCGCACCGACTGTGCCGGGCTCGCGATGACGTTCAGGTCGCGGAGGTGCAGCTTGCGCTCGTAGGACTCGACGGTGAGGTCCAGCTCGGCACCCAGATCGGCCTTGGTCACCTGGTCCACGGAGTCGACGGCCGGAGCGGCGTCGAGTGCACGCTTGGCGCTGCGGGCGGCCTCGGCCAGCGCCGCGGCGCCAGCGGGCGAGGTGTCGCCGTACTCCCCCGTGCGCCCCGGCACCCCGATGTACGTGGCGGTCGTCGGGTCGAGGTCGACGAGTGTGGTGACCCAGTCCTCGGCGACACGGTCGACGGCGGACGGCTGGCGGACAGGACGGTCATCGGTCATGCCCTCGACCCTACTCAGGTGGACCACGGCGGACGGCCGCTGCGGATCGACGGACAGGAGGCGCGGTGCCAGCTGGCACCGCGCCTCCTGTCCGTCGCCCGTCACCACCAGGGCCGGCGGCCCCGCGTCAGTGCGCGGCGTCCTCCCAGTTGCGGCCGACGCCGACGGACACGTCGAGCGGCACCGTCAGCTCGGCGGCGTTGCCCATCCGGGTGCGCAGGATCTCCTCGACGCGCTCCTGCTCACCGGGAGCGACCTCGAGGATGAGCTCGTCGTGCACCTGGAGCAGCAGGTGGGACTCCAACTCGCCGTCGCGCAGGTCGTCGGCGACGCCGAGCATCGCGATCTTGATGATGTCGGCCGCGGAACCCTGGATCGGTGCGTTCAGCGCGGCCCGCTCGGCGTTCTCGCGCAGCACCCGGTTCGGGCTCTTCAGGTCGGGGAACGGACGACGGCGACCGAAGATCGTCTCGGTGTAGCCGTCCTCACGCGCCTGCTCGACGACGTTGCGCAGGTAGTCGCGCACGGCGCCGAAGCGGGAGAAGTACTCGGTCATGAGCGTGCGGGCCTCGGACTGCTCGATGCGCAGCTGCTTCGACAACCCGAACGCGCTCAGCCCGTACGCCAGGCCGTAGGACATGGCCTTGACCTTCGTGCGCATCTCGTTGGAGACCTCGGACGGGTCGACACCGAAGACCCGGGCGCCGACGAAGCGGTGCAGGTCCTCGCCCTCGTTGAAGGCCTGGATCAGCCCGGGGTCGCCGGAGAGGTGCGCCATGATCCGCATCTCGATCTGCGAGTAGTCGGCGGTGACGAGCGTCGTGTACGGCTCGGCGACCGCGAACGCCGAGCGGATCCGGCGACCGACGGCGGTCTTCACGGGGATGTTCTGCAGGTTCGGGTCGGTCGACGACACCCGGCCGGTGCTCGTGCCGGTCTGCTCGTACCGGGTGTGGATGCGCCCGTCGACCACGGCGGCGTCGAGGGTGTCGACGATCTGCCGGAGCTTCGTGGCGTCGCGGTGCTGCAGCAGGAGCCCGAGGAACGGGTGCGGGTGCTGTTCCTGCAGGTCGGCCAGGCTCGCGGCGTCGGTCGAGAACCCGGTCTTGGTCTTGCGGGTCTTCGGCATCGCGAGCTCGGTGAACAGGACTTCCTGCAGCTGCTTCGGCGACCCGAGGTTGACCTCGTGCCCGATCTCGGCGAACGCCTGCTGCGCCAGCTCGGCTGCGCGCTCCCCCAGCTCCTTCGACAGGCCCGTGAGCACCGGACGGTCCATACCGACGCCGATGGTCTCCATGCCCGCGAGCACCGAGACGAGCGGCAGCTCGATGTCGTCGAGCACCTGCAGCGAGGACGCGTCGATCCGGGCACGCAGGGCCGTGGTGACGCGGAGCACGAACCAGGCGTGCACCCCGACGTTGACCGGGTCGGTCTCGGGGACGAGCTGGTTCGGGTCGGCCGTCGGCAGTTCTTCGCCGAGCTCCTGGTAGACGAGGTCGGACAGCGGCTGCCCCTGCTTGCCGGGCTGTGCGAGCCACCCCATGATCCGGGCGTCGCCGGCGACGCCGTTCACCACGAAGCCGGCGGTGCCGAGGGCCTTGATCGCGGCCTTGGCGTCGTGGAAGTGCTTCGGTGCGTCGGACGCGAACCAGGCCGAGAGCTGCTCGTAGTCCTGGGCACCGCTGCCACCCGGCACGAGCACGGCGTCGTCGTGGGTCGCGATGCCGATGGCGCTGAGGCGTCCGTCGATGACCTCGACCGCGACGCCGTAGCCGTTCGCCGCCTCGGTCGCGTTCCGGCGTTCGAGCCAGTAGCCGAGCTCTTCGTCGATCAGGGTCTTGACGGGCGGCGGGGTCGGCGCACCGTCGTCGACGGTGCCCTCGGCCGAGGGTTCTGCGGGCTCGCCCGACCCGGCGACCTTGAACACGCGGTCGAGCAGCGTGCGGAACTGCAGCTTGGCGAAGAGCTCGCGCACCGCGTTCTCGTCGACGGGACGGAGTGCGACGTCGGCCGGACCGACGGGCAGTTCGACGTCGGTGACCAGGCGGTTGAGCCGGCGGTTCCGCACGGCACGGTCCCGCTGCTCACGCAGGTTGTTGCCGACGACGCCCTTGATCTCGTCGGCGTGCTCGAGGACACCGTCGAGCGACCCGTACTGGGTGACCCACTTGACCGCGGTCTTCTCGCCGACCTTGTCGATGCCGATCAGGTTGTCGCTGGTCTCGCCGACGAGGGCCGCGATGTCCGGGTACTGGTGCGGCTCGATGCCGTACCGCTCGTAGACCTTGTCGCGGTCGTAGCGGGTGAGTTCGGAGACACCGCGGACCGACGGGTACAGCAGCGTCACGTCGTCGTTGACGAGCTGGATCGAGTCGCGGTCGCCCGAGACCACGTAGACCTTGTACCCCTGGTCGGAGCCCTGCTTGGAGAGGGTCGCGAGGATGTCGTCGGCCTCGTAGTCCTCTTTCGTGACGGTGGTGATGCCCATCGCCTCGAGCGCCTGCTGCAGCAGCGGGATCTGGCCCTTGAACTCCGCCGGGGTCTCGGAGCGGGTGCCCTTGTACTCGGCGTACTCACGCGTGCGGAACGAGAACCGGGAGATGTCGAACGCCACCGCCAGGTGGGTGGGCTTCTCGCGCTGCAGGAGCATCAGCAGCATCGAGATGAAGCCGTGGATCGCGTTGGTGTGCTGCCCCTCGCGGTTCACGAAGCTGTCGACCGGCAGCGCGTAGAAGGCCCGGAAGGCGAGCGAGTGGCCGTCGATGACCATGAGGGTAGGCTTTGCGGAGTCCGACACCCGGACAGCCTACCGACGCCCGCTGACACGGAAGGTCGACGCAGACCGTGACCGACGACACCACCTCGACCACGATCGACCCCCGCCTCGATGACCGCGGCACGGGCGAGCTGGCCGAGAAGATGGGCATGGTCATCACCGAGCTCTCGGCGGAGCGAGCGGTCGGTTCGATCCCCGTCGAGGGCAACCGCCAGCCGGTCGGCCTGCTGCACGGCGGTGCCTACGTCGTCCTCGCGGAGAGCCTCGGGTCGATGGCCGCGAACGTGCACGCCGGGCCCGGCCGCTACGCCGTCGGCATCGAGCTCAGCGCCTCGCACTCCCGGAGTGCCACGAGCGGCCTGGTCACGGGCACGTGCACCGCCATCCACCTGGGCGGCACGCTCACCACCCACGAGATCGTCCTGACCGACGACCAGGGTCGCCGCTGCTCCACCGTCCGGATCACGAACATGATCCGCGAGCGTCGCTGACCGACGGGCCGACCGGCCGCTCAGTCCTCGGGCGGCCGCTGCAGCAGCAGGCGGGCGTCGCCGAAGCCGAGCCGCCGGTAGAGCCGCTCGCCGTCCACGCTCGAGTGCACCGACGTCCGCTCCGCGCCGAGTTCGTCCGCGACCTCGAGCAGGGCCGTGACGAGCCGTCCGGCGACGCCGGAACCGCGCAGCTCCGGGTGCACGTAGACCGTCTGCAGCTCGGCGGCGAACCGGTCGCCGTCCACGTTCGGCGCCGGCGGCCGCGGGTGCACCGCCAACCACGCCATGCCGAGCACGACGCCGTCCCGCTCGGCGACGACGCACCGGTGCGACTCCCGGTGCCGGGCAGCGAACTCCGTCATCGCCCTGCGGTACTCCTCCGGCGTCTGCGCCGGTGAGCGGCCACCCTCGTCCACGCTCCACCGCCACCGCAGGTCGGCCACCGCCGGCATGTCGTCAGGCCGGGAGGCCCGGATCACCACGTCGTCCATGCCTCCAGCCTGCCAGGTGGTCGCGCCCCATGCCCCGCCCTCGGACGCAGGAACGCCGCCGACCCCGGGGGGTCCGACGGCGTTCCGTGAGCGACGGTGCTGTGCTGCGGCGTCCGCTACTTCTTGGCGCTGAGCTGCTCGATGATCGCCTTGGCGACGTCGTGCATGGTCAGGCGGCGGTCCATCGAGGCCTTCTGGATCCAGCGGAACGCCTCGGGCTCGGTGAGGCCCATCTTCTCGTTCAGCAGGCCCTTGGCACGGTCGACGAGCTTGCGGGTCTCGAAGCGCTCGACGAGGTCGGCGACCTCGGCTTCGAGCGTGATGATCTGCTGGTACCGCGAGAGGGCGATCTCGATCGCGGGGAGCAGGTCGTTCGGGGTGAAGGGCTTGACCACGTAGGCCAGTGCGCCGGCCTCGGTGGCACGCTCGACCAGGTCCTTCTGGCTGAACGCGGTCAGCAGGACGACGGGAGCGATGTGGTTCTTGGACAGCTTCTCGGCTGCGGAGATGCCGTCGAGCTGGGGCATCTTGACGTCCATCACGACGAGGTCGGGACGCAGGTCGGTCGCGAGCTGGACGGCGGTCTCGCCGTCTCCGGCTTCACCGACGACGTCGAACCCGTTGTCGCGGAGGATCTCCACGATGTCGAGGCGGATGAGCGACTCGTCCTCGGCGACGACGACGCGACGGGGTGCTGGTGCTGTTGCTTCTGTGTCACTCACGGACGAAAGCCTACTAGACGACGGAACTGCCGCATCCCAGACCACGCAGATCGATCAGACGGATGGGCAGCTTGGTACGAGTGGCGGGACTTGAACCCGCACGCCGTGAGGCAGAGCATTTTGAGTGCCCCGTGTCTGCCGATTCCACCACACTCGCGAGGACTCCAGGCTAGCAGGACGCGCGCACCACCCCGGTCGCCGCCGGGAGCGACAACTCGAACACGGCGCCGCCCAGCGTGCCTTCCTCGCCGTACCGCAGCCCGCCGCCGTGCGCCTCGGCGATGCCCCGTGCGATGGGGAGCCCGAGCCCCGCTCCGCCCGAGCGGGCGTCCCGTGCGGCCTCGAGCCGGACCAACCGGTCGAACACCCGCTCACGGTGTTCCAGGGGGATCCCCGGCCCGTCGTCCTCGACCCGTACCACGGGGCCGGGTCCGCGGTCGTCGAGGCTGACGACGACCCGTCCCGTCGCACCGCCCGCACGTGCCGCGTTGTCGACGAGGTTGCCGAGGACCTGGGCGATCCGCTCGGCGTCGACGTCGGCCTCCACCGGGTGCTCGGGCACGACGACGTCGAGCTCGAGGGTGGGCAGCCGGAGCCGGAGCCGGTCTCCCTCGGCCGCCAGGAACGCCCCGAGCTCGACCACCTGCCGGTCGAGTTCGATCCCGCGGTCGAGCCGGGCCATCGTGAGCATGTCCTCGATGAGCCGAGCTGCCCGGTCGGCCTGCCGGACGACGTGCACGGCCAGCACCTCGCGGGTCCGGTTGTCACCGGCGCCACCCCGCACCAGGGTGTCGGCGGCCGCGCGGACCCCTGCGACGGGTGTCCGCAGTTCGTGCGCGGCGTCGGAGAGGAACGACCGGACGCGGGCCTCTGCGGCGACGGCTTCACGCTCGGCGCCCTCGACCGCGTCGAGCATCTCGTCCAGGGCGACGGCGACGCGACCGATCTCGGTGTCGCGGCGCGAGGGTCGGAGCCGCTGCCCACGGTCACCGCCGGCGATCGACCGCGCGGTCGTCGCCATCTGGTCGAGCGGTCGCAGGGACCGTCGGACGACCAGGACGACGCCGAGGACGGCGATGCCGAGGAACGCCGCCGAGGCACCGCCCATCACCCAGCCGAGCTGCACGAGCGTGTCCTGGACGTCGCGGGTGCCGGCGGTGAGGGTGATCCGGGTGCCGTCGTCGAGCCGGCTCACCAGGGTGAGGACACCGTCGTCCTCGCGAACCGACGACGACGTGATCGTGGCGCCGTCGTCGGCGGGCGCCGGCGTGGCCGGATCGGTGGGTGTCCGTCCGACGCCCCCGCTGCCCCGTGGGACCGTCACGGGGAGGGAACCGGGGTCGGGCGGACCGGCGCGGAGCTGGTCCGGGGTCGGTCCGGCCTCGACGGCGTCCCCGTCCGGCTGGACGATCCGGACCGAGAGTCCCTGCGCGGAGAGCCGGTCGGCCAGGTCCTCGGCGTCGACGGTGCCGACGAGCGCCGCGGCGGCCGACGCACGGTCACGCAGGCGGTCCTCGGCCTGGGCGCGGAGCCGGACGCCGAGCAGCCCCTCGACCGCGATCGTCAGCCCGGCGAGCAGGACGGCGAGCAGGACCACGATGGCGACGACGGTCCGCAGCCGCAGCGAGGTGGTCCGCAGGCGCCCGGCCTCAGCCCTCACGCTGCGGTCCGCTCGTCGCTGAGCCGGTACCCGATGCCCCGGACGGTGTGCACGAGGCGTGGTCCGTGCGCCTCCATCTTCCGCCGGAGGGCGCTGAGGTGGACCTCGACGACGTTCGCCGCGACGTCGTCGTACCCCCACACCTGGGTGGTGATCTGTCCCTTGGACACCGTCCGGCCTCGGCTCTCGGCCAGGAAGCGCAGCAGGCGGAACTCCGTCGCGGTGAGGTCGAGCAGCACCCCGGCGCGGCGGGCGGTGGCGGCGTCCGGGTCGAGCACGAGGTCACCCACCTCGACGACCGAGGGGATCCGGCCACGCCGTCGGAGCACCGCGGTCACGCGGGCGACCAGTTCGGCCATCGCGAACGGCTTCACCACGTAGTCGTCGGCCCCCTCGGCGAAACCGCGCAACCGCTCGTCGAGTTCGTCCCGCGCGGTCATCATGACGACGGCGGCGTCCGTGGCGGAACGCACCCGTCCGGCGAGCACGATGCCGCTCGGTCCGGGCAGCATCCAGTCGAGCAGGACGAGGTCGGGGGCGCTGCGTCGCAGGTCGTCGACGAGGTCCCGTCCGTCCACGGCCTCGGCGACGAGGAAGCCCTCGGCGCGGAGTGTGGTCGCGACCGCGGTGCGGATGGAGTCGTCGTCGTCGACGACCAGGATTCGGGCGGGAGCAGGCACGGCGGACACCGTACGGCGCTCCGACGGCCACCGAGCATGGAGGACGCTGGAGAACCCCTGTGCTTCAGGCATGCTTCAGATTCGGACTCGAGCGTCGTCTGCAGCGGCGGATCACCCGGATCCGCTCGGACAGACGAACGGTGACCACCATGCACGACGAACGAGACGACTCGACCACCACTCCCACCCGACGACGCGGGGCGCTCCTGCGACGGGTCGGCATCGGCACGGCCGCGGCCGCGGTCCTGGTGCTCGGCGGGTTCGGCATCGCCACGGCGAACGCAGCCACGACATCCCCGGCGCAGGGCACCCCGACCGGCGCGCCGACCGGCGCGACCACGCCGGCCCCGGCCCCGGCCCCGGCTCCGGCCGACGGCGACACCGCGACGGTGCCCGCACCGCCCGAGGGCGGGCCCGCGACGGCGCCCGGCTGCACGGCGCTCCCGGACGCGGGTGCGCACGCGACCGTCCCCGCCCCGCCGAGGGGCGCCGACGGGAAGGCGCCGACCCCGCCGAAGGAGGGTGCGAAGCCCTCGGCGCCGACCCCGCCGGAGGACGGCGCGACGGGGAAGGCCACGGCACCCGCCCCGGCAGCTCCCGACGGGACCGCGACCCCTGCGCCGGCCTCCGGTTCCTGATCACCGAGCCGGGGAGCGCGCGCCGTCAGCGATCCCGATCGCGCGGGGCGCGCCTCCCGGCCTGGTCGTCCCGAGCGTCTCCGGAACCCTCGAGCGCCTCGATCGCCGCCACGAGACCGGCCCGTCGCGGCGATCGCCGCGGCAGCACCGCGAGCAGCGCGCGGAGGACGAACGCATCCGTCGCGCCGTCCGGCGTGCGTGCCCACGCGAGCAGGGCGTCGACGCCGCCGTCGGCGACGACGGACTCACGGAACCGCAGCCGCACCAGGTCACGGAGCGCGTCGACGCCGGGTGCGGCCGAGCCCGGCAGGACCGGTCCGGCGTACCGGTCGACGGCCTGGAGGCGCGCCCCGCGTCCGAGCGCGGACAGCACGCCGTCGACGTCGGTCCGGACTCCGACCACCCGGTACGGCCGCGACGTCACCGTCACGCCCGGCGCGTGCTGCGCGAGGACCCGGCGGAGCCGCACCACCTCGGCGCGCAGGGTGACGACCGCGCCCGGGTCGCCGTAGACGGCGGCGGCGAGGTCGGCTGCCGCGAGACCGCCGGGGTGCGCGGCGAGCACGACGAGCAGTTCGGAGTGCCGGGCGGAGAGCTGGAGACGCCGGTCGGCGATCCGGAGCACGGCTGTGTCGGTCCCGAGCACGGTGAGCTCGGCCGCCGGCACGTGGGGTGTCCGCGCGCGCGGTCGGACCGCGGCCAGGGCGAGCTGGGCCTCGGCGGCGGCGACCGTGGCGGCGAGCAGCGACAGCGTGTGCCGCTCGACGGCGCGGTCGTCGCCCGTCAGGTCGAGCACCCCGACGGTGGCGCCACTCGCGTCGTGCACCGGGACCGCCGTGCACGAGAACGGCTTGACGGCGTTCGCGTAGTGCTCGTCGGACCGGATCTGCACCGGACCGTCCAGGCGCAGGGCCGTGCCGGGAGCGCTGGTGCCGACGCGGTCCTCCGACCAGTCGGCCCCGGGGACGAAGCCCATGTCCTCGGCGGCACGTCGGGTGGACCGGGCGCCGTCGACCCAGACGAGGCGACCCGCGGCGTCCCCGACGGCGACGACGCACCCGGCCGAGCGGGAGTCGTCGAGCAGCAGCCGGCGGACCACTGGCAGCAGGGTCGCGAGGGGGCCGTCCTGCCGTGCGGCGTCGAGTTCGTCGTCCCCCAGGGCGAGCACCGGAGCCGCGTCCGGGTCGACCCGGGCGGACCGCTGCCACGACTCGGCGACGAGCGGGCGGAGCCGACCGGGTGCGCGCATGCGTCCTCCGATCGACCCCACCCGCCGCTCCGTCGCGACGCGTGCGGTCAGCCTACGTCCGGGCCACCCTCGGGACCAGGCCGAGATCGGCGAGCTCGGCGTCGTCGAACATCCGCGACCGGGTGAGGAACCGCTTGCCCTCGGGGACCTCGACCGAGAACCCGCCGCCGCGACCGTCCACCACGTCGATCGTCAGGTGCGTGTACTTCCAGTACTCGAACTGCGACACCGACATGGAGACCTCGACCGGCTCGAGGCCGTCCACCTGCAGTGCGCCGAGCAGGACGTCCCCCGGACCGGTCCGGAACATGCCGACGGGGTAGCACATCGGGCTCGAGCCGTCGCAGCAGCCGCCGGACTGGTGGAACATCAGCGGGCCGTGCCGGGCGGTGAGGGTGCGGAGGAGCTCCCCCGCCGCCGGCGTGATCGCGACCCGTGCGGTGTCGGGCATCAGAAGAAGCCCATCGGTCCGTCGGCGTAGGAGACGAGCAGGTTCTTCGTCTGCTGGTAGTGGTCGAGCATCATCTTGTGGTTCTCGCGCCCGATGCCGGACTGCTTGTAGCCGCCGAACGCCGCGCCCGCCGGGTACTGGTGGTAGGTGTTCGACCAGACGCGTCCGGCCTGGATGTCGCGTCCGGCGCGGTACAGGGTCGTGACGTCGCGGCTCCACACGCCGGCGCCGAGCCCGTAGAGGGTGTCGTTGGCCGTGGCGATCGCGTCGTCGTAGCCGCTGAAGGACGTCAGGGCGAGCACCGGGCCGAAGATCTCCTCCTGGAAGATCCGCATCGAGTTGTCGCCCTCGAACACCGTCGGGGTGACGTAGTAGCCGCCGGAGAGCTCGCCGCCCAGGTCGGCCCGTTCGCCGCCGGTCAGGAGCTTCGCGCCCTCCTGCTTGCCGATGTCGATGTAGCTCAGGATCTTCTCGAGCTGGTCGTTCGACGCCTGGGCGCCGATCATCGTCGACAGGTCGAGCGGGTGTCCCTGCTTGACGGCTCGGACGCGGTCCAGGCCGTCGGCGACGAACCCGTCGTAGATCTCCTTCGCCACGAGTGCCCGGGACGGACACGTGCAGACCTCGCCCTGGTTGAGGTTGAAGAACGTGAAGCCCTCGAGCGCCTTGTCGTAGAAGGAGTCCTTGTCGGCCGCCACGTCGGGGAAGAACACGTTCGGGCTCTTGCCGCCGAGCTCGAGCGTCACCGGGATGAGGCTCTGCGAGGCGTACTGCATGATCAGCCGCCCGGTCGTGGTCTCCCCCGTGAAGGCGATCTTCCGGATGTCCGGGTGCTGCGCGAGCGGTGCGCCGACCTCGATGCCGAAGCCGTTGACGACGTTGAGCACGCCCGCGGGCAGCAGGTCGCGGATGAGCTCGACGAGCACGTGGATGGACGCCGGGGTCTGCTCGGCGGGCTTCAGGACGACGCAGTTGCCGGCGGCGAGGGCCGGTGCGAGCTTCCACACCGCCATCAGGATCGGGAAGTTCCAGGGGATGATCTGCCCCACGACGCCGAGCGGTTCGTGGAAGTGGTACGCCACGGTGTCGTGGTCGATCTCGCCGGCGGATCCCTCCTGCGCCCGGATGGCCCCGGCGAAGTACCGGAAGTGGTCGATCGCGAGCGGGATGTCCGCGCCGAGGGTCTCGCGGATGGGCTTGCCGTTCTCCCACGTCTCCGCGACGGCGAGCATCTCGAGGTGCTCCTCCATGCGGTCGGCGATCTTGTTCAGGACGACGGCCCGTTCGGCTGCGCTCGTGCGGCCCCACGACGGGAACGCCTTCCAGCCCGCGGCGACGGCACGGTCGACGTCGGTGGAGTCACCGCGGGCGACCTCGGTGAACACCTTGCCGGTGACGGGGGTGGGGTTCTCGAAGTACTGCCCGCTCGACGACGGGACGTACTCGCCGCCGATGAAGTGGTCGTACCGGGACCGGTACTCGACCAGGGAGCCGGGTTCGCCTGGTGCGGCGTAACTGGTGGGCGAAGGTGCGATGGTCATGGTGGTGCCCTTTCGACGACGCTGTCGGGGCGCACGGGTCGTGTGCCTGCTCCGCACGGTACGGCCGCGGGGGTTGCAGGTGGTTGCACGAGGCCACGGCGCGACGGGTAGCGTGCTGGACACCAGCGCTGGCGATCAGGGAGGAGCGCTCGTGGATTCTCGTGCCGTCAGGACGTTCCGGGTGTTCGTCGTCGTCACGGCCGTGGTCGCCATCGCCCTGGGCATCGTGGCGATCGTCTGGCCCCGTCCGTCGCTCGTGCTCGTGGCACTGCTGTTCGGTGTGTACCTCGTCGTGGCCGGTGCGCTGCGGGTCTTCGCCGCGGTGCGGGGGCACGGCACCCGCCCGGCGTGGCGGTGGACGTCCGGCATCGTCGGTGGCCTGGTCGCGGTCGCGGGGCTGGTGACCCTGCTCGACCCGGCGATCCCGCTCGTGGTCTACGCCGTGCTCGCCGGGGTGGGGTTCCTGATCGAGGGCGTCGCCGCGATCGTCGGTGGGTTCGTCGGCCATCCCGGATCGTCACGGGTGCCGACGGTCGTCAGCGGGGTGCTGTCGATCATCGGCGGGATCGTCGTGCTGATCGTCCCCGGGCTCGCACTGACCGTCTTCATGGTGTTCGCGGGCATCGCGCTCGTCATCGTCGGCGCCGCGGCCCTGCTGCTCCTGCCGCCGCGCGCCGCGCTCCGCCGCTGACCGGCACCGCGGTCGCAGCCGCCGCGTCGGTCGAGGCGACGTGCGGCGTGCCGGGGACCGCTCGACGGCCGAACAGCTCGCCGAGCAGCGCGCGCTGGTGGCTGTTCATGAACGGGCGTTCGACCAGCACCGCGAACACGACGCACACCGCGACGACCGCCGGAGCGACCACGAAGAGCATCAGACCGAACTGCACCGGTGTCGGGAGCCCGAGCGGCAGCAGGAGCAGGTTGCCGAGCGCGAGCAGCGGGCTGTGCACCAGGAACACGCTGTAGGAGACCAGCCCCGACTGCACCAGACGGCGTCCGCCCAGGAACCGCCGGACCCGGTGGGTACCGACACGTCCGGTCCGCTGCCCGTCGGCGAGCACCATGAGGAGCAGCGTGATCCCCAGGCCGGCGACGGTGCCCGTGACGGCGCTGTGGACGATGCCCGGAGCGGCGGCGACCTGCACGAAGGCCGCCGTCAAGACGACGAGGGCGACGAGGAGCACGGAGCGCTGGTGTCGGAACATCCGCTGCAGGGATCGGGGTCGCCGGCGGCGGAGGTCGTCCTCGGACCCGATCACGAGGTGGGCCCCGTACATGCCGACACCGAAGACCCCGAGGAAGTGCGGCGCGGACCAGGCACCGACGCCGGTGGCGATCGACAGCACGGCGAGGGCGAACGACAGGACGATCACGACGACGGGGTGGGTCCGCCGCCAGAGCAGCAGGAGCACGGGCATCAGCAGGGTGAGTTGCATCTCGATCGGCAGGCTCCACAGCGTCCCGTTGATCGACGTGATCCACTCCGGCGACAGGTTGTGCAGCAGGAACACGTGGGTCACGATGCCCTGCAACGTCACCGGGAGCTTGTCGTCCCAGACCGTGCCGTGCGGCTCGTTCATCACCGGGACGAAGGCGATGAGCGCCAGCGCCAGCACGAGCGCCGTCAGGTACGGCGGGACGAGCCGACGGATCCGGCGCTTCGCGTAGGCCCCGTAGGTGGTGCCGAGGCGCAGGTCGTGGCGCCCCGAGACGGCGATCATCATCGTGAAGCCCGAGATCGCGATGAACGCGGGGACGCGCAGGTCACCGGCACTGAGCACCCGGTAGACGACGGGCATCGACGCCGCCACGGACCCGGCGACGCCGGTGAACTGCACCGTGTGGGCGACCACGACGAACGCGGCGAGGATCCCGCGCATCCCGTCGATGTGGGCGAGGTCCAGACGAGGCGCGCGAGCAGTTGACATGCAAACAGCATGTTACATATCGGATATGACCGCTAGGCCGAGCCGGTGCCGAACAGCAGGCCGAGCGCGTAGGTGACGATCGCCGCACCGAACCCGATGGCGAGTTGCCGGAACGCCCGCTTGCCGGGCGAGGCACCGCTCAGCACGCCGACCACGGCACCGGTGCCGAGCAGGGCGATCCCCACCAGCCCGCCGGCGACCGCGATCGCAGCCCAGCCCTGCATGCCGAACAGGAACGGCAGCACCGGGATGACCGCGCCCGAGGCGAAGAAGCAGAAGCTCGACACGGCGGCGCTCAGCCCGGTGCCGACGGCCTCGTGGTCGTCCGCGACCGGGGTCGGACCGGTCGCCGGGCGCCGCTCCCCGATGCCGGACAGCACCTGCGCCGCGTGCTGGGTCGCCTCGGCCTCGGACATCCCGCGCGCGCGGTAGACCAGGGCGAGCTCGTTCGCGTCGACGTCGAGGTCCGACACCGCCCTGCCGGCTTCGGGGTGCGGCGCGGACGCCTCGAGCAGTTCCCGCTGCGACCGGACGGAGACGTACTCCCCCGCACCCATCGACAACGCGCCCGCGAGCAGGCCAGCGATGCCGCTCAGCAGCACGAAGTGCCGGTCGGCCCCGGAGGCGCTGATGCCGATGATGAGCGCCAGGTTGGACACCAGGCCGTCGTTCGCGCCGAACACCGCCGCGCGGAACGTGCCGGACAGCCGCATCCGGCCGCGGTTCGCGAGCCCGCGCACGACCTCGCCGTGGATGCGTTCGTCGGCGGCCATCCGCGCGGTCGCGTCGGAGTCGTCGGCGTAGGGCGAACGGTCCTCGGCGCGCTGCATGAGCGCGAGGACGAAGACCGACCCGAACCGCTTGGCCAGCGCGGCGAGCACCCGGGTCCGGAGGCTGCCCCGCTGCGGCCGGCCGACGTCGTCGCCGAGCAGGTCGAGCCAGTGGTCGGCGTGCCGTCCCTCGGCCTCGGCCAGCGCGGCCAGGATCTCGCGCTCCTCGCCGGAACGGCGCGCGGCGAGGTTGCGGTACACGGCCGCCTCGGCACGTTCGTCGGCCAGGTAACGACGCCAGCGGCGGACGTCGGCGCGCGGCGCCGGGGTGTCGGATCGGAGGCTCACAGCGACCATCCTGCCGCCTGCGGCCGACGTCCGGTCACCACCAGGGCCGTGGAGACGCGGCAGGGCGCGGACCGGAAGCGGTCGGTGCTGCGCGCACCGTGCCTCCCGTCCGCGCCCTGGTGGCGACGGATCCGTCGGATCAGTCCCGGACGTACGCCGGGGCGGCCTCGGCATGGGCGTCGCCCACCCGGTGCACGCGGAGGTCGTTCGTCGAGCCCTCGATGCCGGGAGGGGACCCGGCCGTCACGATGACGCGGTCGCCGGGGGCGGCCAGGCCGTTCTCGAGGAGGACGTCGTCCACCTGCGAGAAGAGCTCGTCGGTGTGGGTCTTGCGCTCCACCAGGAACGAACGGACGCCCCAGGTGAGTGCCATCCGGCGGCGCGTGGCCTCGTTCGGGGTGAAGGCGATGATCGGCAGGCCGTGGCGCAGGCGCGACATGCGTCGGGCCGAGTCGCCGGACTCGGTGAAGACGCAGAGGTACGACGCCTCGGTGAACTCGGCGATCTCGACGGCGGCGAGGGTGATCGCACCGCCGAGGGTGCGCGGCTTGGTGCCGAGCGGCGCGATGCGCTCGAGGCCGTGGTCCTCGGTGGACTCCACGATGCGGGCCATCGTGCGGACGGTCTGCACCGGGTACTCACCGACGCTCGTCTCGCCGGACAGCATGACCGCGTCGGCACCGTCGAGCACGGCGTTCGCGACGTCGGAGGTCTCGGCGCGCGTGGGGATCGGCGACGAGATCATCGACTCGAGCATCTGCGTCGCGACGATGACCGGCTTCGCCATGCGGCGGGACAGCTCGACGGCGCGCTTCTGCACGATCGGGACGGCCTCGAGCGGGAGCTCGACGCCGAGGTCACCGCGGGCGACCATGATGCTGTCGAAGGCGTCGATGATCTCCTCGAGCGCGTCGACGGCCTGGGGCTTCTCGACCTTGGCGATGACCGGCAGGCGCTTGCCCTCTTCGTCCATGATCTCGTGCGCACGCACGACGTCGCTCGCGTTGCGGACGAACGACAGCGCGATGAGGTCGGCACCCTGGCGGATCGCCCAGCGGAGGTCGGCCTCGTCCTTCTCGCTCAGCGCGGGGACGTTGACGGCGACACCGGGCAGGTTGATGCCCTTGTTGTTGGACACCGTGCCGGGGACGACGACCTCGGTGCGGACCCGCACGCCGTCGGTGTCGAGGACACGCAGGCGGACACGGCCGTCGTCGATGAGCAGCGGGTCGCCGGGCTTGACGTCCTGCGGCAGGCCCTTGAACGTCGTGCCGCAGATCTCCTTCGAGCCGGGGACGTCCTCGGTCGTGATGGTGAAGATGTCACCGACCGCCAGGTCGTGCGGGCCGTCGGCGAAGCGGGCCAGACGGATCTTCGGACCCTGCAGGTCGACGAGGATCGCGACGGGCTTGCCGAGCTCTTCGGCGGCACGACGGACGTTGACGTAGTTGGCCTCGTGGACGCTGTAGTCACCGTGGCTGAGGTTGAGGCGGGCGACGTCGACGCCCGCTTCGATGATCTCCTTGACGGTCTCGTAGTCCGACGTTGCCGGTCCGAGCGTCGAAACGATCTTTGCGCGTCTCAATGGATTCCTTCGTGGTGGTGGATGGAGCTTGGGTTTCCGCGCTGTGGGGCCGCGCGGAACGAAGCGAGGCCACCAGCACCCTACCGAGTGCTGGTGGCCTCACGCTCACGGGAGCGTGAGCATCTGGTGGAGACGGTCCGTCTTCTGGCGGCGATCCGTCGTCCGGTGGCGGTCCGACATCTGGTGGCCGTCCGACATCTGGTGGCGGTCCGACATCTCGTGATCGTCCGGCATCAGACGGAGATCGCCCGGTCGGTCGCCTTGACCGGAGCCGGCAGGATGGTGGAGCCCTCGAGGTACTCGTCCACCTGTGCGGCCGCGGCACGGCCCTCGGCGATCGCCCACACGATGAGCGACTGCCCCCGACCCGCGTCGCCCGCGACGAACACGCCGGCCTCGTTGGTCGCGTAGTCGGCACGGCGGTCGAGCGACCCGGAGCCCGTGGTCGGCAGGCCGAGCTGCGGCTCGATCGTGTCCGACTCGGGGCCCGTGAAGCCCATCGCGATGAGGACGAGGTCCGCCGGGATCTCCCGCTCGGTGCCCGCCTTCGGCACCCGTCGGCCGTCGAGGTACTCGGTCTCGGCGACCCGGAGCGCACGGACCTCACCCGCGTCGTTCGACAGGAACTCGACGGTGGAGGCGAGGAAGTGCCGCTCGCCGCCCTCTTCGTGGGCACTCGTGATCTCGAACACGGTCGGGAACATCGGCCACGGCTGGTCGGACGGACGCTCGAGCGGCGGCTGCTTGCCGATCGCCAGGTTCGTCACGCTCAGCGCGCCCTGACGGTGTGCGGTGCCGATGCAGTCCGCACCGGTGTCGCCGCCGCCGATGACGACGACGTGCTTGCCCTCGGCCGTGATCTGGTTGTCGACCGTCGTGCCCGCGTTCGCCTTGTTCTGCTGGACCAGGTAGTCCATCGCGAAGTGCACGCCCTCGAGGTCGCGCCCCGGGATCGGCAGGTCACGGGGCACGGTGGCACCGGTGGCGACCACGACCGCGTCGTAGCGGGACTTCAGGTCGTCCCAGGTGATGTCCTTGCCGATCTCGACACCGGCACGGAACCGGGTGCCCTCGGCCTGCATCTGGGCGAGGCGCGCGTCGATCTGGCGCTTCTCCATCTTGAAGTCCGGGATGCCGTAGCGGAGCAGTCCGCCGATGCGGTCGTCCCGCTCGTAGACGGCGACCGTGTGCCCGGCACGCGTGAGCTGCTGCGCGGCGGCGAGCCCGGCGGGGCCGGAGCCCACCACGGCGACGGTCTTGCCGGTCAGGCGCTCCGGCGGGTGCGGCGTGACCCACCCGTTCTGGAACGCCTGGTCGATGATCGAGACCTCGACCTGCTTGATGGTCACCGGCGGCTGGTTGATGCCGAGCACGCAGGACGACTCGCACGGGGCCGGGCAGAGCCGCCCCGTGAACTCCGGGAAGTTGTTCGTCTCGTGCAGGCGTTCGATCGCCTGACGGCCCTCACCGCGCCAGGTCAGGTCGTTCCACTCCGGGATGAGGTTGCCGAGCGGGCAGCCCTGGTGGCAGAACGGCACGCCGCAGTCCATGCACCGGCCGGCCTGGCGCTTCAGGACACCGGACTCCTGCTGCTCGTAGACCTCTTTCCAGTCCATGAGCCGCACGGGCACGGGGCGCCGGGGCGGGAGTTCGCGTTCCTGGACCTTCAGGAATCCCTTGGGGTCAGCCACCGGTCACCTCCAGGGTTGTGATGGGCTCTGTCGATTCCGGACGTGCGTGACGCTCAGCCACCGGTCACCTCCATGATCCGATTCCAAACGATGTCACCGTCGGGGTCGAGCCCCTCGTCGACGGCCTGTCTGCGCGTCTCGAGCACCGCCGCGTAGTCGCGCGGCAGCACCTTGACGAAGTCGCTCAGGTCCCCGGACGCCAGCAGGTCGGACGCGAGCGTCGACCCCGTCTCGTCGGCGTGCCGGGTGAGCAGGTCGGTGACGATCTCGACGTCGGCACTGTCGAGCGCCTCGAGCCGGAGCTCGCCGGTCGCCAGGGCGTCGGTGTTCACGTGCTCCCGGCGCAGGCCCCGGACGTACGCCGTGCCACCCGACATACCGGCACCGAGGTTCCGGCCGGTCTCGCCGATGATGAGCGCGAGTCCACCCGTCATGTACTCGAGCGCGTGGTCGCCCACACCCTCGACGACCGCCGTGGCACCGGAGTTGCGCACCAGGAACCGCTCGCCCACGATGCCGCGGATGAACATGCTGCCCTGGGTGGCGCCGTACCCGATGACGTTGCCGGCGATGACGTTCTCGGCCGGGTCGAAGCCCGAACCGGCGTCGGGGCGGACGACGATCTGGCCGCCGGACAGGCCCTTGCCGACGTAGTCGTTGCTGTCGCCGATCAGGCGCAGCGTGATGCCCGCCGGCAGGAACGCGCCGAGCGACTGCCCGGCCGAACCGCGCAGCGTGACGTCGATCGAACCGTTGGGCAGCCCGTGTTCCCCGTGTCGCAGGGTCACCTGGTGGCCGAGCATGGTGCCGACGGCGCGCTCGGTGTTCCGGATGGGCAGGTCGAGCGCGATCGACCCGCCGTGGTCGAGCACGTCAGCGGTCTGCTGGATGAGCTGCACGTCGAAGTGCTGGTCCAGCTCGTGGTCCTGCTCGCGGTGGTGGCGGCGCGGCTCCGCGTCGTCGAAGTGCGGTCCCTTGAGCACCGGCGCGAGGTCGAGGCCCGACGCCTTCCAGTGCTCCACGGCGCGGTCCACGTCGAGCGCGTCGGTCTGCCCGATCGCCTCGTCGAGGCTGCGGAAGCCGAGCTCCGCGAGGAGCTCGCGGACCTCTTGTGCGATGAACTCGAAGAAGTTGACGACGAACTCCGGCTTGCCGGAGAAGCGCTTGCGGAGCTCGGGGTTCTGCGTGGCGACGCCCACAGGGCAGGTGTCCAGGTGGCAGACGCGCATCAGGATGCACCCCTCGACCACGAGCGGAGCGGTCGCGAAGCCGTACTCCTCTGCTCCGAGCAACGCGGCCACGACGACGTCGCGGCCCGTCTTCATCTGCCCGTCCACCTGCACGACGACCCGGTCGCGCATGCCGTTCAGCATGAGCGTCTGCTGGGTCTCGGCCAGGCCGATCTCCCACGGGGTGCCGGCGTGCTTGAGCGAGTTCAGCGGGCTGGCGCCGGTGCCGCCGTCGTGGCCGGACACGAGCACGACGTCGGCCAGGGCCTTCGTCACACCGGCCGCGACGGCACCGATGCCGGACTGGCTGACGAGCTTCACGTGGACGCGGGCGGCCGGGTTGGCCCGCTTCACGTCGAAGATCAGCTGCTTGAGGTCCTCGATGGAGTAGATGTCGTGGTGCGGCGGCGGCGAGATCAGGCCGACTCCGGCGGTCGCGTGCCGGGTCCGTGCCACCCACGGGTAGACCTTGGCCGGGGGCAGCTGACCACCCTCGCCGGGCTTCGCACCCTGCGCCATCTTGAGCTGGATGTCGGTGGCGTGCGTCAGGTACATGCTCGTCACGCCGAACCGGCCGGAGGCGACCTGCTTGATGGCGCTGCGGCGCTCGGGGTCGAGCAAGCGGTCGACGTCCTCGCCGCCCTCGCCCGTGTTCGAGCGGCCACCGAGACGGTTCATCGCGATGGCGAGGGTCTCGTGGGCTTCCTTCGAGATGGACCCGTAGGACATGGCGCCCGTGTTGAAGCGCTTGACGATCGACTCGATCGACTCGACCTCGTCGAGCGCGATGGGCTTGCGCGCACCCTGCTTGAAGCGGAACAGCCCGCGGAGCGTCATCAGCTGCTCGGACTGGTCGTCCACGGCGCTCGAGTACTCGCGGAAGATGTCGTACCGGCGGGCACGGGTCGCGTGCTGCAGGCGGAACACCGTGTCCGGGTTGAACAGGTGCGGCGGACCCTGACGGCGCCACTGGTACTCGCCCCCGATCTGCAGCCGCTCGTGCGACAGCACCGCGCCGTCCTGCGGGTACGCCTGGGCGTGCCGCTCGGCGTTCTCCTTGGCGATGACGTCGATGTCGACGCCGCCCAGGATCGACGAGGTGCCCGTGAAGTACTTGTCGACGAACTCCTGGCTGAGCCCGACGGCCTCGAAGGCCTGCGCACCCGCGTAGCTGGACACCGTGGAGATGCCCATCTTCGACATGATCTTCAGCACGCCCTTGCCGAGCGCCTTGATGACGTTCTTGACCGCCTGCTCGGGGGTGATGCCGGGGATCATGCCCGCGCGGACCAGGTTCTCGCAGGTCTCCATCGCCAGGTACGGGTTGATCGCCGACGCGCCGTACCCGATCAGGGTCGCCACGTGGTGGACCTCGCGGACGTCACCGGCCTCGACGATGAGCCCGACCTTCATGCGCTGCTCGGTGCGGATCAGGTGGTGGTGCACCGCCGCGAGGAGCAACAGGCTCGGCACCGGCGCCTGCTCGGCGTTGCCGTCGCGGTCGGACAGCACGATGAACTGCTTGCCGGACTCGATCGCGGCGTCGACCTCGTCGCACACGGCGGCGATGCGCTTCTGCATCGCCTTCTTGCCGGCGTCGACGCGGTACAGCCCCTTGATCGTGACGGTCAGGTGGCGACCCGACTCGGTCTCGAAGTGCTGGACCTTGGCGAGCTGGTCGTTGTCGATCACGGGGAAGTCGAGCGTGATCTGCTTCGCGTGCTCCGGACCGGCGGAGAGCAGGTTGCGCTCCGGACCGAGGCCCATCCCCATCGAGGTGATGACCTGCTCGCGGATCGAGTCGAGCGGCGGGTTCGTCACCTGGGCGAACTGCTGCGTGAAGTAGTCGAAGAGCAGCCGCGGACGCTCCGACAGCACCGCGATCGGGGTGTCCGACCCCATCGCACCGAGCGGTTCGGCACCCGCCGCCGCCATCGGACGGAGCAGGATGCGGACTTCTTCTTCGGTGTAGCCGAACGCCCGCTGACGGCGGGTGACCGAGGCCGGGGTGTGCACGATGTGCTCGCGCTCCGGCAGGTCGTTCAGGTTGATGCGGCCGGCTTCGAGCCAGTCGGCCCACGGACCCGAGGCGGCGAGCTCGCGCTTGACCTCGTCGTCCTCGATGATGCGGCCGGCCTCGGTGTCCACCAGGAACATCCGGCCCGGGCGCAGGCGGCCCTTGCGCACGACCTTGGCGGCCGGCACGTCGATGACCCCGGTCTCGGAGCCCATCACGATGAGCCCGTCGTCGGTGACGAGGAACCGGCCGGGGCGCAGGCCGTTGCGGTCGAGGGTGGCGCCGACGAGCGACCCGTCGGTGAAGGTGATCGCGGCGGGGCCGTCCCACGGCTCCATGAGCATCGAGTGGTACTCGTAGAACGCCCGGAGGTCCGGGTCCATCCCGACCTGGTTCTCCCACGCCTCTGGAACCATCATCGACACGGCGTGCGGCAGCGTCCGACCGGTCAGGGTCAGCAGCTCGAGGACCTCGTCGAACGAGGCCGAGTCACTCGCCCCCGGGCTGACGATGGGGAGCAGCGGGGCCATGTCGCCCAGCAGTTCGCTCTCGAGCTGCGACTGGCGCGCCCGCATCCAGTTGCGGTTGCCGCGCACCGTGTTGATCTCACCGTTGTGGGCGATGGTCCGGAACGGCTGGGCGAGCGGCCACGACGGGAACGTGTTGGTGGAGTAGCGCGAGTGCACGATCGCGAGCTTCGATGTGAAGCGCTCGTCGCTCAGGTCCGGGTAGAACGGCTCGAGCTGGAGCGTCGTGACCATGCCCTTGTAGACCATGGTGCGGCTCGACAGCGACATGAAGTACAGGTCGTTGTCGTGCTCGGCGCGCTTCCGGAGCCGGAACGCCTGCCGGTCGAGGGCGATGCCGCTCCACGATGCCCCGTGCACGTCGTGCCGGATCGAGGCGACGAACAGCTGCTCGAACGCCGGCATCGCGGCGCGGGCGAGCGTGCCGAGGACCTCCGGACGCACCGGGACCTCGCGCCACCCCAGGACCTTCAGGCCCTCTTCGCGGGCGAGTCGTTCGACGGCGCCCTTCACCGTGTGCCGGGCGTCGTCGTCCAGCGGCAGGTAGGCGGTCCCGACGGCGTACTCCCCCGCTGCCGGCAGCTCGAACGGTACGACGTCCCGCAGGAACTCGTCCGGCACCTGGCACAGGATGCCGGCGCCGTCACCGGTGCCCGCGTCGGATCCCACGGCACCGCGGTGCTCGAGGTTCCGGAGCGCACCGAGCGCCGCGTCGACGATGTCGTGCCCCGGCGTGCCGCGCAGGGTCGCGACCATCGCCAGTCCGCAGGCGTCCTTCTCGTTCGCCGGGTCGTACATGCCCGTGGCGTCCGGGATCGCGGAGAAGCGGCGGTGCGGCGGCACGAGGCTCGTCGGTGCCGAGGGCTGGGTTGGCTGGAGCGCCATGGGGAACCGTCCTCACGAGGAAGTGGAACAGGGACAGCGGTGGCCCGGTGGTGCGTTCCGCCCGAGCGGGCGGGACTGGTGCCCGTGCCCGCCGTCAGTGGTCGTTGCCCTGGCGGCCGGCGAGGTTGCTGGGCCCCGCTTGTGGCGGAGACCGTCTGGTTCAGCGGGTGGTCGTGACCGGTTCGTCACTCGTGACGCCGTCTGCTGCGTCGTCGTCGTGCTCCGAGAAGGTGTCTTCGGAGTCTACATCGGAGGTCGGACGGGGCCCGCGACCCGGCAGGTACGGGCTCGGCTCCTTGCCGGTGTGCCGTCGGCTCTGCACCACGAAGATCAGGATGCCGATGACGACCGCGGCGAGGGCCATCCACACGTTCGTGCGGACACCGAAGAAGGTCTCGCTCGTGTCGACGCGGATGGACTCGAGCACCGAGCGGCCCGCGCCGTACCAGATCAGGTACAGGCCGAGGACCTTGCCCCACTGGAGCGTGAACTTGCGGGCCAGGAACAGGATGACGACCACGCCGAGGACGTTCCAGATGATCTCGTACAGGAACGTCGGGTGGAACAGCGTGCCCTCGGGCAGGCCCTTCGGGAACGCGGCGTTGCTGGAGTCGATCTCGAGCCCCCAGGGCAGGCTCGTCGGCATGCCGAAGAGCTCCTGGTTGAAGTAGTTGCCCAGGCGTCCGAAGGCCTGTGCGAGCAGGACGCCCGGCACGACGGCGTCGATGAACGACGTGAACCGGAGACCGACCTGGCGGCACCCGATCCAGGCACCGACCGACCCGAGGATCAGCGCGCCGAAGATGGCCAGCCCGCCCTCCCAGATGTACAGGAACGACAGCGGGTCGATGCCGGGGCCGAAGTAGTCGGACACATGGGTGAACACGTGGAAGAGCCGTCCGCCGATGATGCCGGCGGGCACGGCCCAGATGGCGATGTCGATGATGATCCATCGCTCGACGCCCCGGGCGTTGAGCCGACGGTTTGCGAGGACGACCGCGGCGACGATCCCGACCAGGATGCAGATCGCGTACGCGTGGATGCGGAAGTCGAGGGGCAGCGACCAGCCGAACGCGTCGCGGAGCCAGGCGGTCAGGTCGAAGTACTGCCAGGCGGTGCTCGGGCTCGGGATGCTCAGGAGGGGCATGGAGGTGCTGTCGCCTTTCGGAACTGACGGGGCGCGGTCGACGTGGCGTCGGCCTCGCTCACTGTAGCGCGGGTCGCGGGCCCGACAGGAACTGGACTAGCGGCGGCGGGCGCCGGTGGCGAGGTCGGCGGCCCGGTCGGCCACACCCTGCACACCGAGGTCGGCCAGGGCCCGGACGAACGCGGACCCGACGATCGCACCGTCGGCGTACTCGAGCACCTCGCCGATCTGCTCCGCCGTCGAGATCCCGAGGCCGACACAGGTGCGCTCGACCCCGGCGTCACGCAGGCGCGACACGACGGTGCGTGCGGCGACGTCGACCCCGACCCGGGCACCGGTCACGCCCATCGTCGACACGGCGTAGACGAAGCCACGACTGGACTCCACCGCCTGACGCATGCGCTCGTCCGACGAGGACGGCGCGGCGAGGAAGACCCGGTCGAGGCCGGTGCGCTCGGACGCCTCGGTCCACGCGGTGGCCTCGTCGGGGATGAGGTCGGGCGTGATGAGACCGGCGGCTCCCGCGGCGACGAGGTCGTCGGCGAAACGGTCCACGCCGTAGCGCAGCACCGGGTTCCAGTAGGTCATGACGAGCACCGGCACGTCGGCCCGCTCGGTGATCTGCTGCACGGCGTCGAAGACCTGTGCGACCCGGAAGCCGTTCGCCAGGCTCTCCTCGGCTGCGCGCTGGATGACGGGGCCGTCCATGACCGGGTCGGAGTACGGCAGGCCGAACTCGATGACGTCCACGCCGTTCTCGGCGAGGGCGACGGCTGCGTCGACGCTGGTCTGCAGGTTCGGGTACCCGGCGGGCAGGTACCCGACGACGGCTCCGGCGCGCTCGGCGTTGGCGGCGTCGATCGTCTGGGCGACGGTCTTGTTCGTGGTCACAGCTGCACCGCGTTCTCGTCGAGGATGCCGAAGTAGCGACTGGCGGACGCGACGTCCTTGTCACCGCGGCCGGACAGGTTCACGAGCACGACGCCCTCGGGCCCGAGCTCCTTGCCGAGCTTGATGGCACCGGCCAGGGCGTGCGACGACTCGATCGCCGGGATGATGCCCTCGGTCTGGCTCATCAGGCGGAACGCCTCCATGGCCTCGGTGTCGGTGATCGGCTGGTACTTCGCCCGGCCGATCGACGCCAGGTACGCGTGCTCCGGGCCGACGCTCGGGTAGTCGAGCCCGGCGGAGATGCTGTGGCTCTCGATGGTCTGGCCGTCCTCGTCCTGCATCAGGTAGGACTTCGCTCCCTGCAGCACGCCTTCGCGACCGAGCGTGATGCTCGCCGCGTGCCGACCGGTCTCGACGCCGTCACCACCGGCCTCGAAGCCGTGCAGCGCGACGGACTCGTCGTCGAGGAACGCCTCGAAGATGCCCATCGCGTTCGAGCCGCCGCCGACGCACGCCGCGACGGCGTCCGGCAGCCGACCGATGCGGTCGAGGACCTGCTGGCGCGCTTCCTCGCCGATGACCTTGTGGAACTCGCGCACCATCTCGGGGAACGGGTGCGGACCGGCGACGGTGCCGAGCAGGTAGTGCGTCGACTCGACGTTGGCGACCCAGTCGCGCAGGGCGTCGTTGATGGCGTCCTTGAGGGTGCGCGAACCGGTCTCGACCGGGATCACCTCGGCGCCGAGCAGGCGCATCCGCGCGACGTTGAGCGCCTGGCGCTCGGTGTCGACGGCGCCCATGTAGACGACGCACTCCATGCCGAACAGGGCTGCGGCGGTCGCGGTGGCGACACCGTGCTGCCCGGCCCCGGTCTCGGCGATCAGGCGGGTCTTGCCGAGGCGGCGGGCGACGAGGGCCTGGCCGAGGACGTTGTTGATCTTGTGCGAGCCGGTGTGGTTCAGGTCCTCGCGCTTCAGGATGATCCGGGCGCCACCGGCGTGCTTCGCGAACCGCGGCACCTCGGTGATGATCGACGGACGCCCGGTGTAGTCACGGTGCAGCGCGTCGAGTTCCGCACGGAACGCCGGGTCCGCCCAGGCCTGACGGAAGGCGGCCTCGAGCTCGTCGAGCGCGAGGACGAGGGACTCGGGGACGAAGCGTCCGCCGAAGTCGCCGAAGTAGGGGCCGTGCAGGTCGCGGAGTGAGGTCACGATGTGTCTCCCGGGACGAGTCCGACGCGGCCGGTCGGCCGCGTCGGACGGGTGGAACGTGCGGCCGCGGTCGGCGGCCTCGATGCGTGGAGCGGACCGGGCCGCGGTTCGGCGGCCTGGTGAGCCGGTCAGGCCTGGTCGGCGGCGTCGATGAACGACGCGAGGGTCGCGGCGGGGTCGCTCCCCGTCACGAGCGCCTCGCCGACCAGCACGACGTCGGCGCCCGCTGCACGGTAGTGGGCGACGTCGGCGGGACCGGAGACCGCGGACTCGGCGACGCGCACGACCCCGTCGGGGATGCGGTCGGCGAGCGACCCGAACAGGTCGCGGTCGAGCGAGAAGTCGGTGAGGTCGCGGGCGTTCACGCCGAGGATGCGGGCACCGGCGTCCAGGCCACGCGTGACCTCGTCACCGGAGTGCGCCTCGACCAGGACGCGCATGCCGAGTTCTTCGGCGAGCGTGTGCAGCTCGACCAGGCGGGCCTGCTCGAGCGCCGCCACGATGAGCAGCACGACGTCGGCACCCGACGCCCGGGCCTCGATGACCTGGTACGGGTCGGCGATGAAGTCCTTGCGGAGCACGGGGACCCCGACACGGGCCTTCACGGCTTCGAGGTCGGCGAGGCTGCCGAGGAACTTGCGCCCCTCGGTCAGGACGCTGATCGTCGACGCGCCACCACGTTCGTAGTCGGCGGCGAGGCCCGCGGGGTCGGCGATCGCTGCCATCGCCCCGCGGGACGGGCTGGCGCGCTTCACCTCGGCGATGATCTTCACCCGGTCGCCCGGGCTCAGGAACGCGAGGGCGTCGAGGGGCGACGCCACCCGGTCGAGGTCGCGTTCGACGTCCGTGTACGGGCGATCGACACGACGGGCTGCGGCGTCCTCGAGGGCGCCGGCGACGAGGGTCTCGAGCACGTTCGGCATCGGCAGACCCCTATTCGCCGTGGTGCTTGGGGACGAACTTCGGACCGTCGACGCCGTAGCCGGCCTTCTTCATCACGCCACCGACGATGAGGCCGATGAGGACGACGCCAGCGGAGGCCCAGACGCCCCACGGCTGGTCGAACCAGAAGAACAGCGTGCCTGCCGCGAATCCGATCAGCATGATCACGACGGCGGTCCAGGCGGCCGGCGAGTGGCCTTCGCCGAGTTCTGCGGGCTCAGTGTTGCTCACGGTGCTCCTCGTTCTGCTCCGGCGTCGTCGGTCGAGCGACGCCCTGTCGATCCTACCGTGTCGTCACTCGGCGCCCCCGCGCCCGCGCCGTCCACGGTGGTGGGGTCCACGCCCGCGCTCAGGTCGTCCCAGTCGACGACCGCATCGCGCTCGACGGGTGCCGCGGCCCGCGCCGCGGCGGCGGCTCCGGCGGTCGCGGCTCCGTACTTCCTGCTCGGTCCGGGCCAGGCGCGCTGGACCACGATGACGACGACGCCCAGCAGCACGGCGAGCACGCCGCCCGCGATGCCGACTGCGGGCCACGGGCTCACGCTGACGCTCGACACGACGCTCCGGACGGCGCCGAGGTCGCTCACCCCGGCGACCTCGCCCACGGCGCCGCGTGCAGCGGCGATCGGGTCGGCGGCCGCGGTGATGCCGCTGACGACCACGCCGAGGCCGAGCAGGATCTCCACGGCGGCGAGCACGATGCGCAGCACCCGTCCGGCGATGGTCATCGCGAGGAACAGCGCGAGGCTCGCGATCGCCAGCGCGGTGAACTGCGGCACGACCGCTGCGCCGTCGGCGGCGACCGTCGACGTGACTGCCGCTCCCGCGTGCAGGCGGACGGTGAACCAGGTCTGGGTCCACGCGAGCATGATGATGCCGGCGACCAGGAGTCCGGCGACGACGACGATCGGGCGCGACCGCTTCACGAACGGACCTCGCGCATCCGGTTCGCCGTCGCGACGGCACGCAACGGGGCCGCGGCCTTGTTGACCGCCTCGACGTGCTCGGTCTCCGGGTCGGAGTCGGCCACGAGGCCGGCCCCGGCCTGCACGCGGGCGACGCCGTCCTTGATCAGGGCGGTGCGGATCGCGATCGCCAGGTCGGCGTCCCCGGCGAAGTCGAAGTAGCCCACGACACCGGCGTACGCACCACGCTTGGCGGGCTCGAGCTCGTCGATGATCTGGAGCGCTCGGGGCTTCGGCGCGCCCGAGAGCGTGCCTGCCGGGAACGTCGCCCGGAACACGTCGATGGCCGAGGCCTCGGGACGGATGCGGCCCTCGACGCTCGACACCAGGTGCATGATGTGGCTGAACCGCTCGACCGTCATGAACTCGGTGACGGCGACCGTGCCCGGCTCGCACACCTTCTGCAGGTCGTTGCGGGACAGGTCGACGAGCATCAGGTGCTCCGCGCGCTCCTTCGGGTCGCCGAGCAGGTCCTCGCCGAGGCGGACGTCCTCTTCGGGCGTGGCACCACGCGGGCGGGACCCGGCGATCGGGTGGGTGACGGCGTGGTCGCCCTGCACCTTCACCAGCGCCTCGGGCGAGGCGCCGACGATCCAGAACCGCTCGTCGGCGGTGTCCGCCAGCGCCAGGAAGTACATGTACGGGCTCGGGTTCAGGGTCCGGAGCACACGGTAGACATCGAGCGGGTCGGCCGTCACCTCGTGGTCGAACCGCTGCGAGATGACGACCTGGAACACGTCGCCGTCGCGGATGAAGTCCTTCGACCGCTCGACGGCGGCCATGTAGTCGGCCGGGCTCGTCCGGTGCGTCGGGGTCGGCTCCGCGATCTCGAACGCCTCGGCGACGGTCGCGACGCTCGGCTGCACCAGGTCGCCCTGCATGCGGTCGAGGCGCTGCTGCGCGTCCGCCCACAGGGCATCGGCGTCGTCCGTGCCGTCGTTCAGCACGCTCGCGACGAGCAGCACGAGCCCGGTGCGGTGGTCGAGGGCGGCGAGCTCGGACACGAAGGACAGGGCCTGACCGGGGACGTCGAAGTCGGACGGCGGCACGTTCGGCAGGTGTTCGAGCTGCCGGACGGCCTCCCACCCGATGAAGCCCACGGTGCCGCCGACGAGCGGCGGCGAGCCGGGCACACGGGGCGTGGCCCAGCGCTCGTGCAGCCGCGCGAGGACGTCCAGCGGGGCACCGTCGAGGGACCCGACGGCCCGCTCGGCGTCGATGCCGGTGTCGATCCACGCCGCGCGGTCGCCGTCCTGTGTCAGGACGCCGAAGCTCCGCACCCCGACGAACGACCAGCGCGACCACAGGCCGCCCTGGCCGGCGGACTCGAGCAGGAACGACCCGGGGCGGCCGTCGGCGAGCTTGCGGTACACGCCGACCGGCGTCTCGCTGTCGCCGTACAGGGCGCGGACGACCGGGATGACGCGGTGGTCGTCGACCAGACCGTCGAACTCCGGCCGGGAGGTCGTGTGCGGGTTCTCGGAGATCGTCGCGGCGGTCATCGGGTCGCCTCCACGGCTGCGTCGGCCGGGGCGGACATGGTCACGGGCGCGAGCGGGTCGACGTCGAAGCACCGGTGCGCACCGGTGTGGCACGCTGCCCCGACCTGGTGCACCGTCACGAGGAGCGTGTCGTCGTCGCAGTCCAGCGCGGCCCCGCGGACGTACTGCGCGTGTCCCGACGTGTCGCCCTTCCGCCAGTACTCGTTCCGCGACCGCGACCAGAAGGTCACACGGCCCTCGGTGAGGGTGCGGCGGAGGGCTTCCCGGTCCATGTAGCCGAGCATGAGGACGTCCTTCGACGATTCCTCCTGCACGATGGCGGGGAGCAGGCCGTCCGCACCGAAGTGTGCGCGGTCGAGGACCGCCTCGGTGTCGGTACTGGTGCTGTCGGTCATGAGACTCCTAGCCTACGGCGGCGGATCAGCGGACGGCGTGACCGGTCGCGCGGAGCGCGGCCTTGACGTCCCCCACGGTCATCTCGCCACGGTGGAAGACGCTGGCGGCGAGGACCGCGTCCGCACCCGCGTCGACGGCCGGGGCGAAGTGCTCGACGCGACCCGCGCCTCCCGAGGCGATCACCGGGACGGACGAGACCGCGCGCACCGCGGCCACGAGTTCGAGGTCGAACCCGTTCTTCGTGCCGTCGGCGTCGATCGAGTTGACGAGCAGCTCCCCCGCACCGCGTTCGACGGCTTCGCGCGCCCAGGCGATCGCGTCGAGGTCGGACTCGGTCCGCCCCCCGTGGGTGGTGACCACGAAGCCCGAGGGCATCCGGTCCGACCGCTTGACGTCGAGCGAGAGCACGACGGCCTGCGCGCCGAACCGGTCGGCGATCTCGCCGACGAGTTCGTGGCGGGCGATGGCCGCGCTGTTCACGCCGATCTTGTCCGCACCGCACTGCTGCAGCCGCGACACGTCGTCGACGCTGCGCACCCCACCACCGACGGTGAGCGGGATGAAGACCTGTTCGGCCGTCCGGGTCACGGTGTCGTACATCGTCGCCCGGTTCTCGACCGTGGCGCCGACGTCGAGGAAGGTCAGCTCGTCGGCACCCTGCTCGTAGTACCGCGCCGCGAGCTCGACGGGGTCACCGGCGTCCTGCAGGTCGAGGAAGTTGACACCCTTGACGACTCGGCCGCCCTTGACGTCGAGGCACGGGATGACCCGCACCGACACGCCGCCGGTGGTCACAGGCGTGCGGCGTGGATCGGGCTGACGAGGATCGCCCGGGCGCCGAGGTCGTAGAGCGCGTCCATGATGAGGTTCGCGTCGTCGCGCGGGATCATCACGCGGACCGCCGCCCACTCGCGGTCGTGCAGCGGCGACACCGTGGGCGACTCGATGCCGGACGCCACCGCCGTCGCCTGCTCGAGCAGTGCCGTGGGGACGTCGTAGTCGAGCATCACGTAGCCGCGGGCGACGAGCACGCCCTGCAGCCGCCGACGCAGCACGTCGATGCCGGCGATGGTCTCGTCGGTGGAGACGAGCACCGCGGTCGACTCGAGGATCACCGGGCCGAAGATCTCGAGGCCCGCCTGTCGGAGCGTGCTGCCCGTCGACACGACGTCGGCAACGGCGTCGGCGACCCCGAGCCGCACGGCGCTCTCGACGGCGCCGTCGAGCTTCACGAGCGTCGAGGTGACCCCGTGCTCGGCGAGGAACGCTCCGACGAGGCCGGGGTAGCTCGTGGCCACGCGGACGCCGTCGAGGTCCTGCAGCGAGGCGAACCGTCCGGGCGTGCCGGCGAACCGGAAGGTGGAGTCGGCGAAGCCGAGCGCGTCGACCTCGTGCGCCTCGGAGCCGGAGTCGAGCAGCAGGTCACGGCCGGTGATGCCGACGTCGAGTGCGCCGGACCCCACGTACGTGGCGATGTCCCGCGGGCGGAGGAAGAAGAACTCGACGCCGTTGCGCTCGTCGAGCAGGTGCAGCGCCTTCGGGTCACGGCGACCGGCGTACCCGGCCTCACGCAGCATGTCGGACGCGGTCTCGGACAGGGAGCCCTTGTTGGGCACGGCGATGCGGAGCATCAGGGGTCTGCTTTCTGGTCGGGGTCGTGGCGGATCGAGGTCGGTGCGCGGGCTGGTGCCCGAGCGCGTCCTACAGATGTCGCCAGACGTCCGCCGGGGTGAGCCCCTTGGCGACCATGAGGACCTGGAGGTGGTAGACCAGCTGCGAGATCTCCTCCGAGGTGCGCTCGTCGCCCTCGTACTCGGCCGCCATCCAGACCTCGGCGGCTTCCTCGACGATCTTCTTGCCGATCTGGTGCACGCCGGCGTCGAGTTCGGCGACGGTGCCGGAGCCCTCGGGGCGCGTGCGCGCCTTCTCGGTGAGCTCCTGGAACAGGTCGTCGAACGTCTTCACGGGGTCCAGGCTACCGGTCTCCGCTGACGCTGCCGACGCACCGTCCGGACGGGAGGCGGTGGTCGCCTCGGCCACGCCGGTACCGTCCGGCGGTCCCACGGTCACGAGCGGGCCCGAGCGGCGGCCTCGCGCAGGTCGGTGATGCGCGCGGCGGGCTCGCCGCCGAAGACCGCCGACCCCGCGACGAGCGTGTCCGCACCGCTCCGCACGGCCTCGGGCACGGTGTCCACCGAGATGCCCCCGTCCACCTCGAGCCAGACGTCGAGCCCCGAGGCGTCGACCGCCGCGCGCGCGTCAGCGAGCTTCGGCATCACGGACGGCATGAACGACTGGCCGCCGAACCCGGGCTCGACCGTCATCAGCAGGATCATGTCGTAGGCGTCGAGGTGGTGCAGCACCTGGGTGATCGGGGTGCCGGGCTTCACGGCGACGGCCGCGCGGGCACCGTTCGACCGGATCGCCGCGGCGGTCGCCACCGGGTCTTCGGCGGCCTCGAAGTGGAACGTGACGCTCGACGCACCGGTCTCGGCGTACTTCGGCGCGTTTCGGTCGGCGTCCGTGACCATGAGGTGCACGTCGAGTGGCACCGGCGACACCTGCTGCAGGCGCTCGACGATCGGCAGCCCGAGCGTCAGGTTCGGCACGAAGTGGTTGTCCATCACGTCGACGTGCACCAGGTCGGCGGTCTCGATGCGGTGGAGTTCACGCTCGAGGTTCGCGAAGTCGGCGGACAGGATGCTCGGCGAGATGCGGATCGTCACCGGGCAAGCCTACCGGCGTGCCGCGCGTCGGGACCTCAGTCGACGCGACGGAACAGCGCGATGAACATCGCGTCGGTGCCGATCCGGTGCGGCCACAGCTGCGCTGTGGCGCCGTCCGCGATCTCCGGGTCACGAGCGGCGACACCCCGGACGACCGTGGCGGTGTCGAGCTGCTCGAGCCGGCCACCGTGCCGCCCCATCAGCGCGTCGACCTGCCCGCGCGTCTCGGCCAGGTGCGGCGAGCACGTCACGTACGCCAGGGTCCCGCCCGGAGCGAGCACGCGGACGGCGGCGTCGAGCAGTTCGGTCTGCAGCGCCGCGAGCTCCTCGACGTCCTCGGGGAGCTTCCGCCAGCGGGCCTCCGGCCGGCGACGCAGCGCGCCGAGCCCGGTGCACGGGGCGTCGAGCAGGATGCGGTCGAAGGTCATCCCGGTGCCGTCGCGGCCGTACCGACGGGCGTCGCCCTCGACGACCCGCACGTGGTCGCCGAACACGCCGAGGGCGTTCCGCACGAGTCCGGCCCGGGCGGGCACGAGCTCGTTGGCGACCAGGGTCGCCCCGCCCTGCTGCGCCTCGGCGGCGAGCAGCGCGGCCTTGCCGCCGGGACCGGCGCACATGTCGAGCCACCGCTCCCCCGCACGCACGGCCGACGAGCGGCTCAGCGCCAGCGCGGCGAGCTGCGACCCCTCGTCCTGCACGCGCAGGCGCCCGGCGGCGACGCCCGGCACGCGTGCCGGGTCGCCGGAGATGCCGCGGATCCCGACGGGCGACACCGGCGCGGCGTCCGCCTGCACGACGGGTTCGGTGGACCGGACGGGAGGCACGGTGCCGGTCGCGCCGTCGGCCTCCGGTTCGTCGACGGCGGGCACCAGGGCCGCGGGCACGTCGTCCGCCCCGGTCGCGTCGGCGAACGCGGCGTCCGGGTCGTCGTCCGGCGCGGTGCGCGCGGTCGCGGTGGCGATGTCCTCGTCGGTGGCGAGTCCGGGCAGGGCTGCGAGCTGCACCCGGGGTGCTGCGTTGTCGGCGGCGAGCAGGGCTGCGAGCTCGTCGCGGGAGCGCTCGGCGGCCAGGGCGTCGCGGAGCGCGGAGACGACCCAGACCGGGTGCGACCACCGGGTGGCGAGCAGGGCGTCCCCGGCGCGGCCCTCGGTGATCAGGGCGTCCCACTCGTCGTCGGTGCGGGCGGCGATCTTCCGCATCACGGCGTTGACGAACCCGGTGGCGCGGCGGGCACCGACCTCGCGGGCGAGCTCCACCGTGGCGTCGACGGCGGCGTGCGTCGGCGTGCGCATGGCGAGCAGCTGGTGGGCGCCCAGGCGCATCACGTCGAGGACGTCCGCCTCGATGTTCTCGGCCCGGCGACCGGAGGCCAGCGCGATGATGACGTCGTAGCGGCCGAGCATCCGGATCGACCCGTAGGTGAGCTCGGTCGCGAACCCGGCGTCGCGGGCGGTGAGCCCGGCACGACGGATGCGCGTCGGCAGCAGCAGGTTCGCGTAGGCGTCGTCGACCTGCACGGCGCGGAGCACGTCGAACGCCACGCGGCGGGCACTGGCCGGGCGGGGGCCACGGCGGGCAGCCTGGGGCTTCGTCTGGGGGCTCATGCGAGGACCTTCCCGTCCAGTTCGCCGAGGCCACGGGCCCAGGCGGCGGCGTCCATCGCCTTCTTGCCCGCCGGCTGCACCTCGAGCAGCACGAGCGGGGTGTCGGCGGTCCCGACCAGCAGCCGACCGCCGTGGAGCGCGAGCGCACCGGGCGCGAGCGACGGGGCGGGGTCCTCGGCGCCTCCTGGCTGGAGCGTGCTGCGGAGCAGCTTCACGCGGGTCTCGCCCAGGTGGGCGTACGCGCCGGGCTCGGGCGTGACGCCGCGCAGCCGGGCGTGCACGACCGCTGCCGGAGCGGCGAAGTCGACACGGCCGTCGTCGATCGTGAGCTTCGGGGCGAGGGTGGGCTCGCCGGACTGCTCGGTCGCGACAGCGGTGCCGGCGGCGATGCCGTCCACGACGTCCGCCACGACGTCGGCACCGACCTCGGCCATCGCGCCGAGGACCTCACCCGAGGTCGCCTCGGGGTCGATCTCGAAGGGCCGCGCGGCGTAGACCGGGCCGGCGTCGAGCGCCTCGACCAGCTGGAAGACCGTGGCGGCGGTCCGGGTGTCGCCGGCCATCACCGCACGCTGCACGGGAGCAGCACCGCGGTACGCCGGCAGGTCGGAGAAGTGCAGGTTGATCCACCCGTGTCGCGGGGCGTCGAGGGCCGGGCGGCGGAGCAGTGCGCCGTAGGCGACGATCACGCCGAGGTCGACGTCGAGGTCCGCGATCTGGGCGGTGACGGCATCGTCGACGCGCGAGGCCTCGATGACCGGCAGTCCGAGCTCCGCGGCGACGACGGCCACCGGAGTCGGGGTGAGGACCCGCTTGCGGCCCTGCGGGGTGGCCGGCCGGGTGAGCACCGCGACGATCTCGTGGTCGGACGCCGCCAGACGGCGGAGGGTGGGGACGGCCGCAGCGGGGCTGCCGGCGACGACGAGACGCATGGGTCCATCGTCCCACGCGCGTCGCCCGCGGCCGGCACGAGCACCGGCCGACGTCACCAGCCCGTCGTCAGGACCACTGGTCACGCAGGGACGGCGGCGTCTTCGTCGCTCCGGAGTCACGTCGAGCGCGGAGCAGCAGCACGAGCGACGCCGGCGAGTCGATCTCGTGGAGCCGACACGGACCGACCGAACGGTCCCAGTCGGCGGCGAACGCCTCGGCGTCCTCCCGCCGTCGTCCGATCCCCGTCGGGACCGCCAGGAACCGGTTGCCGCGGGTGGTCGTCCGTGCGATCCACAGCGCGAGCGCCAGCAGCGGTGCCCGGCGCAGCCGCGCTGCCTCGCCGCGCCCGGTCTCGAGCAGGAACCGCGGCGTGCGGACCGGACCGAACGCCTCGGCGAGTGCGCTCGTCACCGTGCGGCGGTCCTCCACGGTCCCGCCGAGGGCCTCCATGGTGAACGCCACCGGCAGCCTGCCGGCCATCGTCGGGGTGACGCGGATGTCGCCGTCACCGTAGGCGGGGATGCGTCCGGCGCGGTGCAGGCCGTCGACGACGACGCGGACGGCGCTCCGGTAGCCGTGCGCGGTGTCGAACCGCTGTCGCAGCGCCGTGCCGAGCTGGCGGGCGACCGGCCAGGCGACCGCGGTCGCGGCGACCACGGCGAGGACCGCACCGACGACGCCGAGGACGACGCCGGCGCGCCAGAGTTCGACGACGACACGGAACGACTGTGCGACGACCGCGAGCACCAGCGCGAGCACGACGGTCATCACGGCGGCTGCGGTGGGGCCGGTGGTCCACGGCGCGGCATCGGGTTCGTGGAGGACGGCCGCCGTGCTCTCGCGGTCGGCGTACGGCTCGCCGATGCGCCAGGCCGCGTGGGTCTGCTCACGGGACGGCAGCGCCGCCGCGATGTCGTCGTCGAGCGCTCGGACGCTCCGCCGCTTGTCCTTGGCGACGATCGCGGCGAGCCGCAGGGCGTGTGCGTCGGAGAGTGCGGTCCCGGTGCCGCGGACGACCTGGGTGTCGTCCTCGCGGAGGAGTCCCCAGAGCTGATCGTGCTTCCGGTGCATGCGGCTGACGTCCGGCGCTGCGAGGAGCGGGACGTCAGCGGGCACGACGGCGGTGACGGTCCAGTTGTGGGCGACCTTGCGGGGCCAGGCGGGGTCGAGGCGCAGGGTGCGACCGCGGAGCTGCTGGGTGGCGGAGGACGTCGCGACGGCCGTGAGGTCGATCAGGGTGTTCACCGCCGGGCAGTCCCAGCCCTCGCCGAGGAGTCCGCGGGTGCCGACGACGAGACGGGTGGTCGCGTCGGTGAGCAGTGCCGAGACGGCGGCGATGACCGCGGCCGAGCCGGTGCCGGCGGTCTCCACCGCGAGCACCCCCGGTGTGCCGTCCACCGGACTGGCGGGCAGTTCGGTGCCGAGGTGGCGTCGGAGCGCGGGCAGCAGGACGTCGGCGTCGCGGGCGGCGATGCGGAGGTGCTTCGCGGTGACGAGGACGGGGTGCAGGCCGGTGAGGGTCGGGTCCGCGGCGATCGTCGCGAAGGTGCGGAGCGCGCCGGCGTCGCGCCCACCCGAGCCACGGGCGTTGCCGTGCGTGGCGTGGTCCGTGACGACGACGGTGCGCAGGCGGCCCGCGCCCTCCTGCTCGAGTTCGAGCCGGAGGATCTCCCCCACCGCGGTGTCCTTGGCCGCGGACGAGGCGAGGACGGTGTCGACGGGGTCGCGGCCACGCCGGACCCCGCGGTCCGTCAGGGTGAAGCCGAAGTCGACGATGGACCGTTTGATCCGCTGCCACTGTTCCGCTCGGTCGGGATCGGGCAGGAGCCGGTCGAGGGCGTAGCGGGCGAGCAGCCGGAGTCGCTGCTCGGCGTCGGGTGTGCTCCGGGCGGCGTGGTGGACGAAGGCCAGGACCGGGTGGTCCGGACGGACCTCCGCGAGCATGCGCGCGGCGGACTCGGCGACGGCGAAGTCGGTGTCGAACGCACGGGCCAGCCGCGTCTCGGGCGATGCCGTGGCCGAGCGGTCACCGTCGGACTGGTCGACGGGTGGCTGCAGGGTGTGCACCAGCCAGTCCGCGCCGTCGGGGTCGTCGAACGTCGTCGCCACCAGGCTCGCGAGCTGGTCCTCGTGCTCGCGGAGGAACGCGATC
The DNA here is from genome assembly GCF_030209655.1 of Curtobacterium sp. MEB011. Classification (NCBI taxonomy): domain Bacteria; kingdom Bacillati; phylum Actinomycetota; class Actinomycetes; order Micrococcales; family Microbacteriaceae; genus Curtobacterium; species Curtobacterium sp. MEB011. The sequence continues at coordinate 279,495 of NZ_JARVRN010000011.1, read as the reverse complement.
TCGTCCTGCGTGGGTTCGACGAACCAGACGTGGTCTCGGTAGGGCGCGAGGTTGCCCTCCTTCACCACGGCCGGTGTCGGGACCTCGTGGTCGACGTCGCCGAGCAGCGCGGTGTAGTTGTCGTGCGCGTCCCGGTCGTCGGTGGACGGCAGGGTGGCGGTGAGCCCGATGAGCAGGGGTTCACGGCCGGCCTGCCGGATGCGTGCGGCGAGGTACGCGACCACGAGGGCCCAGTGGTCGAGCAGGTGGTGGCACTCGTCGAGCACGATGGTGCCGACGCCGTGCGCGACGAGCCGGTCGACCAGGGCCCGGGCGTTCGGGTGCAGCGCGGTCGCGAGGATCGCCGGGTCCTCGCGGGCGAGTCGACGGCGGATGGCCCGTGAGCGCCGCGCGATCCCCTTCCGGTACGCCGTCGGGTTGGAGCCATCGAGGTCGACGAGCCACGCTGCCGCAGCCTGCTCGTCGCGGCCGCCCTCGACGAGTTCGCGGCGCCAGTCCGCAGCCGCGAGCTCGGTGAGCGGGTTGCCGGTCTCGAGGACCGAGAGCATCTGGTAGGTCAGCGCGGTCAGATCACCGGGGTGCTCGGGGTCCTCGGACACGCGGACGGCCGGAGCACCGTCGAGCGCGGCAGCCGAGACGGCCCACTGGGAGCGGATCGTCGCGGTCGGCGCGAGGACGAGCGCGCGGGCTCCGGCGCGGCCGGCCAGCAGGAGCCCGAGCAGGGTCTTGCCGGAGCCCGGCGGCGCGACCACGTGCACCGGGTCCCCTGGCACCACAGGCACCCGGTCGAGCACGTCCTGCTGGTAGCGCCGCAGCGTCCCCTGGTAGCGCCAGCCCGTGAGCGGACCGCCCCGTTCCCCCGTCGTCACGCCTCGAGTCTCCCACGGGCCGTGCGCGGCGGGATGCGTTCCGTGGACCGTCCGTGAACCGACTGCGCGGTGGCTGCGTACGGTCTGAACCACATCAGGAAAGGAACCACCATGAGCGACGTCACCACCGCCACCAACCGCTACGCCGGTTCGTCCGTCCAGAAGGCCGCCCTCGTGGTCGGCATCGTGTTCCTGCTCGTCGGGATCGCCGGGTTCGTCCCCGGCATCACGACCGGTGACCTGGCCGGCGCCGGACACGAGTCGATGGGCATGCTGCTCGGTATCTTCCAGGTGTCGGTGCTGCACAACATCGTCCACCTGCTGTTCGGCGTCGTCGGACTGCTCGCCGCCAACCGGGCCACCGGCTCACGGATGTACCTCGTGCTCGGCGGGGTCGTCTACTTCGTCCTGTGGGTCTACGGCCTGTTCACCGCCGGGCACAGCTCGGGTGCGAACTTCGTCCCGCTGAACAACGCCGACAACTGGCTGCACCTCGTGCTCGCCATCGGCATGGTCGCCCTCGGCGTCGTGCTGCCGCGCGAGCGTCGCCGGCCCGCCAACGCCTGACCGGCGCACACCCGACTGTCGCAGCAACGCGGCAGACCCCGAACGACACCGCCGACGTCCCACGACGTCGGCGGTGTCGTTCTGCGTCGGGGCCACCCAGTCGTGCCCACCCGGTCGGCCGGGCTCAGACCTCGGAGAACGGTTCGGCGTCGTCGAGCCGCACCCGCAGCGTCGGAGCGGCCCGTCGGCGGTTGCCGCCCTTGAGCACCCGCCGGGTCGACGAACGCCGGATGACCTCGGCCTTGAGCGTCGCCGCGACCTCGGCACCGTGGGCGTACGGGAACCGCACGATCGCCCGGACCGTGCCCGGCAGGGCGTCGTCCTCGACGGGGACCGGGCCGAGCACCGGACCGACGACGGCGTCGCCCAGGGCCTCGACCGCAGCGGTGACGGCCTCGTCGGTGCCGGTCATCGTCGCCACCCGGACGGCCGGCGGGAAGTGGAGTTCACGGCGGTCGGTGAGTTCGTCGTGCGCGGGTCCGTCGAGCCGCCACAGGGCCATCGCAGACGCCAGACGCCCACCGATCCCGACCAGGTACACCTCGGCGCCGGGGGCCGACTTCGCCGCCGCGTTCGTCCAGAAGCGCAGCACGTCCTCCTGCACGCGCAGCCCTTCGCGGGCGAGCATCTTCTCGCCGTCGAGCAGCAGCACGCAGGCGTAACCGCCGGGCACCGAGGGTTCCGCCCCGCGGGTGGCGACGACGACCGACGGCTTGGCGGGGACCTCGTCGAGCGGACGGGATCCGTCCGCGACGATGATCCGGGTGCCGGGGAACGCCCGCCCGAGCTCCTCCGCGGTGCGCTGTGCGCCCTGGCCGACCGGCTTGACGGTGCCGTTGCCGCACGTCGGGCAGCGGAACCCGACGGCCAGGGCACCGCAGAACCGGCACTGGGGGGTGGCGCCCCGGTGGGGGCTGCCGAGCGGGCCGCCGCAGACCCGGCAGTGCGCCCGTTCGCCGCACTCGGCGCAGACCAGGCCGGTGCCGAAGCCCGGGCTGGCGACCTGCACCAGGACGGCTCCGTGCTGGCTCGCCTCGCGCGCGGCACGCCAGGCCGAACTCGGGATGCGCGCCTGGGCGGCGAAGCCCTCGGCCCCGGTCTGCTGCACGGTGGGGATGACCTTCGGGGTCTTCACGCGGTACGGGACGACGTCCTGCAGCCAGTGCAGCTCGACCAGGCGTTGCACGTCGGTGCTGCGCGCGTGCGAGACGAACAGCAGCGCGGCACCGGACTGGGCCGCCCGCACCAGGGCGACGTCGCGCGTGTGCACGTAGGGCGCCCGTTGCTCGATGAACGAGGCGTCGCCGTCGTCCCACATCGCGATCAGCCCGAGCTCCGTCGCCGGCGCGTACATCGCCGTGCGGTTCCCGATCGCGACCACCGGGTGCGTGCGGGCCTGCAGCAGGGCCTTCGCACGCTGCCCGTTCGTCTGCTTCGCGTCGAACCGCACCACCCGTTCCGGCGGCAGCACGGCGAGCAGGGCGCGCTCGAGGTCGATGACGTCGCGGAAGTCCGGCACGGCGACCACCGCGGACTGCTCGGCAGCCAGCGTGTGCGCCGCGGCCTGGGCGAGCGTCGCAGCCCATCCCGGCACCCACACCGGTGCGTCCGCGTCACCCACCGCCACGGGCTGGGGGACGGCGGCGACCGCAGCACGTCCGTGCTCCGTCACCACGGCCTCCAGGACGCCGTCGGCGTAGCCGGTGACGGGCGGAGCGGTCACCGGCGGGGGCGACCACGCGGTGTCACGGGCGAGCCAGGCCTTCTCGGCGCGCACCTGCCGCGGTGGCACGGCGAGGCGCAGGACGTCGGAGGCGACGCCCGCCGCCCGGTCCGCGACGGCGCGCGCGAGGGTCCAGATCTCCGGCGCCAGGACGGGCACCGGGGACAGCACGGCCTCGATCTGGCTGAGCTCACCGGGGTACTCACCCTCGGTGACGATCTCGACCACGTACCCGTCGGACATCCGCGCCCCGGTGCGCAGCGGCACCTTGACGCGGACCCCCGCGACGCAGTCGTCCTCGAGCTCGGCCGGCACCCGGTAGTCGAACAGACGGTCCAACTGCGGGAGCGGCGAGTCGAGGACGACGCGCGCGACGGTGGTCACGCGGTGCTTCAGACGGTCGCGGCGACGAGTCCTGCGGCAGCGCGGAGTTCCTCGACACGGTCGAGCTGCTCCCACGTGAACCCGGGGAGCTCGCGGCCGAAGTGGCCGTAGGTCGCGGTCTGCGCGTAGATCGGTCGGAGCAGGTCGAGGTCGCGGATGATCGCGGCCGGACGCAGGTCGAACACCTGGCGGATGGCGGCTTCGATCGTGGCGTCGTCGACGTGTCCGGTGCCGAAGGTCTCGACGTAGAGCCCGACGGGCTTCGCGCGGCCGATCGCGTACGCGACCTGCACCTCGAGCCGGTCGGCGAGCCCCGCGGCGACCGCGTTCTTCGCGACCCAGCGCAGCGCGTAGGCGGCCGAACGGTCGACCTTCGACGGGTCCTTGCCGCTGAACGCTCCGCCACCGTGACGGGAGGCCCCGCCGTACGTGTCGACGATCACCTTGCGGCCGGTGAGTCCGGCGTCGCCCTGGGGTCCACCGATCTCGAAGCGACCGGTCGGGTTGACGATGACGTCGACGTGCGAGGAGTCGAGGTCGACGAGGTCGAGGACCGGACGGATCACGTGCTCGGTGATCGCGGCGGTGAGCTCGTCGAGCGTGACGCTCGGCGAGTGCTGCGTGGAGAGCACGACGGTCTCGACGGTCTTCGGCACGACGCCGTCGTACCCGACGGTGACCTGGGTCTTGCCGTCGGGACGCAGGAACGACAGCTCGCCCGACTTGCGGACCGCGGCCAGGCGCTCGGCCAGGCGGTGCGCCAGCCAGATCGCGACCGGCATGTACTCGGGGGTCTCGTTCGTCGCGAAGCCGAACATGATGCCCTGGTCGCCGGCGCCCTGACGGTCGAGCGGATCGACCGCACCGGTGCGGGAGTCGAGCGACTCGTCCACACCCTGCGCGATGTCGGGCGACTGCGCACCGATCGAGACCTCGACACCGCAGGTGGCGCCGTCGAACGAGACGTCCGACGAGTTGTAGCCGATGCCGGTGATGACGTCACGCACGAGCTTCGGGATCTCGACGTAGCCGGAGGTCGTGACCTCGCCGGCGACGTGCACGAGCCCGGTGGTCACCATCGTCTCGACGGCCACGCGCGCGTTCGGGTCGACCGTGAGCAGCGCGTCGAGGATGCTGTCCGAGATCTGGTCGCAGATCTTGTCGGGGTGCCCCTCGGTCACCGACTCGGACGTGAAGAGGCGGAGAGCAGCTGCAGTCACCGGGATCAGTCGGTGGGCTGCTGCTGCTTGGTGACGGTGAGCTTGTCCTCGTTGATCTCGTGGAGCGCGACGGACAGCGGCTTGTCGTCGATCGTCGAGTCGACGAGCGGGCCGACGTTGTCGAAGAGCGAGCCCTCGTGCAGGTCGGCGTAGTAGTCGTTGATCTGGCGGGCGCGCTTCGACGCGAAGATGACGAGCGCGTACTTCGACTCGACCTTGCTGAGCAGGTCGTCGATGGGCGGGTCGATGATGCCCTGGGGGTTGGCCATGGTGTCTCCTCGAAGTCAGTGCACCCGTCAGGGCGCAGAGAACAAGTCTACGACCTCACGTGCCGCGGTGCCGACATCGGAGTTCACGATCCGCACGTCGAACTCGTCCTGGGCGGCCAGCTCGACCTTCGCGGTCTCGAGACGACGCGCCTGTTCATCCGCGGATTCGGTGCCACGGCCGATGAGCCGGCGCACCAGTTCCTCCCACGTCGGGGGCAGCAGGAACACCAGCACGGCCTCGGGCATGGCGTCGCGGACCTGTCGTGCGCCCTGCAGGTCGATCTCGAGCATGACCTTCTCGCCGGCGTCGAGCGCACGGTCGATCGGCGGCCGCGGGGTGCCGTAGCGGTACGAGTTGTGGACGGTCGCCCACTCGAGCAGCTCGCGGTCGCGGATCATCCGGTCGAACTCGGCGTCGTCCACGAAGTAGTAGTGCACACCGTCGACCTCGCCGGGGCGGGGCTTCCGGGTGGTGGCGGAGACGCTGAGGTTGACGTCCGGGTACTGCTGTCGGATGTGCGCGCTCACCGTGCCCTTGCCGACCGCGGTGGGTCCGGCGAGCACGACGAGCTTCGAGGCACCACGCTTGCGACCGCGCGCGGCGAGCCAGTCCGCCAGCGCGGTCCGCTGCCGGGTGCCGAGGCCACCGAGGCGCTTCGACGGTGCGATCCGCAGGGTCCCCATGATCGCCTCGGCTCGTGCGGGGCCGATGCCCGGCAGGCTGACGAGCAGGTCGCGGACCCGCAGCGAACGCTCGGCCGAGGTCGTCTCGACCAGCGAGTCGTCCCACGCGGCACGGGCGACGTCGAGTGCGGAGCGCTCCCCCGACGCGATCGCCGCCTTCACCGCAGCCCGGGCGCGTCGTGCGGCGACGGCGGCCTTCGCCGCGGCGACGCGGTCCACCTCTGGCGGGGTGCGGTGCGCGGGCAGGCCCTCGGGCGCGTCGGTCACGCTGCCGCCGCCAGTGCCGTGCGGATGCGGTCGGCGCGGTCGGCGACGAGGGCCGCGACCCCGTCCGGACCGTCGGTCAGCAGGCCGCGCGACTCGCTCACGAGCACCTGCTCGGCACGGGCGCCGTACAGCGCCCGGAGGTCCTCGATGCGGGCCCCCTGGGCGCCGAAGCCCGGGGCGAGGACCGGCGCGGAGCCGATCGCGTCCGCGTCGATGCCGAAGTCGTCGAGGTGAAGGGTCGCGCCGAGCACGAGCCCGACGTCGCCCAGGGCCTGATCGCCCACGGACCGGTTGTCGTCTGCCACGTCCAAGACGATACCGGCCGCGACCGTCCGGCCGGTACGCGGTCCCTCGGCCAGCACCGCGGTCTGCAGCACCCGGGCCTCGGGGTTGCTCGTCGCCGCGAGCACGAAGACCCCCGCACCGTTCCGGCGCGCGACGTCGATCGTGCCCCGGAGCGAGCCGTACCCGAGGTACGGCGACACCGTCATCGCGTCGGCCGCGAACGGCCCGTCGCGGTCCAGCCACGCCAGCGCGTAGTCGTCACCGGTCGTCCCGATGTCGCCCCGCTTCACGTCGGCGACGACCAGGAGGCCCGCATCGCGTGCCCGACGGATCGTCGCGTCGAGCGCGCGGTAGCCCGCCACCCCCGCCGCCTCGAAGAAGGCGACCTGCGGCTTCACGATCGCCGCGCGGCCGGCAGCCGCGTCGACCAGGGCCGCGCCGAATGCGGCAAGGCCCTGCTCGTCGCGGCCGAGCCCCCACGCCGCCAGGGTGGCGGCGTGGGGGTCGATGCCGACGCAGAGCGGTGAACGCTCGCGCACGGCGGACGCGAGTCGGTCGCCGAAGGAGGCCGGGCCTCCTGACCGGTTCGTGCCCACGCTGGCAGCCGTCACCAGGTGGCGCGCTCGAGCGCGTAGTCCTGCAGGCTGCGGACGTTGAGCGGCGAACCGATCGTCTCGATCGCCGCGACGGCCGCCCCGATCTGCGCGATCGTCGTGAACAGCGGCTTGTCCGCCGCGACCGTGGCCGCACGGATCTCGTACCCGTCCGCACGACCGGCAGCACCGGACGGCGTGTTGATGACGATGTCGACCTCGCCGGTGGCCAGCAGGTCGACGACGCTCTCGCCACCCTGGCTGTACTTGCCGACGATGCCGACCTCGATGCCGTTGCGCCGGAGGATCTCCGCCGTGCCCTCGGTCGCGATGATCGTGAAGCCGAGCTGCTGCAGGCGGTGCACCGGCAGAACGATCGCGCGCTTGTCGGTGTCGGCGACGCTCACGAAGACCGTGCCGCTGGTCGGCAGGCCGCCGTACGCGGCGTCCTGCGACTTGAGGAAGGCCCGCGGGAAGTCGCGGTCGATGCCCATGACCTCGCCGGTGGAGCGCATCTCGGGGCTGAGCACCGAGTCGACGACCTGGCCCTCGCGGGTGCGGAAGCGACGGAAGGGCAGCACGGCTTCCTTGACGGCGACCGGCGACTGCGCGGGCACGAACGCACCGTCACGCTCGGGCAGCATGCCCTCGGCGACGAGCTCGGCGACCGTGGTGCCGGTCATGATGCGGGACGCGGCCTTGGCCAGCGGGATGCCGAGCGCCTTCGAGACGAAGGGCACCGTGCGGCTGGCGCGCGGGTTCGCCTCGAGGACGTAGAGCACGCCGGCGCCGATGGCGAACTGGACGTTGAGCAGGCCCTGCACGCCGATGCCGCGGGCGATCTTCTCGGTCGCGTCGACGACGCCCTGGATCTCCGCGCGGCCGAGACCGACCGGGGGCAGGGTGCACGCCGAGTCGCCGGAGTGGATGCCGGCCTCTTCGAGGTGCTCCATGATGCCGCCGATGTAGAGCCGCTCGCCGTCGAAGAGCGCGTCGACGTCGATCTCCACCGCGTCGTCGAGGAACCGGTCCACCAGCAGCGGGAGCTCCGGGCCGATGATCGCCTGGTCGGCCATCCGGTCGAAGTAGTCCGCGAGCGACGGGGAGTCGTAGAGGATCTCCATGCCGCGGCCGCCGAGCACGAACGACGGGCGGACGAGGACCGGGTACCCGATCTCCTCGGCGACCGTGGTGGCGCTCGTCAGGTCGTGGGCCGTGCCGTTCCGCGGTGCGAGCAGCCCGGCCGCGTCGAGGATGGCGGAGAACTGCCCGCGCTCCTCGGCCGAGTCGATCGCGGTGGGGCTGGTGCCGAGGATCGGGATCCCGGCGGCCTCGAGCGGCTTCGCCAGGCCCAGGGCGGTCTGACCACCGAGCTGCACGACGACGCCGACGAGTTCGCCGGACGCCGCCTCGGCCTCGATGACCTCGAGGACGTCCTCGGCCGTGAGCGGCTCGAAGTACAGGCGGTCCGAGGTGTCGTAGTCGGTCGACACGGTCTCGGGGTTGCAGTTGATCATGATCGTCTCGAACCCGGCGGCGCTCAGCGCGAAGGACGCGTGCACGCACGAGTAGTCGAACTCGACGCCCTGCCCGATGCGGTTCGGGCCGGAACCGAGGATGACGACCTTCTTGCGGTCGCTCGGCGTGATCTCGGTCTCGGTGTCGTACGACGAGTAGTGGTACGGCGTCAGGGCGGGGAACTCGCCGGCGCAGGTGTCGACCGTCTTGAAGACCGGTCGGATGCCCTGGGCGTGCCGCTCGTCACGGACCTGCTGCTCGGAGACCGGTGCCGCGTCCGTGCTGCGCAGGCTCGCGATCTGGGTGTCGCTGAAGCCGTGCTCCTTCGCCCAGCGCATCGTGTCCGCGTCGAGGGTGTCCGCGGCACGGACCTCGTCCGCGACCTCGTTGATGAGCACGATCTGGTCGATGAACCAGGGGTCGATCTTGGTGGCCTCGAAGACCTCGTCCGCGGTGGCACCCGCGACCAGGGCCTGCTGGACCGTGACGATGCGGCCGTCGGTCGGGATCGACGACTTCGCCAGCAGGGCGTCCTTGTCGAGCTCGGACGCCGGGGTGTCCCAGTGGAAGCTCGACCCGCGCTTCTCGAGCGAGCGCAGCGACTTCTGCAGCGCCGTGGCGTAGTTCCGGCCGATGGCCATCGCCTCGCCGACGCTCTTCATAGTGGTGGTCAGGGTGGCGTCGGCGGCCGGGAACTTCTCGAACGCGAACCGCGGGGTCTTCACGACCACGTAGTCGAGCGTCGGCTCGAAGCTCGCCGGGGTGACCTTCGTGATGTCGTTCTCGATCTCGTCGAGCCGGTAGCCGATCGCGAGCTTCGCGGCGATCTTCGCGATCGGGAACCCCGTGGCCTTCGACGCCAGGGCCGACGAGCGGGACACGCGGGGGTTCATCTCGATGACGATGACGCGGCCGTTGGACGGGTCGACGGCGAACTGGATGTTGCAGCCACCGGTGTCGACGCCGACGCGACGGATGATGTCGATGCCGATGTTCCGCATGTTCTGGTACTCACGGTCGGTCAGGGTCAGCGCGGGGGCGACCGTGATCGAGTCACCGGTGTGGACACCGACCGGGTCGACGTTCTCGATGGAGCAGATGACGACCGTGTTGTCGTAGTTGTCGCGCATCAGCTCGAGCTCGTACTCCTTCCAGCCGAGGATGGACTCCTCGAGCAGGACCTCGGTCGTCGGGCTGGACTGCAGCCCGTCGCCGACGAAGCGGACGAGTTCGGCCTCGTTGTAGGCGAAGCCCGAGCCGAGGCCGCCCATGGTGAAGGACGGGCGGACGACCAGCGGGTACCCGAGGTCCTTCGCGAACTCCTTCGCTTCTTCGAGCGTGTGCGCGATGTGGCTGCGGGCGACGTCGGCACCGGACTCGAGCACGAGCTCCTTGAAGAGCTGGCGGTCCTCGCCGCGCTGGATCGCCTCGACCTTGGCGCCGATGAGCTCGACGCCGTGCTTGGCGAGGATGCCGGCCTCGTCGAGCGCGATGGCCGCGTTCAGGGCCGTCTGACCACCGAGGGTCGGCAGGACGGCGTCCGGCTTCTCGATGCGGATGATCTCCTCGAGCGACGCGTTCGTGATCGGCTCGATGTAGGTCGCGTCGGCGAAGTCGGGGTCGGTCATGATCGTCGCCGGGTTCGGGTTGACCAGGATGACCCGGACGCCCTCGGCCCGGAGGACGCGGCACGCCTGGGTGCCGGAGTAGTCGAACTCGGCGGCCTGACCGATGACGATCGGGCCGGAACCGATGACGAGGACGGAGTTGATGTCTGCGCGCTTGGGCATCAGTTCGCTTCCTTGGTGATGTCTGCTGCGGGGGTCGTGGCGTCGGCGGTGGCCGCGTCGAGCGGCTCACCGTCGCGACGCTCGCGCACCATGTCCGCGAACCGGTCGAAGAGGTACATGCTGTCGTGCGGCCCGGCGGCGGCCTCGGGGTGGTACTGCACGCTGAACGCCGGCACGTCGAGCGCTCGGAGACCCTCGACCACGTCGTCGTTCAGCGAGTAGTGCGAGACCTCGACCCGACCGAACCCGGCCGGCGACTCGATGACCTCGCCCAGGGGCGCGTCGACCGCGAAGCCGTGGTTCTGGCTCGTGATCTCGACCTTGCCCGTGGTCGTGTCGAGCACCGGCTGGTTGATGCCGCGGTGGCCGAAGGGCAGCTTGTAGGTGCCGAAGCCCAGGGCACGGCCGAGCAGCTGGTTGCCGAAGCAGATGCCGAAGAACGGCCGGCCGGTGCGCAGGCTGCCCTGCAGCAGTTCGACCTGCGCGTCCGAGGCGGCGGGGTCACCGGGGCCGTTCGAGTAGAAGAGGGCATCCGGTGCGAGGGCTTCCAGCTCCTCGGCGGAGATGTCCTGCGGCACGACGTGCACCTCGAAGCCGCGGGCGGCGAGGTACCGGGTGGTCGACGCCTTCACACCGAGGTCGAGGACGGCCAGGGTGCCGATCTGCTCACCTTCGGCCGGCACCACGTACGTCTCCGGGGTGGACACCAGCGACGAGAAGCTCGCGCCCGCCATGGTGGCCTGCGACCGCACGGCGTCCAGCTGCTCCGACTCCGGCAGTGCCGCGTCGGCGCCGCTGAAGACGCCGCCCTTCATGGCACCGGCGTCACGGATGCGGCGGGTGAGGGCGCGGGTGTCGATCCCTGCGATGCCGACGATGCCGTCGCGCACCAGGTGGTCGTCGAGCGTGGCGTTCGCGCGGTGGTTCGACACCACGCGGCTGGGGTCGCGCACCACGTACCCGGCGACCCAGATGCGACGGGACTCGGGGTCCTCGTCGTTCACCCCCGTGTTGCCGATGTGCGGCGCGGTCTGCACCACGATCTGCCCGGCGTAGGAGGGGTCGGTCAGCGTCTCCTGGTAGCCGGTCATGCCGGTCGCGAAGACCACCTCGCCGAGCGTGCGCCCACGGGCGCCGTAGGCCCAGCCGTCGTACCGGGTGCCGTCTTCGAGGACCAGGACGGCCCGTTCGCGTGTCATGCTTTCTTCCCTTCGCCCGCGGTTCGCGGAGCATCGGCCGCAGTCGCCTGCGGCCCGGTCTCGGTCAGTCCCTGCAGGGCGTGCAGCGCGGCTGCGTCGCCCTCCGGGAACCGGAAGTAGGTGTCCAGGTCCGTCGCACCTGCGGCGCCGGTCGCCGTCCATCGCAGACGGACTAGTCCCCCGGGTTCGACCACGCGGTCGATGGCCCACGTGGAGCGGTCGGCGCCGCGGACCGCGTCGCGCGCGATCCAGCGGTCGTCGGTACCGGCGAGGCGCATCACCACGCCGGTCGCGTGGACCGTCACCCCGCCGCGGCCGCGGAACCCGAGGCCGCCTGCGGTGATGCGTTCCAACGGCTGGTCGGCGCGGGTCGTCGCGACGGTGAACCCGTCCCACGACCCGACCGCCGGTGCCAGGTCGGCCGGCACCCGGACCGGAGGCACGGCTTCCGCCTGCTTCCTGGTCCGCGTCCGCCAGGTGCGCGCCATCGCGACGAACAGGGCGGCGACCGCGAGCAGGATCACCGCGCCGAGGAGCCAGCGCTGCGTGTCGCCGCTCATGCGCGCGCCCCTGTCCGGAGCGCCGCGGCGTGCGCCGCGATCGTGTCCGCGTCGACGACCCGGCCGTCGAGCACCGTCGCGTACCCCTGGTGGAAGGTCGCGACGACCCGGCCCGGCAGGGTCATGCCGAGGTACGGCGAGTTCTGCGACTGGCCGGCGAGGTCGGTGACCGCGAACTCACGGCTGGCCGACGGGTCGTAGAGCGTGATCTCGGCGGGCGCGCCCTCGGCGATGCGCTGCCCGTGCCCCTCGACCTGACCGATCCGCGCCGGCGCCTCGGACAGCACCCGGGCGACGTCGGCCCAGTCGAGCCGGCCGTCGTCGACCACGGCGGACTGCACCACGCTCAGCGCCGACTCGAGACCGACCATGCCGTTCGCGGCGGCGGGCCACTCGCAGCACTTCGCCTCGGCGGTGTGCGGTGCGTGGTCGGTCGCGACGATGTCGATGGTGCCGTCGGCCAGGGCCGCGCGGAGCGCCTCGACGTCCTCCCGGGCGCGGAGGGGCGGGTTCACCTTGTAGCGGGCGTCGTACCCGGGGGCGCCGTCGTGCCCGGCGATGAGGTCCTCGGTGAGCACCAGGTGGTGCGGCGTGACCTCGGCCGTGACGTCGATGCCACGGGACTTCGCCCAGCGGATCACCTCGACGCTGCCGGCCGTCGAGACGTGGCAGACGTGCAGCCGCGCCCCGACGTGGTCGGCGAGCAGGACGTCGCGGGCGATGATCGCTTCTTCCGCGACGGCGGGCCACCCGGCGAGGCCGAGCTCGGAGGACAGCCGGCCCTCGTTCATCTGCGCGCCGATGGTCAGGCGTGGCTCCTGGGCGTGCTGCGCGAGCACCCCGCCGAACCCCTTGATGTACTCGAGTGCGCGGCGCATGAGCAGCGGGTCGGCCACGCAGGAGCCGTCGTCCGAGAACACCCGGACCTTCGCCCGCGAGGTCGCCATCGCACCGATCTCGGACAGGTGCGTGCCCTGCAGCCCCTGCGACACGGCGCCGATCGGGCGGACCGTGACGTACCCGGCGTCGTCGCCGAGCGCCTGCACCTGCTCGACGACGCCCGCGGTGTCGGCGACGGGGCTCGAGTTCGCCATCGCGTTCACGGCGGTGAAGCCGCCGGCGGCCGCGGCACGCGAGCCGGTGAGGACCGTCTCGGACTCCTCGTGGCCGGGCTCGCGCAGGTGGGTGTGGAGGTCCACGAGACCGGGCAGGGCGATGAGCCCGTCCGCGTCCACGGTGGTGGCGCCGGCCGCGTCGAGACCGGACCCGATCGCGGTGATGCGCCGGCCCTCCAGACGGATGTCGGCACGCGAGCCGTCGACCAGCTGCGCGCCACGGATCAGGTGAGCGGTCATGCGGCGGACTCCTTCGCGTCGGTGCCGTTGCCGGCGTTGCCCGTCAGGGCGAGGTAGAGGACGGCCATCCGGACCGAGACGCCGTTCTCGACCTGCTCGACGACGGTCGAGCGGGGGTCGTCGGCGGCGACGCCGGCGATCTCGAGTCCGCGGTTCATCGGACCGGGGTGCATGATCAGCGTGCGCTCGGACAGCCGTCCGAAGCGCGCCGCCGTCAGGCCCCAGTGCCGCGTGTACTCGCGCGGGTTCGGGAAGAAGGCGTCGTTCATGCGTTCCTGCTGGATGCGGAGCGTCATGACGACGTCCGGGTCCTCGGCCAGGGCGGTGTCGAGGTCGTGGTGCACCGCGGCGCCGAACGGTGTCGTCGTGGCGGGCAGCAGGGTCGGTGGCGCGGCGAAGGTCACGCTCGCGCCGAGGGTGCGGAGCAGCCAGGCGTTCGAGCGGGCGACACGGCTGTGCAGGACGTCGCCGATGATCAGGACCCGCACGCCGTCGAGGCCCTGGCCGCGCGAACCGGTGCCGTGCAGGCGGCGGCGCATCGTGAAGGCGTCGAGCAGCGCCTGCGTCGGGTGCTCGTGGGTGCCGTCGCCGGCGTTGACCACCGGCACGTCGATCCAGTCGGCGTCGGCGAGCACCCGCGGGGCGCCGGACGCGCCGTGGCGCATGACGATGCCGTCGATGCCCATCGCGCCGAGGGTCTGCACGGTGTCCTTCAGGGATTCGCCCTTCGAGACGCTCGAGCCCTTCGCGGCGAAGTTCAGGACGTCGGCGGACAGGCGCTTCGCGGCGGCCTCGAACGAGATGCGCGTGCGCGTGGAGTCCTCGAAGAACAGGTTCACCACGGTCTTGCCACGCAGGGCCGGGAGCTTCCGGACCTCGCGCGTGTTGACCTCGGCCATCTCCTCGGCGACGTCGAGGATGTGGACGGCCTGGTCGCGGGACAGGTCGGCGGTGGAGAGCAGGTGCCGCATCACGCCACCCCCTGCTCGATGAACACGGTGTCGTCGCCGTCGGTCTCGGCCAGGTGCAGCGTGACCCGCTCGTCGGACGCCGTGGGCAGGTTCTTGCCGACGTGGTCCGCGCGGATCGGCAGTTCGCGGTGGCCGCGGTCGACGAGCACGGCGAGCCGGACGGCACGCGGCCGACCGATGCCCTGCAGCGCGTCGAGCGCGGCGCGGACGGTACGGCCGGAGTACAGCACGTCGTCGACGAGCACGACGACCTTGCCGTCGATGCCACCGGCGGGGATGACCGTCCGGTGCGGCGCGCGACCGATGCCGTGGCCGAGGTCGTCCCGGTGCATGGTGACGTCGAGCGTGCCGACACGCTCCGTCCCGATGCCACCGGCCGCCGAGGACCACTCCGGCTCGATGCCGGCCAGGATCCGGCCGAGGCGTTCCGCCAGGACGGCGCCGCGGGTGGGGATGCCGAGGAGCACGAGGTCCGAGCCCCCGTGGTTGGCTTCGAGGATCTCGTGCGCGATGCGTGTCAGGGCACGCGTGATGTCGGGCTGTTGCAGGACCGTTCTGGTTCCCACGTCGACCCCCTTCCCCGCCTCACTGGACGGCATTAAAGGATGCTGACGTGGCCAACCCTACCGGGACTCCTGGTCTCCTGCGACCGTCCGACCAGACGGTGCACGACCGCCGGCGACGGCCCCGAGCACGCCGTTGACGAAGCCGGCAGAGTCCTCGGTGGACAGCGACTGCGCGAGCTCGACCGCCTCGGCGATCGCGACGGCGTCGGGGACCTCGGGGTTGAACCGGAGCTCCCAGACGGCCATCCGCAGGATGCAGCGGTCGAGGACCGGCATCCGGGCGATCGACCAGCCCTGGGCGTGGTCGACGATCACGGCGTCGACCTCGTGACGGGCGTCGTCGACACCCGTGACGATCTGCCGGGCGTAGTCCCAGCTGGAGGCACGCTCCGGCTGGTCCAGGTGCCGGACCGTCTCGGTGGCGAGCACGTCCGCGATCGGCAGCTCGCGCACCTCGGCGACGTACAGCATGTCGAGGGCGCGCTTGCGGGCCTTCGAACGAGCACTCATACGGTCAGCGCCTAGGAGTTGACGCGGCCGAGGAAGCTGCCGTCGCGCGTGTCGATCTTCACCAGGGTGCCGCTCTCCAGGTACAGCGGGACCTGGATGCGGTGACCGGTCGCGATGATGGTCGCGTCCTTGGTGCCACCGGACGAACGGTCACCCTGCAGGCCGGGCTCGGTCTCGACCTCGGTGACGATCGACGTCGGGAGCTCGACGTACAGCGGGTTGCCCTCGTTCATGGCGATGGTGACCATCGCGGACTCGAGCAGGTAGTTCTTGGCGTCGCCGACCACGGTCGCGGAGACCGGGATCTGGTCGTACGTGTCGGTGTCCATGAACACGTAGGAGTCGCCGTCCTCGTAGAGGAACTGGTAGTCACGACGGTCGACGACGGCGGTGTCGATCTTCGCGCCGGCGTTGAACGTGCGGTCGACGACCTTGCCGGAGACGACGTTCTTCAGCTTGGTGCGGACGAACGCGCCGCCCTTGCCCGGCTTGACGTGCTGGAACTCGACGACCGACCACAGCTGGCCGTCGATGATGAGAACGGCGCCGTTCTTGATGTCTGTGGTACTGGCCATGAGTCGTCGGTGTCCCGTTCGGTCGTGTTGTGAAGTGTCCTCGGGCCGCGGACGGCCCCGGACGAGTGTAGCGGACGCCCGCCCGGCGGCCGGAGCGGTGCCCGTCGCGCTCAGCGCCGTCGTCGGGCGAGCCAGGCGTCGATCGCCGCCCAGGCGAGCAGCACCACCGCCGCTCCCCCGAGCAACGCACCCGCGACCCCGGTGGACAGGGTCGCCGTCGGCCGCGCCGGCAACGACAGGTACACGATCGCCAGGACCCCTGCCCCGGCCCCGAGCAGCACGAGCAGGATGCGCCGGATCATGCCGGACACGAGCTGCCGGTCGCGGCTGTCCGCGAAGAGCCGGATGTTCACCGTGAACCGGCCGGTCTCGATCGCCTCGCCGATGCGGTCCACCCGGCGCGGCAACCGACGGGCCGCGGACACGACCCCGAGCAGCTCCTTCGCCGCCAGGTCGCGGAGCTTGCCCGGCCGGAGTTGGTCGGTGATCTGCTCCCGGGCGAGTCCGCGGGACTCCTCGAGCAGGTCGAACGACGGTGCGAGCGTGCGGAGTGTGCCCTCGAAGATCGCCAGGGCACGCGCCGCAGCGACGAAGTCCGGCGGCGGCTTCAACCGGTACCGCCCGAAGACCTCGACCGCGTCGTCCACGGTGTCGACGCCGATGCGTGCCCCCGGACCGAGCTCGTCCGCGACGAAGCGGGCGATGTCCCGACGGAAGTCGGGCTCGTCGTGCGCATCGCGCACGGGCGCCATCCGCAGGACCGCATCGGCGATCCGCGACGTGTCGTCCTGCAGGTAGGCGGCCAACAGGTCCTGGACCGTGTCCCGGAGACCCGGGTCGAGCCTCCCGACCGATCCGAAGTCGATCAACGCGGGCCGCCCGTCGGGCAGCACCAGGACGTTCCCCGGGTGCAGGTCCGCGTGGTACAGGCCGTCGAAGACGACCTGGCGCAGGAAGGCGCGGAGGATCGCGCGCATCGGCGCGTCGAGGTCGCGCTCGGAGCGCTCGGCGCGGATCGCGCTGAGCGTGTCGCCCTCCAGGAACTCCATCACCAGCACACGCCGGCCGGACAGGTCCGGGTACGGGTCCGGGAACCGGACCTCGTCCGGACGCGCGCTGCGGGCCTGGGCCGCACGCAGCGCAGTGAGGTTCCGCAGCTCGGACACGAAGTCCACCTGACGGATCAGGTCGTCCGCGTACTGGCCGGCGATGTCCTGCACGCCGACCTGTCGCGCCTCGGTCGACCACCTGGCCATGAACCGGACGACCCGCAGGGCGATGTCGACGTCGCGGCGCACGGCGGCGTCGATGCCCGGCCGCTGCACCTTCACGGCGACCGCGGTGCCGTCGGGCAGCCGGGCGCGGTGCACCTGCGCGATCGACGCCGCCGCCACCGGCACCGGGTCGAACGTGGCGAAGACCTGGTCGACCGGCGCACCGAGCTCCTGCTCGAGCAGCGCACGGACCTCGTCCGCCGGCGCCGCCGTGACGTTCCGCTGGAGGTGCGCGAGTCCCTCGGTCCACTCCTCGGGCAGCAGGTCGTCGCGCGTGGAGAGCAGCTGGCCCATCTTCACGAACCCGCCGCCGGCTTCCTCGAGCGCGCGGCGCAGGTGCTCGGCCTGGTCGCGACGCAGGTCCGAGGTCGCCGGGTCGTGCGAGAAGTCGAGGCGGCGGAAGGGGACCAGGTGGTGTCGGCGGGCGATCGAGAGGAGTTCGGTGAAACGCCGGCCCCGGGAGCGCAGCGTGCCGGTGTCGGCGTCGCGCGGGCCGGAGAGGTCGCTCAGTCGGGGTGGGGTGGGCACGCCCGTCAGTCTGCTCCCCGCTGCTGGGTCCGCCGCGTGCGGGTGGTGCCGTCCGCCACGTCGCCCCATCCTCCTCCACAGTCTGGAGGCCCGGCGCGGCTTCCACAGGTCCGCGCGGGCCCGGCGCGGGGCTCGGTCTCTGCAGTGGATTCGTCGGGTCCTGCGCTGACCGAGCAGGCTAGACGCCGACCTCCTGGTAGGCGGTGAAGAGCAGGTGGTCCTCGGGGCCCTCGAGCACGACGGGTTTGCCGACGCCGTCCAGGATGATGAACCGCAGCATGCCGGCACGGGCCTTCTTGTCGCGACGCATGGTGGCGAGCAGCCCCTGCCACCGTCCGACGCCGTACGAGGTCGGCAGCTCGAGCGACTCCAGGATCGTCCGGTGACGGTCGACCGTGGCGTCGTCCAGGTGTCCGGTCAGCCGGGCGAGTTCGGCGGCGAACACCATGCCGACCGACACCGCCGCACCGTGGCGCCACTGGTACCGCTCGGCGTGCTCGATCGCGTGCCCCAGGGTGTGCCCGTAGTTCAGGATCTCGCGTCGGCCCTGCTCGGTGAAGTCGTCCGACACGACCTCGGCCTTGAGCGCGATGGCGAGCTCGACGACCCGGCGGAACTCCGGCGTCGTCGGGTCGGTCACCCGGGCGACGTCGGCCTCGACGATGTCCAGGATCTCGGGCACGGCGATGAACCCGGCCTTCACGATCTCGGCGAACCCGGTCAGGATCTCGTTGCGCGGCAGGGTGCGGGCGAGGTCGAGGTCCACGACGACGGCGCGGGGGGCGGAGAAGGCGCCGACCAGGTTCTTGCCCTCGTTCGTGTTGATGCCCGTCTTGCCGCCGACGCTGGCGTCCACCATGCCGAGCACGCTCGTCGGGACGGACACGTACGCGACACCGCGCAGCCACGTCGCGGCGACGAAGCCGGCGAGGTCGGTGACGGCACCGCCGCCCAGGCCGATGACCGCGTCGGTGCGGGTGAAGTCGGCCTGCCCCATAATCTGCCAGCAGAACGCCGCGACCTCGACACGCTTGGCGCCTTCGGCGTCGGGGACCTCGGCGATCAGGGCCTCGAGGCCTGCTTCGACCAGGAGCGCTCGGAGCTCGTTCGCCCGGGCGCCGAGCGTCGGCGAGTGCACGATCAGGACCTTCGCGACACGCGGGCCCAGGATCCCGGGCAGGGTGCCGAGCAGGTCCGTGCCGACGGCCACCGTGTAGCCGTCGTCACCGCCCACCCGGATCTCGGTGGTCCCGGCGGGCAGGGTCGACTCGGTCACGGTGCTCCTTCGGTGCTGGTGGTGCTGCTGGTCGTGCTGCTGGTCGTGCTGCTGGGCGCGGCGTTCGTGCCAGCGTCGCTGCGCACCCACGTGACGACGTCGTCGACCACACGGGACATCGGCCGTCGGGACGTGTCGACCACGACGTGCGCGAGTTCGGCGTAGGTGGCCGCTCGCTCGTCCATGATCGTCTGCCAGGCGTCGATCCCACCGTTCGCCAGCAACGGCCGGTCGGACCCGGCGATGCGCTCGGCGACGGCCTCGGGCGAGACGGTGAGCAGGACGATGCGCGCTCCGGTCAGGGCCCGCCGGGTGTCCGCGTGGGTGACGGCTCCCCCGCCGACGGCGACGACGCCGCCCGTGGACAGCGCTGCCCGGACGGCTTCGGCCTCGAGCGCACGGAACGCCGGCTCACCGCGGTCGGCGAAGATGCCGGGGATCGGTCCGTGCTCGCGGACGATGGCCCGGTCGGTGTCCGTGAACGGCACGCCGAGGGCCTTCGCCACCCGCTTGCCGACGCTCGACTTGCCGGCACCCATCGGGCCGATGACGACCACGGGCGCATCGGCGCATCGGACGTCGGTGCTCACAGGTCGGTCGAGGTCGCCGAGGGCTCGGTCCGGCGCGTGCGCAGGGTCTCCGGGATCGCGGCCAGGTAGGCGTCGAGGTTGCGCTTGGTCTCGACGACGTTGTCGCCGCCGAACTTCTCGAGCACCGCGTCGGCGAGCACCAGGGCCACCATCGCCTCGGCGACGACCCCCGCAGCCGGCACGGCGCAGACGTCCGAGCGCTGGTGGTGCGCCGCGGCGTCCTCACCGGAGACGACGTCCACCGTGTGCAGGGCGTGCGGGATCGTGGCGATCGGCTTCATGCCGGCTCGGACGCGCAGCACGGTGCCCGTGGACATCCCACCCTCGGTCCCACCGGCACGGTCGCTCGTGCGGTAGATCTCGCCGTCCTCGCGGTACAGCTCGTCGTGGGCCGCGGAGCCACGGCGACCGGCGGTCGCGAAGCCGTCGCCGACCTCGACACCCTTGATGGCCTGGATGCCCATGATCGCCGCGGCGAGGCGGGCGTCGAGCCGGCGGTCCCAGTGGACGTGCGAGCCGAGGCCGGGCGGAACACCGTAGAACAGCACCTCGACGACACCGCCGAGGGTGTCGCCGTCCTTCTTGGCGGCCTCGACCTCGGTGACCATGCGCGCGGAGGTCTCGGCGTCGAAGCAGCGCAGCTGGTCCTCGTCGAGGCGGTCCACGTCGTCGGGCAGCGGCAGGTCGGTGCCGTCCGGCACCCGGACCGTCCCGACCTGCAGCGTGTGCGCCACCGAACGGATGCCGAGTTCGGCCAGGAAGGACTTCGCGACGGCTCCGAGCGCCACGCGTGCCGCGGTCTCACGGGCGCTCGCACGCTCCAGGACCGGGCGGGCCTCGTCGAAGCCGTACTTCTGCATGCCGACCAGGTCGGCGTGACCCGGACGCGGTCGGGTGAGCGGGGCGCTCCGGCCGCGGGACATCTCGGTGGACTCGATCGGCTCGGGGTTCATGACCTCGACCCACTTCGGCCACTCGGTGTTGCCGATGCGGATCGCGATGGGGCTGCCGAGCGAGTAACCGTGTCGGACGCCGCCGGACACGTGCAGCTCGTCCTGCTCGAACTTCATCCGCGAGCCGCGGCCGTAGCCGAGCTTGCGGCGTGCGAGGTCGGCACGGATGGACTCGAACGACACCGGGACACCCGCGGGCAGGCCCTCGAGCATGGCGATCAGTTCGGGTCCGTGGGACTCACCAGCGGTCAACCAACGAAGCATGCGGCAATCCTCCCACAGCGTTCGTCCGTGCGACGTCGGCGCCTACTGGTAGTCGGGGTGCGCCCGCAGCCAGGCCTGGAACTGGTCGACCGCGACCAGGTGCTGGTCGTAGGTGTCCGAGAAGACCGTCTTGCCCGACTCCAGGTCGACCGTCACGAAGTACAGCCACTTGCCCGCGGCCGGAGCCGTGACCGCCTTGATCGCGACGTCACCCGGGTTCGAGATCGGTGCGGGCGGCAGCCCCTCGTGCACGTAGGTGTTGTACTCGTTCGAGGCGTCCGCGCGCTCCTCGTCGGTCGTGGTCACGGTGTGCGTGTTGCCCGTGCCGTACGCGACCGTGGCGTCGGACTGGAGCTTCATGCCCTGGTCGAGCCGGTTCTGGAACACCCGCGCGACCTTCGGGTAGTCGGCCGCGAGCCCGGCTTCCTTCTGCACCAGCGACGCGAAGACGATGGTGCGCTCCTGGTCGGCCTCCTTGACGCCGGCGGCGGCGAGGTGCTCCTTCATCGTGTCGACCATCGACTTGAAGTACTGTTCGGCGGACCAGCCCGGGTTGATCGGGTAGGTCGCGGGGAAGAGCCAGCCCTCGAGCGTCGTGACGCCTGCCGGCAGGTCGTACGCCGACAGGTCCTTCGCGGCCGCGTCGACCTGCTTCTTCGTCAGGCCGGCCTTCGAGACCATGCCGGCCTCGATGTCGGCCAGCGCGGTGCCCTCGGGGATGATGATCGACGCCTGGACCCGGTTGTCCTTGTCCTGCAGGGCGGCCAGCGCGGACTTCGAGCTCATCTGCTTCTTCAGCGCGTACGAACCGGGCTGGAACTGCACGTCCGGCGAGGCGAGCAGGAGCTTGTAGAACACCTTCGAGTCCTTGACGACGCCGCTGCGCTGCAACGTCGCGGCGACGTTCTCGCCGATGTCCCCCTGCTTGATGGTGATGGTCACCTTCGAGGTGCCGTCACCGGTGTAGTCGTCGGGCTCCTGCGCACCGCTGATCGCGCCGATCAGCTGCTGGATCTTCGGGGCGGCGAACGTGTAGGCCCCGACACCCGCGGCCAGCACCACCGCGACGATCACGAGCCCGGCGACGAGCGGTCCGCGTCGACGCTTCGGTCGCGGGTCGCGCGGCTGCCTGGAGGAGCGTCCTCTGCCGCCTCGTCCCCCGCGTCCGCCGCCTCCCGCGGCGCCACCGCCGCCGGTCGCGTCGCCGTGGTCCGTCCCGTCGGCACCGGACCCGCCGCCCGCGGCGGTCGCCGCGGACCCGGTCGGCAGTTCGCCGGTCAGGAGTGCTGCGACCTCGGGGTGCAGCTCGTCGGGGCTGGTGGCGATCGGTGCGTCGGCGGGAGACGCCGGGCGTTCGTCGCGCGTGGTCGCCGGAGCATCGTCGGCCGGCTCGGGGGCCTGCGGCTCGTCGGTGGGCTCCGGGGCGGGTGAGCCGGCGACGCGGGCTCGTTCGGCCTCGAGTGCGCGGGCTTCGCGTCGGGACATCGGAGGCGCGGGTGGTGGGGTCACCCGACCAGCGTCGTCGCGGTCATCGGTGCCTGTCGTGCGGTCGGAAGTCGCCTTCCGCCGCTCGGCGTCGTTGCCGGGCGCGATGATCGCGTTCCAGTCCAGATCGTCTGCCAACGTCCTCGGTCTCTCGGTCGGGAACTCCACCTGGGCACCGTCGTCCGCGGACTGACGACGGGAGCACCCTTGCGCGGTACCGGGCAGCCCTGTCAGGGAAGCGTGGTGCCCGGAGGGGCACCTGCACTGCGCTCGTGGTCGAGCGCGTGTTGCAGAATGATAACAGCGGCTGCTTGGTCGATCACGGCCCGGGACTTCTTCGTGTTCTTGCCGGCCTGGTGCAGCCCGCGCTGGGCGGTCACCGTCGACAGTCGTTCGTCCACCAGGCGCACCGGACGACGCGCTGCGATCCGGGCGGCGAACACGCGGGCGTCCTCGGTCGAGGCGGTGTCCGCGCCCGACATCGACAGGGGCAGACCGACCACGACCTCGACGACGTCGTACTCGTCCGCGAGCTCGAGGATGCGCCGGAGGTCCTTCGAGTCGTCGCGACGGACGGTCTCGACCGGCGTCGCCAGCAGGCCGTCACGGTCGCACACCGCGACCCCGATCCGGGCGCGCCCGACGTCGACGCCGAGCCGCCGCCCGGACCGGATGCCCACGGTCAGCCCGCGAGCCGTGCGGTCACGGCACGGAGCGCCGCGGGGAGCGCGGCCGCGTCGGTCCCGCCGCCCTGCGCCAGGTCCGGCTTGCCACCGCCACCGCCACCGAGCACGCCGGCGGCCTCCTTCGCCAGGGGGCCCGCCTGCACGCCCGCAGCACGAGCGGCGTCGTTGGTCGCGACGATCACGATCGGCTTGCCACCGACGACCGCCCCGAGCACGACGACGGCAGCACCGTCACCGAGCTGGCCCCGCACACCGGTGGCGAGCGAGCGCAGGTCGTCGCCGGACTGCAGTCCGTCGACCGACTCGGCGACCACGGTGGTGGCACCGACGGTCGTGGCGTTGCGGGCGATGGCGGGCACGCGCTGCTGCAGGTTCGCCGACTCGTACTCGGCGAGCTTCTTCTGGGCGCTCCGCAGGTCCTCCATCAGGTTCTGCACGCGGGCCGGCAGGTCGGCACGAGGTGCCTTGAGCGCGCTGGAGAGCTGCGACACGATCGTGCGCTCGACGGCGAGGTCGCGGAACCCCTCGAGCCCGACCAGCGCTTCGACGCGGCGGTTCGTCGAACCGACGCTCGACTCCCCCACCAGGTTGACCAGTCCGATCTGTGCACTCGAGGCCACGTGGGTGCCACCGCAGAGCTCGCGGGACCACGGACCGCCGATGTCGACCATGCGGACCTCGGCGCCGTACTTCTCACCGAACAGGGCCTGCGCGCCGAGCGCCTTCGCCTCGTCGATGGGCAGGATGCGCGTGGACACCTCGAGGTCGGTGCGGATCGCGGTGTTCACGACCTCCTCGATCTCGGAGCGGGTCTCGAGCGACACGGGCTGCGACCACGAGAAGTCGAGGCGCATGTAGCCGGACTTGTTGTACGAACCGGCCTGCAGCGCCTCCGGCCCCAGGATGTCGCGGAGCGCCGCGTTCACCAGGTGCGTCGCGGAGTGCGCCTGGGTCGCGCCACGGCGGTACTCGGCATCGACGACGGTGCTCGCGGCGTCGCCGACCCCGACCTCGCCGGAGCGGACCTGCACGGTGTGGCTCCAGAGCCCGGAGACCGGTCGCTGGACGTCGAGGACCTCGAGGTCGAACCCGTTGCCGACGATCGAGCCCTGGTCGGCGTCCTGGCCGCCGGACTCGGCGTACAGCGAGGTCTCGCCGAGGATGACCTCGGCGATGTCGCCCACCACCGCGCGGTCGACGCTGACGCCGTCCACGATGATGCCGAGCACGCGCGTCTCGGTCTCGAGTGCGTCGTAGCCCAGGAAGGTCGTCTCGCCCTTCGCCCGGAACGCGCTGTAGACGCTCAGGTCGGCGATCGCGGTCTTCTTGCTCTTCGCGTCGGCCTTCGCCCGGGCGCGCTGCTCGGACATCAGGGTCTCGAAGGCCGTGCGGTCGACGTGCACGCCGGCTTCCTCGGCCATCTCCATCGTCAGGTCGATGGGGAACCCGAAGGTGTCGTGCAGCAGGAACGCCGTGTCGCCGCCGATCGACGGGGCACCGTCCTGCTTCGCGCGCTCGACCGCGACGTCGAGGATGGTCGTGCCCTGCGCCAGGGTGCGGAGGAAGGTCTCCTCTTCCGCGTAGGCGATGCGGGAGATCCGGTCGTAGTCGGACGCCACCTCGGGGTAGGCGTCGCGCATGGCGTCGCGGGACGCCGGGAAGAGCTCGGGGAACGTGGCGGCCTCGACGCCGAGCAGGCGCATGGCGCGCACGGTCCGGCGGAGCAGGCGACGGAGGATGTACCCGCGGCCCTCGTTCGACGGGCTCACGCCGTCGGCGATGAGCATCAGCGAGGAACGGACGTGGTCGGCGATGACACGCATGCGCACGTCGTCCTCGTGCACGGCACCGTAGCGACGGCCGGAGATCTCGGCCGCGCGGTCGAGCACCGGGCGCACCTGGTCGATCTCGTACATGTTGTCGACGCCCTGCTTGATGAAGGCGACGCGCTCGAGCCCCATGCCGGTGTCGATGTTCTTGTTCGGCAGTTCGCCCGTGATCTCGAAGTCGTACTTCGACCGCACGTCGGCGATCTGGTACTGCATGAAGACGAGGTTCCAGATCTCGACGTAGCGGTCGTCGTCGGTGGCCGGGCCGCCGTCGATGCCGTGGTCGGGGCCGCGGTCGAAGAAGATCTCGGAGCAGGGACCCGCGGGTCCGGGCTGCCCGGTCGACCAGTAGTTCGTGTCCTTGCCCAGACGCTGGATCCGCTCGTCGGGCAGCGACGAGTGCTGCTTCCAGAAGGCGATCGCCTCGTCGTCCTCTTCGTAGACGGTGACCCAGAGGTCGTCGGGCGAGAAGCCGAGCCCCCCGTCGGTCTCCGACTTGGTGAGGAACTCCCAGGCGAACTGGATCGCCTGCTCCTTGAAGTAGTCGCCGAACGAGAAGTTCCCGTTCATCTGGAAGAACGTGCCGTGGCGAGGGGTCTTGCCGACCTCTTCGATGTCGTTCGTCCGGATGCACTTCTGCACGCTCGTCGCCCGCGGGAACGGCGCCGGGATGAGCCCGGTCAGGTACGGGATGAACGGCACCATGCCGGCGACCGTGAAGAGGAGCGACGGGTCGTCGGAGACGAGGGACGCGGACGGGACGACGGTGTGGCCGCGGTCACCGAAGTACTGGAGCCAACGGCGGCGGATCTCTGCGGTCTGCATGGTGCTTCCTGGGTTCAGGTCGTGGGTGGAGGAGAGTCGTGACAGCTCGAAGCGGAGCGCTCAGACGTCCGTGCGGAGCTCGGCGTCGCGCGATCGGTAGCCGTCCGCGACGGCACCCGTGAAGGCCTTCGTCTTGGCGTTCACCTCGGCGAAGAGCCGGGCGCCACCGGAGGTCTGGGCGACCCGGTGTGCGACGGCGAAGCCGATGACGATGCCGACGGCGACGAAGAACAGCTGCTTCACGGTGCCTCTCCCTCTGTGCACCCGGGCGGTGCATGCCCGGACAAGCTTAGCCGCCGGTGCCGGAACGCCGAACGGCGGGTCGCCCTCGAGAGGACGACCCGCCGTTCGGGTGTGTTCAGTGGATCAGCGAGCTGCGTAGTACTCGACGACGAGCTGCACTTCACAGGTCACGGGGACCTCGGCGCGCTTCGGGCGACGCACGAGGCGGGCCTGGAGCTTCTCGATCTCGACCTCGAGGTAGCCCGGGACCTTCGGGAGGACTTCCTGGTGGCCACCGGCAGCGGCGACCTGGAAGGGCTCCATCGACTCGGACTTCGCCTTGACGTGGATCAGCTGGCCCTCCTTGACGCGGAAGGAGGGGCGGTCGACGAGCTTGCCGTCGACGAGGATGTGACGGTGCACGATCAGCTGACGGGCCTGCGCGGTGGTGCGGGCGAACCCGGCACGGACCACGAGGGCGTCGAGGCGCTGCTCGAGGAGCTCGACCAGGTTCTCACCGGTCAGGCCCTTCGTCTTGCGGGCCTCTTCGAAGACGATGCGGAGCTGCTTCTCGCGGATGCCGTACTGGGCGCGCAGACGCTGCTTCTCACGGAGACGGACGGCGTAGTCGCTGTCCGCACGACGGCGCGTACGGCCGTGCTCACCGGGCCCGTAGGGGCGCTTCTCGAGGTAACGGGCCGCCTTCGGCGTCAGCGGGATGCCGAGCGCGCGCGACAGGCGGGTCTTGCTGCGGGTACGTGACTTGGTAGACACAGGGTCCTTTTCTCTGTTCGAACTGAATACTCGCCGGGCACTCCAACAGCACGCTCAGTGGTGCAGCACGTGCTCGGTCCCGACGACGGGATCCAGAGGGATGAGCCTGTGGGATCGGACGGCTACAGCCCGAACCTCTGCCCCCGTACCACCGGAGTGGCACTCTGTCCTCGACGCAGCCGTGCTCGAGGACCAGGACGTAGGCCCGGCAATGCTAGCAGCATCCAGCCCGGCGCAGAAGCACCGACACTAGTGACCGCGTGTGATCTTCCGGAGTCGTTCGAGCCGCGGCCCGACCTCTCGCTCGTACCCGTTGGCCGTCGGGGTGTAGTACTCGGTGCCCTCGAGGGCGTCCGGCAGGTACTGCTGCTCGGCGACCCCGTGCTCGGCGTCGTGCGAGTAGACGTACCCCTTGCCGTGCCCGAGTCGCTTCGCCCCGGCGTAGTGCGCGTCGCGCAGGTGCATCGGCACCGTGCCCATCCGCCCCGCCTTGACGTCGGACATCGCCTGGTTCACCCCGTTGTAGGCGGCGTTCGACTTCGGTGCCGTCGCCAGGTAGACGACCGCCTCGGCCAGGGGGATGCGACCCTCGGGCATGCCGATGAGCTGGACGGCCTGCGCCGCGGCGACCGCGATGGACAGCGCCTGCGGGTCGGCCATGCCGATGTCCTCGGACGCGGAGATGATGATCCGCCGCGCGATGAACCGGGAGTCCTCGCCGGCCTCGATCATGCGGGCGAGGTAGTGCAAGGCTGCGTCGACGTCGCTCCCCCGTACCGACTTGATGAACGCGCTGATGACGTCGTAGTGCTCGTCGCCCTGTCGGTCGTAGCGGAGCAGGGCCCGGTCGACGGCGGCGGCGACGGTGTCGGCGTCGACGACGGGCACGGTGTCGTCGTCGTCGTCCTGCGCCGCGGTGGCCGATGCCGCCGCGGCCTCGAGCGCGGTGAGGGCGCGTCGGGCGTCACCGGAGGCGAGCCGGATGATCGAACTGCGGGCTTCGTCGCCCAGGACGACGGCGCCGCCGAGGCCCCGGGGGTCCTCGACCGCACGGTCGACGAGCATGCCGAGGTCGGGATCGGTGAGTGGTTTGAGCGTCAGGAGCAGCGAGCGGGAGAGCAGCGGCGAGATGACCGAGAACGACGGGTTCTCGGTGGTGGCTGCGATCAGGATCACCCACCCGTTCTCGACGCCGGGCAGCAGGGCGTCCTGCTGGGCCTTGCTGAAGCGGTGGATCTCGTCGAGGAACAGCACCGTGGTCGACCCGTACAGGTCGCGGTGGGTCAGTGCCTTCTCCATGACCTCGCGAACGTCCTTCACGCCGGCGGTCACGGCGGAGAGCTCGACGAACTCGCGGCCGGACTGGCGTGCGATGGCCTGCGCCAGCGTGGTCTTCCCGGTGCCGGGCGGACCCCAGAGGATCACGGAGACCCCGCCGGGGTTGTCACGCGTGCCGGTGGCGAGCTGCACGAGGGGTGAGCCCCGCCCGAGCAGGTGCTGCTGGCCGGCGACCTCGTCGAGGCTGGTCGGTCGCATCCGGACGGCGAGCGGGACGGAACCCTGCGCGAGACCGGCGCGACCACCCGTGGTGGGCGCGTGCATGCCCGAACGATCCGCTGCCATCCTGCAATCGTAAGCCGCACCACCGACGCACGCCGCGCCTCCGAGCCGGTGGCGGTGACCGTTCGGCTACGCTCGTTGCACACTGCGACGAGAGGGCAGACCAGCACCGTGGCACCGAAGAACCCAGCGCGTGACAACCGTGAGGCGCGCGAGCGGCTCCGCCTCTACCAAGCCCGTCAGGGCCTGCACGAGCGGCAGCGCAGCCGCCGTGTGCGCGACAACCTGATCGGTGCAGGCACCCTCGTCCTCGTCGCGGCCCTCGCCACCGGGTCGCAGCTCGCCTTCGCCGGGTCGCGGGGGTCGGACGCCCCGACACCGAGCACCTCCGCGTCGTCCACGGCGACGCCGTCGGCCAGTGCGACGGCCGGCAACACCGGCGACGTGCCGAGCAAGTCGATCGCGAAGGGCGCGACCTGGACGGGCACGCTCACGCTCAACAAGAGCATCGACCTCGGCATCGAGCTCGACGGGGCGAAGGCACCGCAGGCCGCGAGTGCCGAGATCTCGTTGATCCGCGACCAGTTCTACAACGGCACCACGTGCCACCGACTCGCCGACAGCGCCGGTCTGAAGTTCCTGCAGTGCGGATCCGCGAACGGCGACGGTACCGGCGACGCGAGCTTCGAGTACGGCCCGCTCGAGAACGTGCCGAAGGACGGCGTCTACGAGAAGGGCACGATCGCGATCGCTCGGTCGGACTCCCCCTACTCGCAGTCGACGCAGTTCTTCATCGTCTACGGGGACACCACGCTCGACGGCTCCACAGGCGGCTACACGGTCGTCGGGAAGGTCACGAGCGGCCTGTCCGAGCTCGAGTCGGAGATCGCTGCGAAGGGCATCGCGTCCCCCGGCAGCGACGGCACCGGCGAGCCCAAGGTGACGACGAAGATCACCGACGCGACCATCGCGGAGCAGAAGTAGTCCACAACCCGTCGCACCGGTCGGGCGGCGGAGCCCGTCCGTGCAATAGGCTGACGACCTGACCGTGCCGACGGTGACGTCGGCGATGCACGACCACGATCGAGGCGAGACCTGTGGGATCTGACGAAGCAACGACCTGGGGGCGGGTCGACGAGAACGGGACCGTGTACGTCCGGTACGAAGAGACCGAACGTGCTGTCGGTGAGTACCCGGACGCCACCCCCGAAGAAGCACTCGCCTACTTCGCGCGGAAGTACGCCGACCTCGAGGGGCAGGTGAAGATCGCCGAGCAGCGCGTCCAGCGCGGCGCGTCGGCGAACGACGTCGCCCGGACGGTCGAGCACCTGACGGCCCTGGTGGCCGACGCACGGGTGGTGGGCGACATCAAGTCGCTCGAGACCCGCGTGGGTGTCCTGGCCGAGCAGCTCGGCTCGCTCACCAAGGAGCAGGCAGAGCAGGCGCAGCAGGCCCTGCAGGACGCGCTGGCGCACCGTACCGCCCTGGTGGAGGAAGCCGAGGCACTCGCCGCGGTCGACCCGGCGCGCGCGCAGTGGAAGCAGATCACGGCGCAGCTCGACGACGTGTTCGCACGCTGGCAGCAGCACCAGCACGACGGGCCCCGGATCCCCAAGAACGAGGCGAACGACCTCTGGAAGCGGTTCCGCGCAGCGCGGTCCACCGTCGACCAGCACCGTCGTGCCTTCTACTCCGAGCTGGACGCACAGCACCGTGACGCCCGGACCCGCAAGCAGGAGCTCGTGGCGCAGGCCGAGGCCCTCGCACCCCGCGGCTCCGACGCGATCCCGGACTACCGTCAGCTCCTCGACGACTGGAAGAACGCCGGGCGGGCGGGCAAGCGGCACGACGACGCACTCTGGGCGCGCTTCAAGGCCGCGGGTGACGTGCTGTTCGAGCAGCGCCACGCCGAGAGCGCGGCCGAGAACGAAGAGTTCTCCGCCAACCTCGAAGCGAAGCAGGCCCTGCTGACCGAGGCCGAGCCGCTCCTGCAGGCGACCGACCGGGTCGCCGCGCGCAAGACCCTGACCGGGATCCAGCGCCGGTGGGACGAGATCGGCAAGGTCCCCCGCGCCGATGTCCGTCGTGTCGAGGACCGCCTGCGCGCGATCGAGGACCACGTCCGTGGGCTCGAGGACGCGCACTGGAAGGAATCGAACCCGGAGCGCAAGGCCCGTCAGAACGGTCTCGCGAGCCAGCTCGAGGACGCCATCGGCAAGCTCCAGTCCGAGCTCGCCGCGGCCCAGGCCACCGGTGACGCCCGGAAGATCAAGGACGCGCAGGAAGCCCTCGACGCCCGCAAGATCTGGCTCGACGCCCTGGGCGGCTGAGCCGAAGCACCACCCACGACGCCCCTGCGACCGGAACGGTCACGGGGGCGTCGTCGTGCGGGCCGAGCACAGCGTGCAGGCCGGATCAGCGTGCAGGCTGGATCAGCGTGATCGCGGGGATGGCGGACCCGCGGCTCAGACCGGCGCGGGCAGCCCGAGGAGCAGTCGGATGTCCAGGTCGTCCTGGCGCATCTGCGCGGCGAGCTCGTCCATCGACGAGAACTTCACCATGCCGCGAACGTACGACACGAAGAGCACCGAGATCCGGTCGCCGTACAGGTCGATGTCGACGTCGAGCAGGTGTGCCTCGATCTGCTTGGCCGGCACGCCCTCGAACGTCGGGTTGTTGCCGACCGACACCGCAGCCGGGTAGACCGTGCCGTCGTGGAGCACCCGCGCAGCGTAGACACCGTCGGCGGGGACGAACCCCTCGCACGACGGATCGAGGTTCGCGGTGGGGTACCCCATCGCGCGGCCGCGCTGGTTGCCGTGCACCACGACGCTGCGGACGGCGTGTTCACGCCCGAGGAGCCGTGCGGCCTCGGCGACGCGGCCCTGGCCGAGCAGCTCACGGATCCAGGTGGAGGACACCCGGCGCTCGTCGTCGGGTCGGACGTCGTCGATCAGGTCCACGTCGTCGATGAGCTCGACCGTGAACCCGTGCTGCTCCCCCAGGACACGCAGCAGGGAGACGTCACCGGCGCCCTTCGCGCCGAAGCGGAAGTCACTGCCGACGAACACCAGGCGGGCGTGCAGGGTGTCGACGAGGATCTCGGACACGAACGCCTCGGGCGACTTCGACTGGAGTTCCTGGTCGAAGCGGAGCAGCAGGGTCGCGTCGACCCCGGCGTCCTCGAGCAGTTCGCGGCGTTGCGCGGTGCTCGTCAGGGCCGGCGGGACGTGCGGTGGGTCGATCACATTGAGTGGGTGCCGGTCGAACGTGACCACGGTCGCCACGAGGTCGTGCTCGCGCGCGGCACGCTCCAGGTGCGCGATGACGGCTCGGTGCCCGACGTGCACACCGTCGAACTTGCCGATGGTGACCGCACTCGGCCCGAACCCGTCCGCCACGTCGGCGGTGTCCTCGTAGAACTGCACGGCGGCCCCTACTCGCTCGCCGGGGCAGTGGACGAGGACGCAACCGGTGTCGGCTCGGCGACCGCGGTGCGGTGGTGCTTGCGGAGCCACCAGAGCCCGGCGATCGGGAGCACGAGCGGCGCGAAGGCGTAGCCCATGCCGTAGTACGACCAGATGGTGTCGTCGGGGAACAGCTGACGGTCGAACAGCGACAGGGTGCCGATGACGAGCACCCCGGTCATCTCGAACGCGATCGTGACGCAGGCGACCCGGTACCAGAACCGACCGGGCACGATGAGGGCGATCATCGCGACGATGTACACCACCGCGGCGACGGCGCTGAGCGTGTACGCGAACGGTGCGAACGAGAACTTCTCGATGATCTGCACGACGCTGCGTCCGGTCGCCGCCAGCGCGAGGATGCCGTACACGGCGATGAGGACGCGGCCGATGCCGGTCGCGAGTGAGGATCTGGTCGCCATTGCACCGATTCTACCGACGCGCGGCTGCGCGCATGACCTGCGACGTCAGTTCAGCGCGAACCAGATCTGGTACATCCGGTAGACCATCACCGCGACGGTGAAGGCCCCGGCGCCGAGCACCACGGTGCTCCACTTCGTCCGGTCGATCAGCGCCCACACGACCGCGGCCGGTGGGACGAGCAGCACCGACACCGCGTACACCCCGAACTCGAGTGCGTTGCCGTCGGGCGGGCTGCCCGTCGCCGGCAGCACGATCGAGATGACACCCTGCACCAGGAGCAGCAGCTCGATCAGGACGAGGGCGCCGACGGTGTAGTCGTTCGGCTTCCAGCCGACGAACCCCACGACGACCGCGAAGAGCCCCACCACGACCGCGAGCACCAGTTGCACCCACATGAACCACTCGATCACGCGCGCGCTCCGGTCTGCGAGGAGGACGACGCACCGGGCGCCGGGAAGTTTGTGATGACCCGGAGCAGCCCGCGCCGGACGGACACCAGGCCCACGAGCCGGTCGTCGGAGGCGGTGACCGCTGCCACCGGCCCGTCCGAGTCGGGGTGCTCCGCGGCGACGCGCTTGCCGTCGGTGAGGTCCTTCGCCGACGCGGCATCGAGGGTGACGGAGGAGAACAGTCGACGGGCGATGTCCGCCGGACGTGCGAGCGCGGCGCGGACGTCGACGGCATCGTCCTCGAGGTCGATCGCGTCCTGCACGTCGAACGGTCCGACCCGGGTCCGACGGAGCGCGACGAGGTGTGCGCCGGTGCCGAGCGTCGCGCCGACGTCACGGGCGAGCGCACGGACGTAGGTGCCCGAGGAGCAGGTGACGACGACGTCGAGGTCCACCACGGCGACGTCCGTGCCGTCCACGGTGACGGTCCGGTCGTTGCGGTTCGTGACGTCGAACTGCGAGACGGTCACCGTGCGGGACTTGAGTTCGACCGCCTCACCCTTCCGCGCCAGGTCGTAGGCGCGGCGCCCGTCGACCTTGATCGCACTGACGGTGGACGGGACCTGGTCGATCACACCGCGCTGTTCGGCGACGGCGGCCTCGACGGCGGCCTCCGAGACGTCGGCAGCGGTCACACCGGGAGCCGTGGTGGGCGTGCCGTCGGCGTCGTCGGAGTCCGTCGACACACCGAGCCGGATGGTCGCCGTGTACGTCTTGTCGAGCCCCACCAGGTGCGTGAGCAACCGGGTCGACGGCCCGATGCCGAGCAGGAGCAGCCCGGTGGCCATGGGGTCGAGGGTGCCCGCGTGGCCGACCTTCTTCAGGCCGAGTCGCCGGCGGGCGATGGAGACCACCCGGTGGCTGGAGATCCCCTGCGGTTTGTCGACGAGGAGGATGCCGTCCGGCGCGGTTTCGAGCACCAGGAGAGATTACCAGCGCCGGTCAGCAGGCGTCGTTCCACTCACGGCGGGGGTGCTCGGGATCGGTGACGTCGAGCACCGCGGAGGCCGCGATCTTGACGTCGGCCCGGCGCTCGAGCCGCCCGGCTTCCTGCTCCACCCACAGCGACCAGCGCCACAGGGTGCGGACCCCGGGGGCGAGGAGGCCCCGCCCGTGCACGATCAACACGCCGTCGCCGGCACCGGTCGTGCGGAAGGGCGTGACCAGATCAGCCCGGAGCGTGTCCTGGTCGGCCGACGGCGCAGCGGCCGCCATGGCGGAGACCCCGTGCTGCTCGAACCCGGAGACGAGCGCGGCGGCGACCCGTTCGAGGTCGGTGCCGTCCTGCCCGTCGATGCCGATGACGGTGCGGTTGGTGCCGACCTGCGCGATCGCCTCTGCAGCGATCGCGGCCATCGTGTCGGTCTCTTCGGGTGCCCAGCGTGCCATGCGTCCACCGTAGGCTGTCGTGGTGAACGCGAGTCGGGCCTCCAGACGGAATGTGGACAACCCGACTGCGGGAGCCGGTGTGCAGGAACCGGTCACGCCGGAACGGCCCGACATCGCCACCCCGCTGATCGCGTGGTTCCGGCAGCAGGCGCGGGACCTGCCGTGGCGCCGCCCCGGCTTCCCCGCCTGGGGCACCCTGGTCAGCGAGATCATGCTGCAGCAGACGCAGGTCGCGCGCGTGATCCCCCGTCTGGAGGCGTGGCTCACCCGGTGGCCGACGCCTCGCGACCTCGCGGAATCGCCTCCGTCCGAGGCGGTGCGCGCCTGGGACCGGCTCGGCTACCCGAGACGCGCGCTCGCGCTGCACGCCGCGGCGACCGCGATCGCGACCGACCACGGCAACGTGGTGCCTCGGGACGTCGACGCCCTGCTCGCGCTGCCGGGCATCGGCGACTACACCGCACGGGCCGTCGCGGTCTTCGCCTACGGCGACCGGCACCCGGTCGTCGACGTCAACGTTCGCCGCGTGCTCGCACGGGCGGTCCTCGGCCAGGGCGAACCCGGGCCGGCGAAGGCGAAGCAGGACCTCCCGCTGATGGAATCCGTCCTGCCGGTGGACCGTGACGACGCCGCGGCCACGAACGCCGCCGTGATGGAGCTCGGCGCCCTGGTGTGCGTCTCACGCTCCCCCGCGTGCGACGCCTGCCCGATCGCGGACCGCTGCGCCTGGCGTGCTGCCGGCTACCCGGAGCACGACGGACCGCGGGCACCGCGCCAGGCGAAGTTCGCCGGCAGTGATCGGCAGGTCCGCGGGCTGATCATGGCCGAGCTGCGCTCCAGCGACGTGCCGGTCACCCGGTCCGAGATCGAACCGGTGTGGCCGGACGCAGACCAGCGCGACCGGGCGCTCGCGTCGCTGCTGCGTGACGGTCTCGCCGTCGGCGACGACGCGAGCGGCTACCAGCTGCCCGGGGTCTAGGAACGGGCTTCGGCGGCGCCGTCGTCCTCGGAGTCGTCGTCCTCGTCGTCCTCGTCGCGCTTGTACGGGTCGGCGTCGCCGGCGTACGTCGCGCCGACCGAGGCCGCACGGACCTGCTCGTCGCGCACCTGGGCCTGCACGAGCAGGTCCTCCATGTGCGCCGACGTCTCGGGCAGGGCGTCCGCGATGAACTCCAGCGACGGCGTGAGCCGGGCGGTGATGTTCTTGCCGACCTCGGACCGGAGCATGCCGGTCGCGGCCTTGAGCGCCGCTGCGGAGTCTGCGCGCTCCTCGTCGGTGCCGTAGACGGTGTAGAAGATCGACGCGTGCTGCAGGTCACCGGTCACACGGACGTCGGTGATCGTGACGAACCCGAGTCGCGGGTCCCGCAGACCCTTGTCGAGTCGACGTGCGACGACTTCCTTGATGCGGTCCGCCATCTTGCGTGCGCGCTGCGGATCGGCCATGTGGGTGCCTCCTGAGGCAGTGGCGGGACGCTTCCCGCCGGTGGTCCTGCGTGGGAAAGGGGTCGGGCCCCGGCCTCCCGCGTGGGGAGGCCGGGGCCCAGAGGAGTCACGCGATCAGTCGCGCGGCTTCTCGACGAGTTCGGTCGTCTCGACCTCGTCGCCGATCTGGATGTCGTTGAACTTGCCCAGACCGATACCGGCTTCGAAGTCCGTGCGGACCTCGGTCACGTCGTCCTTGAAGCGACGCAGCGACTCGATGGCCAGGCCATCGGCGACCACGACGCCCTCGCGGATGACGCGCGCCTTGGCGTTGCGCGTGATCGTGCCGGAGCGGACGATGACACCCGCGATGTTGCCGAACTTCGAGGAACGGAACACCTCGCGGATCTCGGCGACGCCCGACTGGACCTCTTCGTACTCGGGCTTGAGCATGCCCTTGAGGGACTGCTCGATGTCGTCGAGTGCGTTGTAGATGACCGAGTAGAAGCGCACGTCGATGCCTTCGCGCGCCGCACGTTCACGGGCCTTGACGTCCGGACGGACGTTGAACCCGATGACGATGGCGTTGTCGATCGTGGCGAGGTCGATGTCCGACTCCGTGATCGCACCGACACCGCGGTGCAGGATGCGGAGCTGGACGCTGTCGTCGACCTCGATGTCCAGGAGCGACTGCTCGAGTGCCTCGACGGCACCGGAGACGTCACCCTTGATGATGAGGTTGAGCGACTCGACCTTGCCCTCTTCGAGCGCACGGGTGAAGTCCTCGAGCGAGATGCGCTTGCGCGACTTCGCCAGCAGGGCGTTGCGCTCGGCCGCTTCACGCTTCTCAGCGATCTGACGGGCCGTGCGGTCTTCTTCCGTGACGAGGAAGGTGTCACCGGCGCGGGGCACCGAGGACAGACCCTGCACCTGGACCGGGCGGCTCGGCGTCGCAGCCTTGACCGCGACCCCGTTCTCGTCCGTCATCGCACGGACACGGCCGTACGCCGTGCCGGCCACGATGGCGTCACCGACGTGGAGCGTGCCGGACTGGATGAGCACCGTGGCGACTGCACCGCGACCCTTGTCGAGTCGGGCTTCGATCGCCACACCACGTGCGTCCTTGTCGGGGTTGGCACGCAGGTCGAGACCGGCGTCCGCGGTGAGCAGCACGGCGTCCAGGAGCTCCTGGATGCCGATGTTCTGCCGCGCCGACACGTCGACGAACATGACGTCGCCGCCGTACTCCTCGGCCACCAGGTTGTACTCGGTGAGCTGCTGGCGGACCTTGGCGGGGTTCGCGCCTTCCTTGTCGATCTTGTTGACCGCGACGACGATCGGCACACCGGCCGACTGCGCGTGGTTCAACGCCTCGATGGTCTGGGGCATGATGCCGTCGTCCGCCGCGACCACGAGGATCGCGATGTCCGTCACCTGGGCACCACGGGCACGCATGGCCGTGAAGGCCTCGTGACCCGGGGTGTCGATGAAGGTGATCGGGCGGTCGATGCCCTCGTGCTGCGCGACGATCTGGTAGGCACCGATGTGCTGAGTGATGCCACCGGCCTCGCCCTCGACGACCTTCGAGTTGCGGATCGCGTCGAGGAGGCGGGTCTTGCCGTGGTCGACGTGACCCATGACGGTGACCACCGGCGGCCGCTGCTGCAGCACGTCGTCGTCTTCGTCCTCGAGTTCTGCTTCGAGGTCGATGTCGAAGCCCTCGAGGAGCTCCTTGTCCTCGTCCTCGGGCGAGACGATCTGGATCTTGTAGCCCAGCTCGTCGCCCAGGACCTCGAACGTGGCCTCGTCCAGCGACTCGGTCGCGGTCGCCATCTCACCGAGGTGGAACAGCACCGTCACGAGGTTGCCGGGCATGGCGTCGATCTTGTCCGCGAAGTCCGAGATGCTCGCACCACGACGGAGTCGGACGACCGTGTTGCCGTCGCCACGAGGGACCTGCACACCGCCGAGCGACGGGGCCTGACGCATCTCGTACTCGGCGCGCTTCGTCCGCTTCGACTTGCGGGCACGGCTCTTGCCGCCACCGCGACCGAACGCACCGGCGGTACCACCACCGGGGCCACGACCACGGCCACCGCCACCGGCGGGACGCGGGCCGCTGAAGGCCGGACGCGGGAAGCCGCCACCGGCACCGCCGCCGGCACCCGGACGTGCACCGGGGCCGCCACGGCCACCACCCTGGCCCGGGCGCTGCCCGAAGCCGTTGGGACGGTTGCCCTGACCGGGACCACCCGGACGCGGAGCACCCGGACGGGGCGTGCCCGGACGCGGGGGCTGCGGACGCGGGATGCCACCGCCACCGGCTGCGCCGGCGGCCGGGCGCTGGCCCATGCCCTGGTTGGAGGAGTACGGGTTGTTGCCGGGGCGCGGCGGGCGCGAGCCCATGCCCTGGTTCGACGAGTACGGGTTGTTGCCCGGACGTGCACCCGGCTTGGGGCCACCCGGCTTCGGACCGGCCGCCGCGGGAGCCTTCGGGCTGCTGCCCGGCTTCACCGCGTCGGACTTCGGTGCCTCGTCGGTCGAGTCGCCGGCCTGCGCGGCGGCCTGCTGCTCAGCGGCCTGCTTCTCGGCACGGGCCTTCTGCGCGGCCTCGGCCTCGGCCTGTCGCTGGGCGACGGACTTCGGTGCGGCCGGTGCCGGCACGTCGGCAGCGGGTGCTGCCGGGGCCTCGGGCTCCGGCGCGGGGGCCGGACGAGCCGGACCCGGACGGGGGCCGCCGGGCTTGGGTGCACTCGACTTCGGCGCGCTGGCCTTGGCGGGTGCGCTCGGCGCGGACGCCGAGTCGGCGGGCTTCGACGCGGGGACGCCGTCTGCCTGCAGGGCGGCACGGAGCTTCCGTGCCACGGGGGGCTCGATGCTCGAGCTGGCACCCCGGACGAACTCGCCGAGCTCCTTGAGCTTTTCGAGTGCGGTCTTGCTGTCGACGCCGAGTTCGCTTGCGATCTCGTGTACGCGTGGTTTAGCCACTGTTCTCCTTCACGGGTCCCACCCCGTGAAGGGGCAGGACTCAATGGATGACGGGTCTCACTTCGAGCCGCTCATCAGTTGTCCATAAGCCGTTCAGCCTGTTCTGTCATGTCCGGGCGCTCGGCCGGTTCCTGTGGGAGACCGACGATGTGGTCGAGCACCGCGGACGTGTCGGGATCGCGATCCAACCGGAGCGCACGGCGGAAAGCCCTGCGCTTGACGGCCAGATCGTAGGCATCGACGGTCGGTGTGAGCCATGCTCCCCGGCCCGGCATGACTGCCTTCGGATCCGCCACGACACGGCCATCGCTCAGGGCGACGACTCGGAGGAGGGAGGATCGGGAAGCGCGACGACGACTGCCGATGCACGTTCTGACGGGAACCACTCTACTCCTTGCCTCGGACGTGCGCGATCCGGCGCGCCCTCGAGGGGCACGCCGGGGGCGAAATCGTCCTAGTCCTCGCCGTCCAGGATGGAGTCCGGCTGGATGTCGATGCGTGCACCGGTGAGCTTCGCGGCGAGGCGGGCGTTCTGGCCTTCCTTGCCGATCGCGAGCGACAGCTGGTAGTCCGGCACGAGTGCGCGGACGGCCTTCGTCGAGGCGTCGAGCACGAACGCGCTCGTCACCTTGGCCGGCGACAGGGCGCTCGCGACGAACGACGCCAGGTCGGACGAGTAGTCGACGATGTCGATCTTCTCGGCACCGAGCTCGTTCGTGACGGACCGGACACGTGCGCCGAGCTCGCCGATGCAGGCGCCCTTCGCGTTGACACCGGGCTCGTTGGCCTTGACGGCGATCTTCGTGCGGTGACCGGCCTCACGGGCGAGGGAGGTGATCTCGACGACGCCGGACGCGATCTCCGGGACCTCGAGCGCGAAGAGCTTCCGGACCAGGCCCGGGTGCGTGCGCGAGACGGTGATCTGCGGACCCTTGTTGCCGCGGGCGACGCTCGTCACGTACACGCGGATGCGGGAGCCGTGCGTGTAGGACTCCCCCGGCACCTGCTCCTCGGGCGGCAGGATCGCCTCGATCGTGCCGAGGTCGACGTGCACCATCTTCGGGTTCGGGCCCTGCTGGACCACGCCGGCGACGATGTCGCCTTCCTTGCCGCGGAACTCGCCGAGGATCTTGTCGTCGCCGATGTCGCGCAGGCGCTGGTTGATGACCTGCTTCGCCGCGAAGGCCGCGATGCGCCCGAAGTCGCTCGGCTGGTCGACGGCTTCACCGATGACGGTGCCCTCGTCGTCGAGCTCGGGGACGTAGACGCTGACCTCGCCGGACTTGCGGTCGAGCTCCACACGCGACTGCGCGTGGGCCGGCTCGCCGTTCTCGTCGGCGTGCTTCTGGTAGGCGGTCAGGATGGCAGATTCGATGATCTGGACGAGCTCGTCGAACGGGATCTCCCGCTCGCGCTCCATGAGTCGCAGGACTGCGAGATCGATCTTCACCGAGGTGCCTCCGTATTCAGATGAGTCGCTCCTGCGGGGTGGAACTGCGCAGAAGTCGGCCACAAGCGTACCCCAGAACCAGACGGCGGACAGGAGGCCCGTGGCGGCGTCGCCACGGGCCTCCCGTCCGCCAGGTGGTCACGTCCAGGTCGTGACACGACGTCGTCTCGCCGAGACGCCGCCAGATGCGCGAGACGCCGCCCGGTTGGGCGGCGTCTCGTCGGATCGGCGGTGTCCAGCGGACACGACGGCGTCGTGTCAGATCGCGCGGACCGCGTCGAGCAGTTCGGCCACCGGCACGTCGCGGCGGTCGCCCGTCGCACGGTCCCACAGCTCGACGACGCCGTCGGCGGCGCCGCGACCCGCGACGACGACGATCGGCATGCCGAGCAGTTCGGCGTCACGGAGCTTCACGCCGGGCGACACCTTCGGGCGGTCGTCGTAGAGCACGTCGAACCGTTCGCCCTCGAGCTCGGCGACGACCGAGGATGCCAGCTCGTAGGCGACCTGGTCGCGACCCGTGGCGACGATGTGCACGTCGAACGGTGCGACGTTCTTCGGCCAGACCAGGCCCTTCTCGTCGTTGTGGGACTCGGCCAGGATCGCGAGGATGCGGGTCACGCCGATGCCGTAGGAGCCCATCGTCACCGTGGCGAGCTTGCCGTTCTCGTCCTGCACCTTGAGGCCGAGCGCCTCGGCGTACTTGCGACCGAGCTGGAAGACGTGCCCGATCTCCATGCCGCGGGCGGTCTCGAGGGGGCCGGAGCCGTCCGGGGACGGGTCGCCGGCGCGGACGTCGGAGACCTCGACGACACCGTCGGCCACGAAGTCGCGGCCGGCGACGAGACCGGAGACGTGCACGCCGCGCTCGTTGGCGCCGGTGATCCAGCTCGTGCCGCCGACCACACGCGGGTCGACGAAGTAGCGGATGCCGGTGGCGCTGTCGGCGCCGAGGACCTGCGGGCCGATGTAGCCCTTCACCAGGCCACGGTGCTTCTTGAAGTCGTCGTCGCCGGCGGCCTCGACCTCGGCCGGGGCGAACGACACCTCGGCACGCTTCAGGTCGACGTCGCGGTCACCGGGCAGGCCGACGACCACGACCTCGCGCGTGCCGTCGAGGTGCGTGAGCGCGAGGACGACGTTCTTCAGCGTGTCGGCCGCGGTCCACGGTGCGCCGTCGCGCGGGGCGACCTGGTTGGCGTGGGCGACGAGGGTGTCGATCGTCGGGGTGTCCGACGCCGGCAGGAGCACGGGTTCGGGCTGGCCCTCGACCGGCAGGGACTCGGGGACCGGGGTGACGTACGCCTCGACGTTGGCCGCGTAACCGCCGGCGCTGCGGACGAAGGTGTCCTCGCCGACGCCGATCGGGTGCAGGAACTCCTCGGACTTGGAGCCGCCCATCGCGCCGGCATCGGCCTTGACGATGACGTAGTCGAGGCCCAGGCGGGCGAAGATCTTCTCGTACGCATCGCGCATGACCTGGTAGCTGCGCTCGAGCCCCTCGTCCGTGAGGTCGAACGAGTACGCGTCCTTCATCGTGAACTCGCGGCCGCGCAGGAGGCCGGCGCGGGGCCGGGCCTCGTCGCGGTACTTGTCCTGGATCTGGAACAGGGTGACCGGCAGGTCCTTGTAGGACGAGTACAGGTCCTTCACCAGGAGCGCGAACATCTCCTCGTGCGTGGGGGCGAGCAGGTAGTCGGACCCCTTGCGGTCCTGCAGGCGGAACATGCCGTCGCCGTACTCGGTCCAGCGGTTCGTCGCCTCGTACGGCTCACGCGGCAGGAGCGCTGGCAGCAGGACCTCCTGCGCACCGGCTGCGACCATCTCGTCGCGGATGATCGCCTCGATCTTGGCGCGCACCCGGAGGCCGAGCGGCAGCCAGGCGAAGATCCCCGGGGACTGGCGACGGACGTACCCGGCGCGGACGAGCAGCTTGTGGCTCGTCACCTCGGCGTCGGAGGGGTCGTCGCGGAGCGTACGGAGGAACAGATGCGAAAGCCGTGTGACCACGGGGCAAGCCTAGTGGCGGCGGGCCGGCGGCGCGGGTTCCCGGCGGTGCCCCCGCCGCTGTGCGCGAGGATCGCCGCTCGGCACGGTGCGAGGTTCGCCGGCTCGTGCGGCACGAGCCGCTCGGTGCGCGCCTGCAGGCTCGCACGGGGCGATCAACCCGGCTGCCGCTCGCGAAGTCCGCACCGTGCCGACGGGACGCACGTCGAGCAGCCGCGCCGGGCCTCCAGGCCGTTCCCCGGTGCGGCAGGCGCGTCGCCGACGTCGCCGGCGTCGCCGGCGTCGCGGAGCAGCGCTGCACGGTGCGGGGTTGATCGGCAGGTGCGGCACCAGCCGCTCCGTGCGCGCCTGCAGGCTCGCACGGGGCGATCAACCCCACACGGAAGCGCGAAGCCCGCACCGTGCAGACCGGCGCCGGCACCAGCACCGCACGACGACGGACCGGAGGCCCGGTGCCAGCTGGCACCGGGCCTCCGGTCGGGATGGTGGTCGCGCCTACGGCGCCATGATCACCTGGGGCGTGCCGGTGGCGGCCGCGGGACCCATCTCGTCCGCGATGCGGTTCGCCTCGTTGATGAGCGTCTGGACGATCTCGGCTTCGGGCACGGTCTTGACGACCTGGCCCTTGACGAAGATCTGCCCCTTGCCGTTGCCGGAGGCGACGCCGAGGTCGGCCTCACGTGCCTCGCCCGGTCCGTTCACGACGCAGCCCATGACGGCCACGCGGAGCGGGACGGTCATGCCCTCGAGCCCCTTCGTGACGTCGTTCGCGAGCTGGTAGACGTCGACCTGGG
Source organism: Curtobacterium sp. MEB011 (assembly GCF_030209655.1). Classification (NCBI taxonomy): domain Bacteria; kingdom Bacillati; phylum Actinomycetota; class Actinomycetes; order Micrococcales; family Microbacteriaceae; genus Curtobacterium; species Curtobacterium sp. MEB011. Next base: position 236,932 of record NZ_JARVRN010000011.1, on the reverse strand, counting down.
CGCGGCCACAGCTCGGGCAGGAGACGATCTCGAGCTTGCGCTCGCGCAGGTTGAGCGACTGCAGGATCTGCAGGCCGACCTTGACCTCTTGCGCGGGCGGGGCCGAGAGCGACACGCGGATGGTGTCACCGATGCCCTCGGCCAGCAGGATGCCGAACGCGGTGGCGCTCTTGATGGTGCCCTGGAACTCCGGCCCGGCCTCGGTCACACCGAGGTGCAGCGGCCAGTCACCAGCGGCGGCCAGCTGGCGGTAGGCCTTCACCATGACGATCGGGTCGTTGTGCTTGACCGAGATCTTGAAGTCGTGGAAGTCGTGCTCCTCGAACAGGGAGGCTTCCCACACGGCGGACTCGACGAGCGCCTCGGGGGTGGCCTTGCCGTACTTCTGGAGCAGGCTCGGCTCGAGCGACCCCGCGTTCACACCGATGCGGAGCGAGACGCCGGCGTCCTTGGCAGCCTTGGCGATCGCGCCGACCTGGTCGTCGAACTTGCGGATGTTGCCCGGGTTGACGCGGACCGCCGCGCAGCCGGCGTCGATCGCCTGGAAGACGTACTTCGGCTGGAAGTGGATGTCGGCGATCACGGGGATCTGCGACTTCTTCGCGATGATCGCCAGCGCGTCGGCGTCGTCCTGCGTGGGCACGGCGACCCGGACGATGTCGCAGCCCGACGCCGTGAGCTCGGCGATCTGCTGCAGCGTCGCGTTGATGTTGGTGGTCTGCGTCGTGGTCATCGACTGCACGGACACCGGGGCGTCGCCGCCCACGAGCACCTTGCCGACCCGGATCTGCCGCGACTTGCGACGCGGAGCGAGGGTTTCGGGGGACTTGGGCATACCGAGGTTGACTGCGGGCACGTGAGCACTCTACGCGCTCGGTCTGACCATGCCGGCTCCGGTCCCCGTGGGTCCGTTCAGAGCTCCCTGACCGAGTCCACGACCGTGATGAGCGGGGCGTAGAGCCGCATCACCGCGAGGGCCCGGTCGTGGTCCGCGTCGCTGGCGCCGGCGCAGGCGTCGGCCACGACCGTCACCGTCGCGCCGGCATCCGCCGCCGCCAGCGCGGTCGACAGCACGCAGCAGTCGGTCGACACCCCCGTGAGCACCAGGTGCGGATGGTCGCCGACGACGGCCTGGAGGCCCGTCCCCCACTTGCCGAAGGTCGGTTCCGTGACGACGGGGTCGTTCCGGTCCGCGGCAGCAGACGCGAAGGGCTCGGTGAGCGCGTACAGCGGGTCGGCGTCCGGGAGCAGCGCGAAGGGCCATTCGCGGTAGTACGGCACCCACGCACCCTCGGGCTGGACCGGGGCGACGAAGCGGGTGAAGACCGTGCGACCGGTGAACCGGGGCAGGAGCCGTTCGATGCCGGCGCCGGCGTGGTCGAAGCGCGGTGCCGCCCACGGGTTCTCGCCGGTGAAGACCTGCTGCATGTCGATGACGACGAGCCAGGCGTCGTCGGGGACCTCCGCGCTCATCGCAGGTCGTCCGGGGTGCCGAGTGCTTCTGGGGCGCCGAGTGCTTCCGGGGTGCTCAGTGCTTCCTGACGGCGGATCGACCCACGCGCGAACAGCAGCGTGCCGAGGAACCCGACCAGCAGGGCCACGAGCACGCCGAGGTTCGCGTACGCCCAGGCCCCTCCGCGTCCGCCGAGTCCGAACGGGCCGAGCAGGTAGCCCTGCCAGTTCAGCCACGCGGGGACGCCGTACGTGTTCGTGACCAGACCCCAGCCGAGCACCGTGCCGAGCACGACGAGCGCGATCGGCAGCCACCGGACGTCTCCGTAGCGCCCGCGGCGATCGTCGAGCTCCGCCTCGGCGTAGGCGCGACGACGGAGCAGGACATCGGCGACGAAGATGCCGGCCCACGCGGCGATCGGCACTCCGAGGGTCACGAGGAACGCCTGGAACGGCTTCACGAAGCTCTCCGAGAAGAAGGCGATGTACACGGCGCCGGCGACCATGAACGCGCCGTCGACCCCGGCGGCGACCGGCCGCGGGATCTTCACGCCGGCGCTGAGCAGCGCGAGGCCCGACGAGTAGATGTCGAGGACGGCTCCCCCGACGAGCCCGAGGATCGCCACGATCGCGAACGGGACGAGGAACCAGATCGGCAGGATCGTGGTGAGCGCGCCGATCGGGTCGTCCTGGATCGCCGCGTTCAGGTCCGGCGAGGACCCGGCGAGCAGGACGCCGAAGACCACGAGGATCGCCGGTGCCAGTGCACCACCGAGGGTCGTCCACCCGACGACAGCACCGGTGGACGCGCCCCGCGGCAGGTACCGCGAGTAGTCGGCGGCGGCGTTCACCCAGCCCAGGCCGAACCCGGTCATCACGAGCACGAGCGCCCCGATGACGTTCTGGGTGCTGCCGGACGGCAGGGCACCGAGCGCCGCGAAGTCGATCGTCGGCGCGGCCAGCACGATGTAGACGACGGTCAACACGGCGGTGACGACGGTGATCACGGTCTGCAGGCGCATGATCACGTCGAACCCGGCGATCCCGGCGCCGACCACGAGCGCTGCGACGACGATCAGCGCGACGACCTTCGTCAGCACCCCGCCGTCCCAACCGAGCTCGGTGAAGACCGTCGAGGTCGCCAGGACCGCCAGCGCGGCGAGCGAGGTCTCCCACCCGACGGTGAGGACCCAGCTGAGGAACGAGGGCACCCGGTTGCCGCGGACCCCGAACGCCGCTCGGCTCAGCACCATGGTCGGCGCCGAACCGCGCTTGCCGGCGATCGCGACGATGCCGCACAGCAGGAACGAGAACACCACCCCGATGACCGAGACGATCGTCGCCTGGGCCAGCGAGATACCGAACCCGATGACGAACGACCCGTACGCGATGCCGAGGACGGAGATGTTCGCCGCGAACCACGGCCAGAACAGCCCCCTCGGGGAGCCCTTCCGATCCGACTCGGCGATGACGTCGAGCCCCTGTCGTTCGACGGCGCGAACCTCGGGAGGGTTCGTGGCGGCTGTGCTCATGCGCTGAGCGTAGTGGCTCCGAGCGCTACCCGAACAGGTTCACAGGTCGGACGATGTCGGCGTAGATGAGCAGCGCGCTCATGCCCGCCAGCAGCACCACGACGACCATCGTCAGCGGCATCGTCTTCGCCAGGTCGATGGGCCCCGGGTCGGTCTTGCCGACGAGCTTGAACGACCGTCGTTTGATCGCTTCCCACAGCGCGCCCGCGATGTGCCCGCCGTCGAGCGGCAGCAGCGGCACCATGTTGAGCACGAACAGGCCGATGTTGAGCGAGGCCAGCAGCCCGAGGATCGTGTACGCCTTGTCGACCACGGGGACACCGCTCATCGACGAGACCTCCCCGATCGCACGACCGACACCGACCACCGACACGGGGCTGTCCTGCGACCGCTCCTGCGCACCGAACGCGGCGTTCCACACCGCGACCAGACGCTGCGGCAGGTCGATGATCAGGTGCGCCGACGCGGCGATCTGGGCGCCCGTCGCGGGCAGGACCGCGGCCGGGGACTGCCGCACCAAGGACTGACCGATGCTGACGCCGACCACGCCGACGCGCTGGGTCTTCGTGGTGCCGTCGTCGTTCTTGACGACCTTCCCCTCGGCGTCGTAGACGTCACGGGTGGCGGTCGTCGGGGTGATCTCGAGCGTCTTCCGCGCGCCGTCGCGGTCGACGACCACGGTGACCTGCTCACCCGCGGACTCCTGGAAGACCTGGGAGACGCGCGTGATCGTGGGGTCCTGCTCGCCGTTCACCGAGAGCACGACGTCGCCGGACTCGATGCCGGCCTGCTTCGCCGGGGACACGGCGTCGCCGGGCGAACACTCGGTCGTCCGGCTGTTCGGCAGGACGCAGCCGACACTCGACGTGAAGGTCGTGGTCGGTGCCCCGAACCCGCACAGCAGCACGCCGAACAGCACGATGCCGATCACCAGGTTCATCGCCGGGCCTGCGACCATCACGATGATCCGCTTCCACGGCGTCAGGCGGTAGAAGGCGCGGGAGTCGTCGCCGCCGGAGTCCGCGATCTGCTCGGCGCTGGCCTGACGGGCGTCCTGCACGAACGCGCTGTACATCCCCGTGTTCGTGATCTCGCGGCCCGAAGCGCGCGGCTTGAGCATGCCCACCATCGAGATGTACCCGCCCAGCAGGATCGGGCGGATGCCGTACTCGGTCTCACCCCGCTTGAACGACCACATCGCCTTGCCGAAGCCCAGCGAGTACTGCGTCACCTTGACGTTGAAGAGCTTCGCGAAGGACAGGTGCCCCAGCTCGTGGAGTCCGATCGAGACCAGCAGGCCGATGATGAAGACGACCACGCCGAGGACGAAGAGCAGGACGGATTCGACGGTCACCGGGAAAGAGTACGGGACTGATTCCATGACGGAGCCGAGCGCCGTCTGCGAGGCGAGCTGGGCCTCCAGGCCGGTGCGTCACGTCCGCGGTCTGCCGCCTCCGCGTCGGACGGGAGGCGCGACCCGCGTCAGCGGGTCAGTGCGCGGTCCGCAGCGGTGCGCGCCCACTGCTCCGCAGCGAGCACGCCGTCGAGCGACGGCTCCCCCGCGGTGTGCTCCTCGACGACGCGCTCGACCGTGTCGACGATGTCCAGGAAACCGATCGCGCCGGCGTGGAACGCGGCGACGGCCTGCTCGTTCGCGGCGTTGAACACGGCCGGGAACGTCCCCCCCAGTTCGCCCACCCGCTTCGCGAGGGCAACGGCTCCGAAGGCGTCCTGGTCGAGGGGCTCGAACGTCCACGTGCTCGCGGTCGTCCAGTCGAGCGGGACGCCGACGCCGGGCACGCGGTCCGGCCAGGCCAGGCCGAGCGCGATCGGCAGCCGCATGTCCGGCGGCGATGCCTGGGCGATGGTGGAGCCGTCGACGAACTCGACCATCGAGTGCACGATCGACTGCGCGTGCACGGTGACGTCGATGCGGTCGTACGGCACGCCGAAGAGCAGGTGCGCCTCGATGACCTCGAGCCCCTTGTTCACCAGGGTCGCGGAGTTCGTCGTGACGACGAGTCCCATGTCCCAGGTGGGGTGCGCCAGCGCCTGGGCGGGGGTGACGTCGCGGAGCTGCTCACGGGTGCGCCCGCGGAAGGGACCGCCGCTCGCGGTGAGGACGAGCCGCTGCACCTCGGTGTCGGCGCCGGAACGGAGCGCCTGCGCGATCGCGGAGTGCTCGCTGTCGACGGGCACGATCTGCCCGGGCGACGCGGCCTGCTGCACGAGCGAGCCGCCGACGATCAGGCTCTCCTTGTTGGCGAGGGCCAGTGTGGCACCGCTCTCGAGCGCCGCGAGCGTCGGACCGAGGCCGACGGAGCCCGTGATGCCGTTCAGGACGACGTCGGCCTCGACGCTGCGGACGAGCTGCTCCGAGTCGGCCGCACCGAACGCCGTGTCGCGGACGCCGAACCGGGCGGCCTGCTCGGCGACCAGTGCACGGTTGCTGCCGGCAGTGAGCCCGACGACCTCGAACCGGTCGGGGTTGCGGGCGACGACGTCGAGCGCCTGGGTGCCGATCGAGCCGGTGCTGCCGAGGACGACGATGCGCCGACGCTCCGGACCGGCGCTGCCGACGCGGTCGTCCGTCACGGTCAGCCCTTGGCGAGGATGTCGACGACGAAGACGAGCGTGGCGTTCTTCGGGATGCCCGAGCCCTCCCGCGGGTTGGCGCCGTAGGCGTCCTCCGGCGTGGCGACGATGAGCACCTGCGAGCCGACCTTCTGGCCGACGAGCCCGGTGACGAAGCCCTTGATGAGCGCGCTCTCCGAGACGGTGAAGGTGGTGGGGACGCCCTTCGACCACGAGGAGTCGAACTCCTTGCCGGTGTCGTAGACGACGCCCTTGTACTGCACGAGCGCGGTGTCGCCGTCGGCGATCGCGGCGCCGTCGCCCTGCTTCAGCACCTCGACCGTGGTCTTCGTGGGTGCCTTCACGCCCTTCGGGACCGTGATCTCCGGCTCACCGGAAGCCTTGTCCTTGACCGAGGGCAGTCCCGGGTCCTGGTCCTGCGGGGTGCCGTTCGCCTTGGTCGGGGTCTGCGCGACGACGTCGGCGACCACGACGATCTCGCCGCCGGTGTTGAAGCCGAGTGCGGAGGACTGTCCGACCGCGGCGATCCGGTCGCCGACCTTCGAGCAGGCCAGGAGCGCGCCGAAGCCCTTGCCACCGACGGAGAGCACCTGCGGGTTGCCCTCGTCGAAGCCGACGGTGCCGAGCTTCTTGGCGTCGGACGCCTCGTACACGCTGTAGGAGACCTGCGCGTAGTCGCCCTCGTCGAGGGACGCGCCCTTGCCCTGCACGAGCCGGGTGGCCTGCGGGGTCTTGGCGGACAGACCGGACGCGAACTTCACGGTCGGCGCCTGCGCTCCCCCGAACGCCCCGGTCGCCTTGATCGAGTCGGACGACTTGCCGGGGTCGGGGCACGAGGTGATCGCCGAGGCCGTGGCACTGGCCGACGGGGTCGGCGAGGCCGAGGGCCCGCTCGAACCGGAGCCGGAGCAGGCGGCGAGTCCCAGCACGACGGCGGGGACGATGGCGATCGGGAGCAGGCGGAGACGCTTCACGGGAACCTAGTCTGCCCCACCAGCCGAAGAGTCCCCTGCCAATGACGCAGGTCGGACGACCAGCTGCGGCTCGTGGTGCACCGGGAACGCCACCGACCGCGCGATGAAGCAGAGCTCGTTGGCCGTGGTGTGCGCGGCCTCGGCGTCCGCCACCCGGTCGGCCTCGAGGATCGTGACCACCGGGTGCAGGGTCGCCTCGGTCAGCTCGCCCGACCCGTCGCGGTTCAGGCGGAGCGACGCGGTCGCGGTGTCCCGGTAGTCGACGACGGTGAAGCCCTTCGTGACCGCGACGTGCAGGTAGCTGAGCATGTGGCACTGGGCCAGTGCCGCGACCACCATCTCCTCGGGGTTCCAACGGTCACGGTCCCCGCGGAACGTCGGGTCGGCGGAGCCGGGGACGTCGGGCTTGCCGGTGGCCGAGACCACGTGTTCGCGGCCGTAGTCGCGGTACCCGGAGGTGCCGGTCCCGCGGTCGCCGGTCCAGCTGACGGAGACCTCGTAGGAGTGGTCGTGCACGGGTGCGCCCCTTCGCCTTGGCTAGCATGGCGGCATGACGGTGAGCCCCGAAGTCCGCAGTGATCGCCATCCTCTCACCGCCGACGGTTCCGTCGAGTTGGCGGTGCTCGAACGCTCAGGGTTCGACGAGAGCCGACACGTCGGAGCCGGCGTCGTCGTCGACGCGACCGGCACGGTGATCGACTCCGTCGGCGACGTGACCGCGAGCATCTACCCGCGTTCCACCATGAAGCCGTTCCAGGCGCTGGCGGTCCGACGAGCCGGTGCGCTGTTCTCCGACGAGGAGCTCGTCCTCACCACCGCGAGCCACGCCGGCACCGCCGCGCACCAGGCGCTCGCCCTGCACATGCTCGAGTCCTTCGACCACGTCGAGGCCGACCTCGGTTGCCCGCCGGACATGCCCTTCGACCGCAGGACCGCCCGCACGATGGACGGCCCCCGCCGACTGGCCATGAACTGCTCCGGCAAGCACGCCGGCATGCTCGCCGCCTGCCGGGTGAACGGGTGGGACGAAGCCACGTACCTGGACACGGAGCACCCGTTGCAGCAGCGGGTGCGTTCCGTGGTCGAGGAGTACACGCACGAGACCGTCGACCTGGTCGGCACGGACGGCTGCGGCGCTCCCGTGTTCCCGCTGAGCCTGACCGGGCTCGCGCGCGGGTTCGCCGGGGTCGTGGCACGGGCCGACGACGACTCCGCCGCCCTGACCGACGCGGTCCTGGCCCACCCGTGGGCGATCGACGGCGTCGGACGTGCGAACACGGTGACCATCGAGCGGCTGCAGGTGCTGGCGAAGTTCGGTGCCGAGGGCGTCATGGTCATGGGGTTGCCCGGCGGTGCGGCGGTCGCGGTGAAGGTGCTCGACGGCTCGCAACGGGCCGGCACCCTGGCAGCCCTGGCCCTGCTCGAGCGCAACGGGCTCGTCGCGGCCGACGGGGTGGCCGACGTGCTCGAGGCGACCGGTGAGCGGGTCCTCGGTGGCGGCGTGCCCGTCGGGACGGTGCGCGCGGGCGCCGGGCTGCGCTGATGCTCGGTCGTCGCCGATCGATCGGCGGCCCTCGTGCGGCGCGCTTCCTCAGCCGGTGCCGACGGGGTCGAGGTCGAGCAGCGGGAGCGCCGGGGCGACCCGGACGACGTCGTGGTCGTCGGATCGGCGGACGGAACAGCCGTACCGCGTGACCTCGACCGTGACGTCCCGGTGTCGGGGCACCGATCCGAGTCCGGCCACGAGCACCACGGTGCCGAGCGGTCGGCCGCCCTCGTCCATCCACACCGCGACCGAGGTGCCCCGCGGCAGGGTGCGCAGCGAGGGCTCGTCGCTGGTCGGTCCCCCGGCGTCCAGGAGTCCGGGCGCGACGGCCCACCGCAGGTCGTCCCCGTCGTGGACGGCAGCGGCACGGAGCTGCTCGGCGAGCCCGCGGAACACCGCGAGGGCCAGTGCCCCGGTCCCGACGACCGCGACGTGTGACGCCGCATCGACCCGGACCACGTGATCGCCGGGACCGTGTCCGAGGACGAGTGTGGGTGACCCACCATCGGCGTCGGGGACGAGGGCCGCCGGCGGTTGCAGCACGTGGAGGCGTTCCGACGTGTCAGGAGGTGTGCCCGGAGCACCGACCCGGTCGGGGATCGACGGCGCGACCACCACGACCGGACGGTCCGCCGGGAGCGCCGACGCGGAACGGTGGAGCACCACGTCGACCAGGGCGCAGCACGCGCCTGCGCCGAGCAGGACACCGTGCCCGACGCCGCTGAGCGGCGCGAGGACGCCGACCACGACGAGCGCGACCGCGGCCCCCACGACCACGCAGCGAGCGGTGAACCGGGACATGTCCCCATCGCACCAGGAACCGGGTGCCCGACGTTGGCCCGGGAGCGGATCTGTGGAGAAGTGCCCTACTGCACCAGGAAGAACTGCTCACCGATGTCGACGCGCGCGCCCCGCTCGACGCGGTACCGGCGACCGGGCTCGCAGCGGCGGATGGATCCGTCGATGTGCCGGACGACCGTGCCGTTGCCGGAGAACCGGTCCGAGACCCACAGGTCATCGCCGTCCCGGCCGAGCTCGAGGTGGGTCTTCGACACGGACTTGCCCGGATCGTGCACGGTCAGCAGGTCGTCGTAGCGCTCCCCCGGCTGCGGTCGGGGCAGTCGACCGAGGAGCCCGGTGCCGTGCACGCCGAGCCGCTCACCCGTGCTGAAGTGCAGCACGAACGGAGCCCGGGTCGGGGTCTTCGCGACGATGCGGGTCTCGTCGACGTCCTCGTCGAGGTCGTCGACTCCGGCGTTCGAGTCCGGCCGGTCAGCAGGTTGCAGGGGCAGCGCCGGTCCGGTCACGCCCGGGATCGGGGGCAGGGGCGCAGCGAGCGGTGCGCCCGTGGTCGTGGTGGACGGCGCCGAGGACGGCGCGGCGACGGAACCCGGCACGGGTGGGATCGGCGAATCCGCGACGAAAGGCGCCCCGCGCGGTGTCTCCGATTCGGTCTCCGGTGTAGCGTGCGCCCCGCGGGGGCGTCCGCCCGGACTCGACTGCTCCACGTCGGCGGGGACGGACTCGTCGTCCGCCTGGATCTCGTCATCCGGCTCGTCGAGTGCGGCGACGTCGGCGGACCCGTCTGGGTCCGCGGGCTCGTCCGCACTGCTGTCGTGCCCGTCGTCCTGGTTCGTGGCGGTGCTCGCCTCGGACGTCTCGGTGCCGGCGGTGTCGTCCGCTGCCCAGTCGGGCCGGGTCATCGGCAACGGCATGACCGGGCCGGTGAAGGCCGCGGTCACGGCGGGCCGGACCGCCCCGCACTCACCGCAGAAGATGTCGTCCGGCTCGAGCCGGTTGCCGCAGACGTGGCAGATGGTCGTCTCGTGCATGCCCGGTGTGACGAGCGGGGCCGGACGCGGCGGACGGCGGTCGATCAGCGGTTCGACCACGGCGGTGTCCCCGGGCTGCGGGGGCGACACGACGGGCGACTGGTCGTCGTCGGCAGCGGTCTCCGAGGCAGCGACGGTCAGGTGGTCTGGCTCCGGCGCGGAAACGACCGGCGCGTCGGACGCACGCGCGGAAGCCGGAGCGTCCTGCTCGGCGACCGGTTCGGACGGTGCTCCTGGCATGGGCGGGACGACCGGCTCGGCGGGTGACTCGGCGGCGGCAGGTGCGCCCCGGCCCACCCACCAGGACGGACCGGCGGGTGCTGCCGGCGGTGCGGAGTCGGCTGGCGGTGCCCAGACGGGCAGCGAGGGCTCGGGCGCGACAGGCGCGACGGGAGCGACGGGAGCGGCTGGCGGAGACGGCACCGGCTGTTGCACGGTGGGCGCATCGGCGTCGTTCGCCGGCGCCGCGGGTGTCGCGGGTCGACCGGGTGCCGGGGCGATCCGGGTCCGCTCGGGGTCGTCGGCGTCGAGCGGGTCGGACGCGTAGGCGTCGGGGTCCAGGACCGGCTCGGCCGCTGACCGGTCCGCCGCACCCGACCAGTCGTCGAGCCCCGACCCGGCACCGTGCACGTGCGAGGGCGCCTGTCGTGGGGCGAGGTCATCGGGACGCTGCACCGGCACGGGGGCCGGCGGTTCCTCGCCGCGGCGGTCGGCACCGGTGAGCCAGGCACGGGTCGCGGGGTCGAGCGTGGATTCGGGCAACCAGGCGTCGGAGGCGGGGTCGGATCGTCGGCCGTGCGTGTCGGGCTGCTGCAACGGCGGCGGCGGTGCCTGCTCGACGGGGGTCGGCGCGACCGGGCGACGGCTCGCCGCAGCGGTTACCGCGCGGCCGCACTCACCGCAGAAGATCGCCCCGTCCGGGAGCATCGATCCGCAGTGTTCGCATCTGATCACGTGGTGCCTCTGTCCTCACTCGGCCGACCACGACGCTCGTCCGGCCTCTGGACATCGTAGTCGCCGCGCCCCGGTGCACCCTGGCCGCCGGTCCCCCGACGAGCCCGCGCCGTCGGACGCCGCAGCGTTCCCCGCAGGGACCGGAGCGAGACCGCCGTGCGGAACCGCTCCCGGCGGGTGCGGTCGCGGCGCAACGAGCCGATCGCGTCGTCGGTCGCGGACCACATGCGGTCGGCGGTGGTCTGGTCGGGGTCGCTCGGTCCGAACACCGCGCGGTCGGCCAGCGCAGCGAGTCCGGTACCGCCCTCGCCGGGTGCGCCGACGACGGCTTCACGACGAGTGGCGGAACGCCGCACGTCGTGCCCACGGTCGAGCAGCTGGTCACGGTACTCGTCCCAGGCACCGACGATGCGGCCCCGCGGCGAGGCGGCGTTCCGCCGTCGGCGCCGTCGCAGTCGCTTCAGCAGCACGATCACGGCGAACGGCAGGAGCACGAGTGCGACCACGCCGAGGGTCCCGAGTGCCCAGGGCAGCACCGCGAGCAGGATCTGGAGCCAGAGCGGCTGCACCGGCGGCGTGTTCCGGTCGCTCTCCGGAGGCGCCTGCTGGTCCTGGTCCTGCTGGTCCACCGGAGGCGGCGGCACGACGGTCTCCGGCCGGGTCACCGGCTGCGGGGTCTGCTGCTGCTCGTTCGGGATGTCGCGCACCTCGGGGTTCGGGTTGAGCATCACCCATCCCCACTGCGCGGTGTCCACCTCGATGCGGGCCGTCACGTCGGACCCGCGGAAGGTCGTCGTCCCCCCGCGCTGTGCGGTGCCGTTCCGGCCAGAGTCTCCCCCGGCGGTGAAGCCCATCACGACCCGTGCGGGGAACCCGATATCGTCCGCCATGAGTGCGGCCGCCGCGGCGTACTGCTCCTGGTCGCCGATCATCAGGGGTGCGGTCAGGAGTTCCTGGACCCGGTCGGCGCCGTGGCCCGACCGGCTCTTCCGGTCGTCACCGACACCGTGGCTGACGTACCCGTTCCGCTGCAGCGCCTGCAGCGCGGCGAGGAGCTTCGCCCCGGGCGCCGACACGTCCTTCGTGGTCGACTCGACGGTGTCGCGGACGGCGTCGGGGACGTCCCGCGCGGTGGGCACGGCAGCGCTCCCCGGCCGGGCGGTGGCGAGCTGCCGTTCGGTCGGCTGGTCGGGCAGCACCGCGGTGAGGTCGTAGGAGGTGCCGTCGCCGACGCCGCCCACCACCGCGCCGGTGCTGGTCGACCCGTTGTAGAAGAACGCGCCGCGCTCGTCGTCGGCGTCCTTCCCGGTGAACTGCACACGTTCCAGGTCGCCGACGGTGGGCAACCAGACACCGCGGTAGCCGTCGACGGTCACCCCGACGTCGACCGTGGTGCCCCGGACACCCCGGACGTCGACCGCGGTCGGCACCCGTTCGAAGGTGCCCGAGCCGGCCGAACCGTCGGACCCGCCGACGCGGTAGACCACGCCGTCGTACGAGTCGAGCGTCGCGATGCGGACGAACCCGTCCTTCGGCAGTCCGGTCACCCGGAGCTGGGTGGCGTCCGATGCCGTCGACTCCTCGTAGGCACGGAACCCGCTGAGCGGACTGACGTAGTCGCGGGGGTCGAACGGCTTCACGACGTCGGTGCGCGCGACCGTGCGGTCCCCGGACGGCGGAGCGACCAGGCCGAGACCGGTCGCCACGACCGCCGCGGCCACGATGGTCCCCGTGCCGACGAGCGCCGGACGGACGATCGACCGCGCGACCGGCACACGGGAACCGATGGTGGTGGCCACCGCGACCGCGCGACGCGCGTGCCGCACCGTCAGCGCCCAGACGAGCGCGATGCCGACCAGGACGACGGCCGTCACGATCGACGTGTCGAGCCGGCTCGGCCCGACGACCACGCCCACCGCGAAGAGCACGAGTGCCGGGATGCTCGCGAGTTCCTGCCTGGAGGCGCGGGTCGCCACGCTCACGGCGGTCACCGTGGCGACGAGCAGCGTCACGAAGTACGGCACGAGCAACGCTTCGTACGACCCCACGGGCAGGCTGATGGTCACCAGCTGCTTCCAGCCGAGGGCGACGCCCGCGAAGAGGTCGAGGAATCCGCGCCCGGTGGGCAGCAGGCCGTTGGCCTGACTCGGCACGGCGGCGGGGACACCGCTCACCGTGAAGGCGGCGACCGTCGCGATCGCCACGACGGCCGTCGGCAGCCGGAACAGGGTGCCGAGGAGCGCGACGACCGTCCCGATGACGATCGCGGTGACCGCCGCGGTGAGCATCGCTGGGTCGCGGTACACCGGCCACCACGACGTGCTCGCGACGGCCAGCAGCAGCCAGACCGCCAGGGTGCCGCCGGCGAGCCGGAACGGGACGAGCCGTCGGGCATCGCGACGGTCCGACCGTCGCGTGGAACGCCTCGCCCGGTCCGCCGAGGGTGCCGGGGTGGTCACGGGTGCGGCGCTCACGCTGCCGACGCCGATCGGTGCAGGGCGTGCCGGAGGTCGTCCAGGTAGCCGATGGTCATCACGGTCAAGCCGGCGACCCGCAGGAACCGGGGCTGGGCCTCGGGCTCGCAGATCACCGCGACGACCTCCACCCCGACGGGGAACCGGGTTGCGGCGAGCCGCAGGGCGGGCAGGCCGACGGTGGACCCCACCACGAGGAACGCGACGGAGATGCCCTCGGTGTCGCTGCCGACGATCCGCGAGACCTCGGCGATGGGCAGGCAGGCGTCGGCGAGGCCGACCGAGGCGAAGTCGTCGAGCAGGCGCGTGGGCGTCACGGTCGGGAGCGTCCGCACGGCGTAGACGGCGCGCTTGGCGAACTCCGGGGTGCGCTGCGACACCACGACCGAGACCTCACGGCCGTCACGGATCGCCCGGGCACCGAGCGACGCCGCGGCGCTCACCGCGAGCTCGAACTCCTCGTCGTCGGCGAACTCGCCGCGGGCGATGCCGAGCGCGACCACGAGGTGCGAGCGTCGGGTGTCCTCGAACTGCCGGACCATGAGCGCGCCGGACTTGGCGGTCGACTTCCAGTGGATGGTGCGGGGGTCGTCACCGGGCATGTACTCGCGGATCGCGTGGAAGGCGATGTCCGACGGCGACAGGTCGGTCGTCGCCTGCCCCTCGAGGTCGCGCACCAGGCCCGTGCTCGTCGACGGGATCGCGATCGTGCGCGGGTGCACGATGACCTGCTCGCGGGCGGTCCAGACGACCTCGCGGCGGACGAGCCCGACCGGGTCGGCGCGGACCCCGGTCACGGGACCGACGTCGAGCACCCCGCGGCGGAGCGTGGGGACGGGAACCTGCCGCTCGAACGTGCCCTGCGGCCCGATGGCGGGGATCGCCACGTCCACGAGGCCCGATCCGACCGGCACCTCGACGGTCGTCGGCACCGACGGCAACCGTGTGGGGTTCTCGGCCGTGACGATCACACCGGCCTCGTCGCCGACCGCGACGCGGTGCTGCGGCAACCGCATCCGGATCGCGAGCCGCGACCGGCCGATCAGCGCCACCGCGGCGACGACCGCGAGCACCGCACCGGCGAACCCGACGACGACGATCTCACGCAGGCCGAACCGGTAGCCGGCCACGAACGCGACGAGCGTCAGCGCGGCGACCGTCCACCCGAGCCCGGTGACGACGGACGAGACCTCGCCCCAGAGACGCAGGACGAACCTCCAGGCCGTTGCCCAGATCCGGACGATCCCGATCACCGCATCCGCTGCGACGCCGTCGCGGTCACCGACGATGCGCGTCCGGACGTTGGTCATGCCGGTGACGGTCCCCGTGCGCTCGTACGCCGTCGTGCCACGACGCGACCGCGTCGAGGACGGACGGCGCGAGCGCGTGGAGACGGACCGGCGGTCCGTCACGTCGTGACTCGGTCGGCGGGCGGCGGGGTCTCCACCAGCAGCTGTGCGATGACGCTCGGTGCGCTGACGCCGTCGAACTCGGCCTCGGCGTCGAGCACCAGGCGGTGTGCGAGGACGGGGACCGCAAGCGCCTTCACGTCGTCCGGGGTGACGTAGTGCCGACCGCTCAGCGCCGCGAGGACGCGGGACGCACGGATCAGGCCCATCGCACCGCGGACGCTGACGCCGAGTCGGACCTCGCTCGCCGAGCGGGTCGCGTCGACCAGGCGGGCGACGTAGTCGGCGATCACGGCGTCGACGTGCACGGTGCGCGCCAGGGCCGCCATCTCGGTGATGGTCGCGGCGGGCACGACGCTCGCCAGCGGGACCGACGCCGAGGGAGCCGACGAGGTCTCCAGGATCCTCACCGTCGCGGCGTGGTCCGGGTAGCCGATCGACGTCTTCATCAGGAAGCGGTCGAGCTGCGCCTCGGGCAGGCGGTACGTGCCGGCCTGCTCGATCGGGTTCTGGGTCGCGATGACCATGAACGGCGCAGCGAGACGGTGGTTGACGCCGTCCACCGTGATCGCGGACTCCTCCATCGCCTCGAGCAGCGCGGACTGGGTCTTCGGGCTGGCACGGTTGATCTCGTCGGCGAGCACGATGTTCGCGAAGACCGGCCCGCGGTGGAAGTCGAACTCCTGCGTCCGCTGGTCGTAGACGCTGATGCCGGTGATGTCACCCGGCAGCAGGTCGGGGGTGAACTGGATGCGGTTCGTGGTGCCCTGCACGCTCTGCGCCATCGCCCGGGCCAGGCTCGTCTTGCCCGTGCCGGGGACGTCCTCGAGGAGCAGGTGTCCCTCGCTCAGCATCGCCGTGACCGCGAGGCGGATCACGAACGTCTTCCCGAGGAGCACCTGCTCGACGTTGGTCACGATGCGGCCTGCGACGTCGGCGAACCAGGTGGCCTGCTCCGGGGTCATGCTCATGCGGGATGGTCCTTCGGTCGTGGCGGGAGGTGCGGCAGAGGGCTGGTCGGGGCGGCGGGGGTCAGCCGCCGGGGGCGGGTTCCGGGGCCGGTTGCTCTGGCGGAGGTTCCGGGGCGGCTGCGACCGGGAACGGTTCGGTCGCTTCGCCGGCCTGGGTCGAACCGGATCCGTCCGTCGCGCTGACGTACGCGCGGACCTTGACGGACTTGGCGAAGAACGGTGGTTCGGGAGGAGTTTGCCCAGCGTCCCAGCTCGATGTCGTGGGGAATCCGTCACCGTCGTCGCTCGCGTACCAGTACGCGGTGTACCGCACCGTGATCCCACTGCCGCTGGGGCCCGTCACGGCGATCGCCTGTCCTTGCTGTGCGGTCGTGACCGTCAGGTTCGCATCGAACGCGGTGGCGTTCCCCGTCCAGGAGTCAGCATCAGACGTGCAGAAGCTGCTCCCTGGGCCGCCGCATGCGCGGAGGGTCAGGAGTGCTGAGACGTTGCGGGCGCCGGACCCGGGCACGCCCGTCCACGTCTGGCCAGGCTGGAGCGTGATCGGCTGTCCGCCGGTCTCGAGCTGGTAGTGATGTGCAGGCCGCGACGGGGCGGTGACGCTCACGTTCCAGAGGTTGGTGCCAGCCGGCACGACGTCAACCGAGGGTCTGCCGGTTCCCGACGGGCGTTCGTAGGTCACGGCGTCGACGTACTCGACGTTGCAGAAGTAGCCGTTGGTCACGGTCACCGCGTACCGGGTCGACCCACCGCCGACACCCGAGTCCCGCGTCGGACTCGAGCTGCCGAGTGAGTTCGAGGACGGCGCAGCGCAGTTCACGTTGCCGGAACGGAACACGGCGTAGCGGAGCCCCGAGCCGCCCGCGGCATCACCGGCGCTCCAGGTCACGGTGACGGTCGACCGACCAGAGGAGTCTGCCTGGTCTCCGGCGACCGCCTGCAGGTTCGTCGGCTTGCCGGGCGTCCCGACGGCGCTGCCGGTCGCGGACGCGGAGTTCCACTGCACGACGGTGTCGTTGCGGTCGGCGTCGTTGCGGGCCGACACGGTGACCTTGTACTGAGCAGCACTCTGGGCACCGGTGAACGAGGTGTTCGTGGCGGTCCCGGTGTGGCGAGTGGTCGACAGGCCCGGGCCCTCGATCGAGACGATGTAGTCGTCGACCGCGCTGCCGTTGTTCGGCGCGGACACCTTGCCCCACTTGACGTCGAGCTGGTTCGGCGTCGACTTGCTCGGCGTGACGGTGATGCCCTTCGGCGGTGCCGGCACGAAGTCCGCGCTCACCGGGGCCGAGCGGGCCGAGGGCTTCGAGTCGCCGATCGCGTTGGTCGCCACGACCTGGAACCGGTAGGACGCCTTCGGGTCGAGTCCCGTGAGCGTGCACACCGTCGCGGTGCCGCAGTTCTTCAAGACACCGTTGGTCCCGACGACGCGGTAGCCGGTGATGGGCGAGTTGTTGCCCTGCGGCGTCGACCAGGTGAGGGTGGCCTGGCCACCGTCGTAGGAGCCGGTCCGGCTGGGCGCACCGGGGGCATCGGGAACGTCCTGCACCGAGATCGTGACGTCGCCCCAGACGTAGCGGTCGGGATCGTTCGTCGCGTCCGCCACCTGGTACTGCAGGTGGGCGTCGCCGGGCTTCGCGGTGGCTGCGACCGAGACCTGCAGGCGGGTGCGGTCACCGCTCGGGGTGACGGTGACACCGCTCGGCAGCCCGCCGGACAGTCCGCGGATGTTCACCACGCGCAGACGCTCACCCGGGAACGGGTTGGTCGGCTGGTCGTTCGTGAGCACGTCGATGGTGGTGGTCGCCCCGCGTTTGGTCACCGAGCGGTCGGCACCGGGCTGCACCACCGGTCGTGTGGAGGCGACGACACCGACGGTGACCGTCCCGGCACGCCCGGCGTTGGCGTCGTCGGCGACACCGATCCCGACGGACGCCGTCGTGTTCTTCTTCGCGGTGTCGGCGACCGAGATCGTGAGCTGCTGCTTCGCGATCGACGCGGTCGTCCCCGCTGCGGGCCGCCCGACGATCGAGTACCGGAGTTCCGGCAGGTCCTTCGGGTACGGGTAGTCGGTCAGCTTCGTGAGGTCGATCTTGCGGGTCTCCCCCGGCTGCATCTCGACCGAGGAGCCCGTGAACGCCGGCGGCTGGTTCGACCGGGGCGTCACCGTGATCGGCAGCACGAGTGTGGCGACGCGTCCCTTGCCGCCGTTCGCCGACGACCCGTCGGTCACCTCGAACGAGATCGACGCCCTGCCGTAGTAGAGCTTCGCCGACGTGAACTGCAGCGTCGACGAGTCCACCACGAGACTCTGCCCGTTGGCGTGGGTGGCCTTGACCGTGCCGCGGTCGGTGATCTTCGCGGTCTTGCCGTTCGCGGTGACGACGAAGTCCTGCAGCGGGATGCGCACGGTCGCCTCGCTCTTCACCGTGACCGCGCCCGCGCTGCGGTTGATCTGGGGCAGGGCATCGTCGAAGCCCGGCACGTTGATGAAACCGTAGGACACGATGTCCGGATGGTCGATCCGAGCGACCGAGAACGGGATCACCTGCGAGTCGTCGGTCAACCGCACGGTGATGCGGCCGTCGTCGGTGGGCTTCGCCGTGTCGCCGTAGCCGGGGACGACGCCGACCCGCAGGTCGGCCGCGGTGCCCTCGGCGAAGAAGACGTTGTCGAGCACGTCGACGGTCACGCTCTGCCGGTGCAGGATGTCCTGCAGGTCGAGCGTGGTGTCGTCGACCTCGGGCCGGAGCGGCTGGGCGTCCGGGTCGACGGTCACCGTGAGGAAGGCCGTGCTCGATCCCCCGCTGGTGTTCGCGACGGTGTACAGGACCGCGAAGTCACCGCTCTTCGCCGACTTCGGGGGCGTGACGCGGATCTGCTGCTTGCGGAGGATCTTCGCGGTGACGTCCTCTGCCGTGGGCTCCGCCTGTGCGACGGTGAGCTGCCCACCCTCGGGGTCGGAGTCGTTCTGCAGGACGCGCACCGTGACCGAGCCGCCCGGCCGGATGGTGACGTGGTCGGCCTCGGCCACGGGGTTCGACGCCTGCTCGGCGCGCGGCGCGATGCCGACGCGCACGGTGCCGCTCGCACGGGCGCCGAGAGCGTCCACCACGGTGTAGGTGAACTCGTCGGTGCCGGCTGAGTAGTCGCCGGCCTCGTAGGTCAGGGCGTCCGCGGCCACGTCGGTGACCGATCCCTTGTCGGGGTTGGAACCCACGCCGACGAGCTGGACGGAGTCGCCGTCCGGGTCGATCCCGTTCAGGGGCACGCTGACCCGCACCGACGAACCGGCGACGACGCGCGCGGTGACGGTCTGCGGGACCGGCGGGTTGTTCGTGGCGGCGTCGCGCTCGCGCACCGAGATCGACACGGCGGCGTCGGCGTACTGGCCGTCGGGCCCGGCGACCCGGTAGACGGCGGTGTAGTTGCCCGGCGTCTTCGGGGCGAGGTACCGCAGGTGGTCACCGGAGACGAACAGCAGCCCGCCGTCGCCCGGCACGTTCTGCACCAGCTCGGGCTGCAGCGTCAGCGGCTCGCCTTCTGGCTGGGTGTCGTTGTCGAGCACGTCGATGTTCGCGACGTCGCCGACACGCACCGTGGAGCTGTCCGGTTGGGCGACCGGTGGCTGGATGCGGTCGGGCTTCGGGATCTCGACGACGGTGATCGTGCCAGGGGACGACGCCAGGCCGTTGGTCTCGGTGTACCCGAACGAGACCGGTCCGTCGAGCGGTGCCGTGAGGGTGACCCGGACCGTGTGCTGGTCGAGGATGCTCGCCTGCACGCCGCTGCCGCGTCCGGGGCCGTCGAGCGCCGTCACGAGCAGCACGCCGCCCGCCGGGTCGATGTCGGTCGCGGTGACGTCGGTGTCCTTCGAGGACAGGGTGTTGACGAACACCGTCTTCGGCGTGGTGATCGGCGCCGTCGACGCGTCCGGTGGCGCGAGGACGGTCACACGGACGATGCCGCTCGACGTCTTCACGCCGTCGGTCACCGTGTACTCGAGCTGGTGGTCGCCCGCCCGTTCACCCTGCACGCGGAACGTGCCGGCGTCGTAGCTCGGGGTGACGGTGAGGCCGGACGCCGAGGACACACTCGTCAGCGTCACGGTGCCGTTGCCGCCCCGCACGTGGTCGAGCGGCTCGACCGTGAACGCCTTGCCCGCGTAGCCGGACACGGGGAACGGATCGGCACGCAGCGGGACGGTGCCCTGCTTGGCCACCCGGACCGTCACGGCGCCCCGGCCGTCCGCGCGGCCGTCGCTCACGACCAGCTGCACGGACCGTTCGCCGGTCCGACCGCTGTCGTTCCGGAAGTCGAGCAGACCGTCGGGCGTGGTGGACACCCGGTCGCCGTTCGACGCCGTGGCCGACTCCAGGTACACCGGGTCGCCGTCCGGGTCGACCCAGTCGCCGAGGACGTTCGTCACGACGTGCCCGTTCTGGACGACGTCGGCAGAGGTGTCGCGCACCTGCCGCGGTGCTTCGTTCTGGCTGTCGGGACGGACGGTGACCCGGACGGTCGCGGTGTCGGAGCCGCCGTTGCCGTCGGTGATCGTGTACGGGAACGTCACGGTTCCGGTGGCGCGCGACGACAGCGTCACCTGCAGGCGTTGGCCGTCGCCGACGATCGCGACGCGGCCGGCGGACTTCGAGATGGTGCCGACCTTGCTCACGATGATCGGGTCACCGTTCGGGTCGTAGTCGTTGAGCAGGACCGGGAGGCTCGTGGTGCGTCCCGGACGAGCGCCCAGTTCGTCGTCGACCGCGACCGGCGGCTTCTGGTCCTTGTCGACCTCGGGGTCGTCGTCGGAGACCTGCTCCCGTTGCTGCTGGTCGTCCCGCTTGATCAGGTCGGCCCAGTTGTCGATGAGCTGACCGCTCCGGTCGATGGCCCAGGAACGGCCGCTCGTCGGGTCGTTGGCGACGACGGTGTCGCCGTTGTGCAGGATCTGCAGTTCGCTCGTGCCGCCGGTGCTCGCCAGCCGCTGCAGCGCGTTGCCGTCGCAGGTGTCGATCGCCTCTCCGCCCGCCCATGCCGCGTAGGTGCACGATCCGTCGACGTAGGGCCGGGCGGCGCGTCCGGAGACCTGGAGCGCGGTGGCGTCCACGGCACCGGAGGCGCTGACCCGGACCAGGCCCGCTGTGCCGGCGACGGTCACCTGGGCCGTCGTGTCCGACGAACGCTGCAGCGCCGGCGACGAGCCCACCCGGTCACCGAGCTCGACGGTGCGGCCGTCGACCGACAGGGCACCGCTCGTGCGGTCGAGCACGGCGAGGTGCCCGTCGAAGGTCGCGACCTGGAAGTCGTCGCCGCGGTCCATCTTGACCTTCCACCGTTGGTCGACGGTGAGCGTCGTGCCGACGTCGACGAGCGATGCGGTCCCGGTCTTCGCGGAGTAGACCGCGACGTGCCCGTCGGAGGCGTCGAAGACGGTGTCGGCGCCGAGGGTCAGGTCGGCCTTGGCCGACGCGTCGAACTCGGCGAGGTCGCTCGCGGGTGTGGCCCAGAGCTCGCCCGTGTCGGCGTTGCCGATGACCGCGGTGTCACCGGCGAAGAAGACATGTGGCGTCCCCGCCGGCAGGGTGATGGCGTCGCCGACGGTGGCGTCGGCGACGTTGACCTGTGCGACGGTGCCCTTCGTCTCGTCGACGCTGTAGACGGTGGATCCACGCTGCAGCACCGAGAGGTCGTCGCTGGCCGTCTCGACCGCGGTGTTGAGCTGCAGGATGCCGGTGTTCGCCCGTCCGACGGCGCCGTACTCGGCAGAGGGCACCCACACGGTGCCGTCCCCGAGGTCGACGCGCTGCGTGTGGTACCCGGTGGACACGATGGCGGTGGTCGCGACGACGGCGGCGACGAGCACCGAGACGCCCGTCGTCACCGCGGCGGAGCGGTGCTTCGCGAGGAGGGCGCGGATCACCCGGCGCTCCCGATCGTCGCGCACTTCTGCGCACTCGCAGCGCCCGTCTTGCCGTCCCGGTTCACCGCGACGGCGATGCACTCCTCGTCGCCCCGGTCACCGGAGACGACGAAGGTCGTGCCGGTCTGCTGGCTCGAGGAGCCGTTCGACGAGATGACGTAGGTGTCGCCGCTGCGCAGGCCCGGGTCGGTCCAGCTGAACGACACCGACTGCGGGGACGTCTCGGCGCGGAGTTCGGCGACGACGGGGATCGCCCCGGCGCCGAGTCGTCCGACGACGACGACCGTGGCGACGGCGAGGGCGGCGACCACGACGACGGTGAGGGAGGTCGCCCAGACCAGGGTCGAACGGCTCCGGCGGCGGCTCCGCGTCACGGAACCGGTGCGGTGCACCGTGCCGACGCTGTGGCCGCCGCCGGCCACGACACCGCCCTGCACGGCGCGTCGGGTCCGGCGGCGGCCACCGACACGGGTCGGCGGCTGCAGCTCACGGATCATCGTGCGGTCGCCGTGTGGGGTCGGTGTGGAGATCGCCCAGGCCTCGACCGCGACGTCGGCGGACGTCTGCGGGATGCCGAGCTCGGCCTCGACCTGCTGGAACCCGCGCACGAGCTCGATCACCGACGCCGGGCGCCCCTGCGGCTTGCGCGAGAGTGCCGAGGCGAGCAGGCGCTCGAGCGAGGGCGGCACGTCGGTGCGTCCGGTGGGCTTCACCCCGCCCTTGTCGATCCGGTGCATCAGGTCGTTCGCGCCGTTCTTGCCGCCACGGACCTCGAACGGGCTGCGCCCCGCCAGGAGCGAGTAGACGGTGGCAGCGAGCGAGTACACCTCGGACTGGATCGTGCCGCGCGACTCGTCGATCAGGACCTCGGGGGCCGACCACGGGATCGACATGCCGATCGGCTCGTCCGGGTCTGTGCCGCCGATGGTCGCGGCGATGCCGAAGTCGGAGAGCACGGGGTTGCCGTAGGCGGTCAGCAGGATGTTCGACGGCTTGATGTCGCGGTGCAGCACGCCCTCGCGGTGTGCGGTCTCGAGGGCGGATCCGATGCGGATGCCGATCGACAGCACCTCGGAGACCGGGATCGGTTCGCGACGGTACCGCTCGCTGAGCGACGACGAGCAGAGCTCCATCACGAGGTACGGGCGACCGTCCGCCGCGACGCTCGCCTGCAGGACGGTGAGGATCGACGGGTGCGTGCTCAGCCGGGCCATCAGGTTGGCCTCGGCCTGGAACATCTGCCGGACACGGTCGTCGACGACCTCGTCCAGCAGCACCTTGACCGCGACCTGGCGCCGGGGCATGTCCTGCTCGTAGAGGAAGACGTCGGCGAAGCCACCGGACCCGAGGACGTGCACGGGACTGAAACCGCCGATCACGGGCGGGTTGGACGGCAGGCGTCTCGCCATGGTCCTCTCCTCCCCCCGGCCGAGCGGCCAGCTCTCTCGACGTGGCCATGTCATTGTACGAAGCGTGGGTGACCGACATTCCGCACGTCGGTCCCCCACCGGTCGACGTGTTCCCCCAGTTCGGGGGCCAGCTAGTGCCGCGGCAGCGTGTCCTCGAGGTCACCGTCGTCCGGTGCGGCGTCGACCTGCAGCACCACCACGGTGACGTTGTCACGGCCCCCGGCCACGACGGCGTCGCCGACCAGGCGCTCCGCCAGGTCCTGCGCGCCCGGCTCGCGTGCGGCGATCCGGGCGATGCCGGCGTCGCCGAGCTCCTTGGTCAGCCCGTCCGAGCAGACGATGTAGCGGTCACCGGCCCGCAGGGGCAGGGTCCACCAGTCCGGCGCCGGCGGCTCACCGAAGCCGACGGCTCGCGTGATGACGTTGCTGTCGGGGTGCTGTTCGGCGTCCTCGGCCCGCAACAGGCCGGCGTCCACCATCTCCTGCACCACCGAGTGGTCGACGGTGACGCGACGGAGCACGCCGTCCTCGATGCGGTAGGTACGCGAGTCGCCGACGTTGAACACGAGCGCCGCGGGCTGCCCGAGCGACGCCACGAGTGCGATCCCGGTGACCGTGGTACCTGCGCCGATGGCGTTGCCGCCGGCTGCACGCTCGATGTCGGCCGTCGCCAGGAGCAGGGCACGCTGGATGCCCTGCCGCGTGGTGAACGGTTCCGCGGTGACCTGTTCGAGCCGACGCACGACCGCGTCGCTGGCGCGGTCGCCTGCCAGGTGCCCGCCCATGCCGTCGGCGACGACGAAGAACGGCGCACCGACGATGTAGCTGTCCTCGTTGTGGTCACGCCGTCGACCGACGTCGGTCGCGGCTCCCCACGAGAGCGTCAGGGTGGCGCCGTCGGCACCGGGGACGTCGATGGCGTGCGCAGTGGCTGCTCGGCCGAGTTCGGTCACGTGTCAGGATCGCTCTCTGGTGGGTCGGGGCGTGCCGTGTGCTGTCTGATCGGAGGGCAACGGGAGAACCGGAGGCGCCCCATCTGCCGTCGGTGCGACCCGGAGGTACGGCGAGAGGACCTCGATGGCGTTGCCGTCACCGATCTCGACTACCGTACCCGTCAGCGCGACGATCGACGCACCCGACGCCATGCGGTAGGCGGGTGCACCGGCCGGGCGGACGACCGTCCCGTTGGTGGACCGGAGGTCCTGCACGACGACGGCCTCGCCCTCGGCGTGCATCCGCACGTGCGATGAGGACACCTGTCCGTACACCGACCGCACGGTCACGAGTTCGGGCTGCGGACCGCGGGTGACCCGCGGCAGCGACGGCCGTCGGCCGATGACCACCGGGTGGTCGAGCCGGAAGGTGCGGTCGCCGATGCGGATGGACGGCACGCGTGCCGTCGGCGCTGCGGGGACCGACGGCACGGTCGGGAGGCCCGGGGCAGCACCCACGGACGGGCCCGGCCCGGCGCCCGGTCGCGCTGGCAGCCGGACGACGGTGTCCTCCGGATCGGCGTCGTCAGCCGGCGCCGGCACCCGGACGGCGCCGTCGTGTCCGGGCCGGATGACGGTGTCGCCGAGGACCCCGTCGTCGGACTCGGACGCCGGGTCCGCTCCGGTGCCGGAACCGCCCGGTGCTGCGCCACGGATGACCGTGTCGCCGATGGCGTCGGCCGTCCGGTCACCGCCCGGCGATCGTCGGGGTCGCCGGATGACGGTGTCCTCGATGTCGTCGTCGCGCAACCGGAGCCCTCCCAGTGTGGTCTCCCCCACCGTAGACGATCCTGTCGACCCCAGGTCATCGCCGCTCCCACGACGGCCCACTGCCGGCGATGACCGAGCGCAGGACCAGCCCCGCGAGCGGGTCGTCCGCGCGGGTCTCGAGGGCGTAGCGTGCCCGGGTCTCCGCCCGTGCCCACGATCCGAGCGCCCAGGCGCACCACGCCCCGAGCGACAGGGCACCCGCAGCGCCCGACGAGCCGTCGAACGGGCCGTCCTGTGCCCGCCACAGCCGCCAGGCATCAGCACACCGATCCCCTGCGAGCCGGACCCTGGCACGGTCGGGCGCTGGGCCGAACCCGTGGAGCGCCGGCGGCGTCGGATCGGCGAAGGGGTCGAACACGCGGATCGACCGGGGATCCGGTGCGCCCTGTGCCGCGATGAAGGGGACCAGGGCCATCCGGGGCGCGAGCGCGCCGCACGCTGTCACCACGGCCGTCGCAGCGGCCGTCGACAGGTCGGCACGACCGGGCGCGACCAGCGCGGCCGCCGCGGCGGGGAGGGTGACCGCAGCGGCGATCTCGCGAGGGTAACGGACTGCGGAACCGGGGTCGGACTGTGCCGTGAGAGGGATCATGCACGTCATCGAAACGTGCTGCGGGCCTCCAGGCAGGGGCGCCCCGGCCATCTGTGGACCGGAGCGCCGCTGACGACGCGTGTGGAGGACGGACCGGGCGGGTCCGGCTCAGGCCGTGACGGGCTCCAGGCTCTCGGCGACCAGATCCCAGCCGCCCTCGTTCGGTTCGACGACGACACCGTGCGCAGCAGCCCACTCGACCAGGTCGCCCATGCTGCCGATGCTCGCACCGGTGCGGGCGAGCAGCGCCACCAGGCGACCCTTCGCCGTCTTGTTCCAGTGGTTCAGGGCTCGACGACGGCCGGAGCCGTCGACGCTCACCACCCGTGGTGCCACCGCTCCGGGCACGGGGCCGAGCTGCCGGTACCCCTCGGACCGCAGGTCGAGCACCAGGCCGTCCGCACGGGTCAGCAGGGAACGGGTCGACACCGCCGGCCAGTGCGCGGCCAACCGGATCGAACCGAGCCGCGAGTCGTGCGACA
The DNA here is from genome assembly GCF_030209655.1 of Curtobacterium sp. MEB011. Lineage (NCBI taxonomy): Bacteria > Bacillati > Actinomycetota > Actinomycetes > Micrococcales > Microbacteriaceae > Curtobacterium > Curtobacterium sp. MEB011. The sequence goes on along the minus strand of NZ_JARVRN010000011.1, from coordinate 211,024 downwards.
GCCGGTACGCCGGGATCGGGTCCCCCGCACCGATCGGCCCGAACATCGCGGACTGCACGATCACGTGCTCCGCCCACCACTCCCGGGTCGCAGCGTCCGCGTCCTGGGCGCCCAACGGGTCGTACAGGACCCCCGTGTACCGCTCGATCGCAGGCATGGTGCCCGAGGTCTCGAGCTCGAGGTTCCGGAGACGCTCGGCGATCGACTTCGGACCGAGCTTGAGTGCCGTCCTGGCCGAGGACTCCTCGGAACTGACGAAGCGGGCCGCGGTGATCACCGCGGCCCGCTCATCGGCCAGTTCCGGGAACGAGAGCGCACGCAGATCGAGCGTGCGACTCGTGTCCCCGCCCTCCCGCTTCGTCTCCGAAGGCGGGAGCAGGACGGTCAGTCCGGTCAGGACGCCAGCGCGGCCTGCCGCGCGACGATCGTCACCGTGTCGTGCTCGACCGACAGGAAGCCGTCCTCGGCGTCGACCGCGACGGTCGACCCATCGGCCCGCGTGATGCGGACCTGACCCTGCGCCAGGATCGCGAGCATCGGCTCGTGTCCGGCGAGGATGCCGATCTGGCCCTCTGTCGTCCGTGCGACGACCATGGTGGTGTCGCCCGACCAGACCTCACGGTCAGCCGAGACGACGCTCACGTTGAGACCCGCCATGTCAGCGGTTCTCCTTCTGGATCTGCGCCCACTTCTCTTCCACGTCGTTGATGCCACCGACGTTGAAGAACGCCTGGGTCGCAACGTGGTCGAACTCGCCGTCGGCGATGGCACGGAAGGACTCGATGGTGTCCTTGAGGGGCACCGTGGAGCCCTCGACACCCGTGAACTTCTTCGCCATGTAGGTGTTCTGCGAGAGGAACTGCTGGATACGACGAGCGCGCTCGACGGTGATCTTGTCCTCTTCGGAGAGCTCGTCGACACCGAGGATGGCGATGATCTCCTGCAGTTCCTTGTTCTTCTGGAGGATCTGCTTGACGCGCGTGGCCGTCTCGTAGTGGTCGGCACCCAGGTAACGCGGGTCCATGATGCGCGACGTCGACGCCAGCGGGTCGATCGCGGGGTACAGACCCTGCGACGCGATCTCACGGGAGAGCTCGGTCGTCGCGTCGAGGTGCGCGAACGTGGTGGCCGGAGCCGGGTCGGTGTAGTCGTCAGCCGGCACGTAGATCGCCTGCAGCGAGGTGATCGAGTGACCACGCGTCGAGGTGATGCGCTCCTGGAGCACACCCATCTCGTCGGCGAGGTTGGGCTGGTAGCCCACGGCGGACGGCATGCGACCGAGCAGCGTCGAGACCTCGGAGCCGGCCTGCGTGAAGCGGAAGATGTTGTCGATGAAGAGGAGCACGTCCTGCTTCTGGACATCGCGGAAGTACTCCGCCATCGTCAGCGCCGACAGGGCCACGCGGAGACGCGTTCCCGGCGGCTCGTCCATCTGGCCGAACACGAGGGCCGTCTTGTCGAAGACACCCGCCTCTTCCATCTCACCGATGAGGTCGTTGCCCTCACGGGTGCGCTCACCGACACCGGCGAACACCGACACACCGCCGTGGTCCTGCGCGACGCGCTGGATCATCTCCTGGATGAGGACGGTCTTGCCGACGCCCGCACCACCGAAGAGGCCGATCTTGCCACCCTGCACGTACGGGGTGAGGAGGTCGATGGACTTGATGCCGGTCTCGAACATCGAGGTCTTCGACTCGAGCTGGTCGAAGGCCGGGGCCTTGCGGTGGATCGGCCAGCGCTCGGTGATCTCGAGCTTCTCGTCCGTGTTGAGCACGTTGCCGAGGACGTCGAAGACCTTGCCCTTGGTGACGTCGCCGACGGGGACCGAGATCGGAGCGCCCGAGTCACGGACCTCCTGGCCACGGACCAGGCCGTCGGTCGGCTTCAGGGAGATGGCACGAACGAGGTCGTCGCCGAGGTGCTGCGCGACCTCGAGGCCGATCTCCTGCGACGAGTCACCGATGGTGATGGTCGTGAACAGGAGGTTGTACATCTCCGGGATTGCGTCGTGGGGGAACTCGATGTCGACGACGGGGCCCGTGACGCGGGCGATCCGGCCGACACCGGGCGCCGACGACGTCTCGACCGCGGTGGTTGCGGTGTCGGTCATGGCTGGTGCCTTCCTGAGGGTGGGTATCTGTCCGCGAACGACGCGGACTACTTCTTCTTCGACGAGAGGGCGTCGGCGCCGCCGACGATCTCGGAGATCTGCTGGGTGATCTCCGCCTGACGCGCGTTGTTCGCGAGTCGGGTGAAGTCACGGATCAGCGAGTCGGCGTTGTCGCTGGCCGCCTTCATCGCCTTCTGCCGTGCGGCGTGCTCGGAAGCAGCCGACTGCAGCATGGCGTTGAAGATGCGGCTCTCGATGTAGACCGGGAGCAGCGAGTCGAGCACCGCGTCGGCGTCCGGCTCGAACTCGTAGAGCGGCAGGGGCTCGTTGCCCTCGGGCTCATCGATGCCCTCGACGACCTCGAGGGGCAGCAGGCGAACGACCTGGGGCTCCTGGGTCGCCAGGCTGATGAACCGGTTGAACACGATGTGGATCTCGTCCACGCCGCCCGCAGCGGTGTCCTGGAGGAACTTCGCCACGACGGCGTCGCCGATCTCCTTGGCCGTCGAGAACTCCGGCTGGTCGGTGTTGCCGACCCACTGCTGCTCGGACGGACGCTCACGGAACGCGAAGTACCCGACGGACTTGCGACCGACCAGGTAGTAGACGACGTCCTTGCCCTCGCTGCGGAGCAGGGAGGCGAGCTCCTCGCCCTGCTTGAGGACGTTCGTGCTGAACGCACCGTTCAGGCCGCGGTCCGAGGTGAAGAGCACGACGGCTGCACGGGTCGACGACTCCGGCTCGGTGGTCAGCACGTGGTCGACGTTCGAGAACGTCGCCACGGCCGACACCGCACGCGTGACGGCCCGCGAGTACGGACCGGACGCAGCCATACGGGCCTGCGCCTTCTGGATCCGCGACGCCGAGATCAGCTCCATCGCGCGGGTGACCTTCTTCGTGGTCTTCGCCGACTTGATCCGCTGGCGGTAGACCCGGACCTGCGCTGCCATCTAGCGACGACCCTTGACGATCTGCTCCTGGTCGACGTCCTCGGCCTCGGCCGCGTCGAACTGCTCGGAGCCGAGGGTCTTGCCGTCGCTCGTCTGGAAGCTCTTCGTGAACTCGTCGATCTGCTTGTCCATCTCGGCGACGGTGTCGTCGCTGAGCTGGTTCGTCTCGCGCAGGGTCGTGAGCACGTCGGAGTTGCGACGCAGGTGGTCGAGCAGCTCGGACTCGAAGCGGAGCACGTCCGGCACCGGGACGGTGTCGAGCTTGCCGTTCGTGCCGGCCCAGATCGAGACGACCTGCTCCTCGACCGGGTACGGCGAGTACTGCGGCTGCTTGAGGAGCTCGGTCAGACGTGCACCGCGCTCCAGCTGACGACGCGACGCCTGGTCGAGGTCGGACGCGAACATCGCGAACGCCTCGAGCGAGCGGTACTGCGCCAGCTCGAGCTTCAGCGTGCCGGAGACCTTCTTGATCGACTTCACCTGGGCGTCACCACCGACGCGGGACACCGAGATGCCCACGTCGACGGCCGGACGCTGGTTCGCGTTGAAGAGGTCCGACTGCAGGAAGATCTGGCCGTCGGTGATGGAGATGACGTTGGTCGGGATGTACGCCGAGACGTCGTTCGCCTTGGTCTCGATGATCGGGAGACCCGTCATCGAGCCCGCGCCGAGCTCGTCGGACAGCTTCGCGCAACGCTCCAGCAGACGGGAGTGCAGGTAGAAGACGTCACCCGGGTAGGCCTCGCGGCCCGGCGGACGACGCAGCAGGAGCGACACCGCACGGTAGGCCTCGGCCTGCTTCGACAGGTCATCGAAGATGATGAGGACGTGCTTGCCCTGGTACATCCAGTGCTGGCCGATGGCCGAACCGGTGTACGGGGCGAGGTACTTGAAGCCGGCCGGGTCGGAGGCCGGGGCGGCGACGATGGTGGTGTACTCCATCGCACCGGCGTCCTCGAGCGCACCCTTGACGGAGGCGATCGTGGAGCCCTTCTGGCCGATGGCGACGTAGATGCAGCGGACCTGCTTGTCCTCGTCGCCGGACTCCCAGTTGGCCTTCTGGTTGATGATCGTGTCGATCGCGATGGCCGTCTTGCCGGTCTGGCGGTCGCCGATGATCAGCTGACGCTGACCACGGCCGACGGGGATCATCGCGTCGATGGCCTTGATGCCGGTCTGCAGCGGCTGGTGGACCGACTTGCGGGCCATGACGCCGGGGGCCTGCAGCTCGAGGGCACGACGGCCTTCGGCTGCGATCTCGCCGAGACCGTCGATCGGGGCGCCGAGCGGGTCGACGACGCGACCGAGGAAGGCGTCGCCGACGGGGGCGGAGAGGACCTCACCCGTGCGGGTGACCTCCATGCCCTCTTCGATGCCGCCGAACTCGCCGAGCACGATGGCGCCGATCGAGTCCTCATCGAGGTTCTGCGCCAGGCCGAGCGTGCCGTCCGCGAAGCGGATGAGCTCGTTCGCCATGACGCCGGGGAGACCCTCGACGTGGGCGATGCCGTCACCGGCGTCGGTGACGTGCCCGACCTCGGCCGTGGAGGCCTTCGTCGGCTCGTAGTTCGAGACGAAGTCCTTCAGGGCATCACGGATCTCATCGGGGCTGATGGTGATGTCTGCCATGGGATTTTCCTTGTGGTTTTCCGGGGCCCTTCGGCTCCGAGAGGGTGACGCTGCCGAACTCGGCAGTTCCCGTTGTGGACTTGGGGAGGAGCGGCTTCGACCGTACGCCTAGCCGGCGAGCTGGAGCCGGAGCTCCGAGAGTCGCGTGGACACGGTGCCGTCGATGACGTCGCCGCCGATCTGCACCCGGACCCCGCCGACGACCGTGGGGTCGACGACCTGGTTGATGCTGATGTCCTTGCCGTACCGCTCGGACAGACCGCGCGTGACGCGGGCCGACTGGGCGGGGGTCAGGTGCGTCGCCGTGACGACCGTCGCGACGAGCTTGCCGGCCTGCTCGGCCACGATGCGCGATGCGTCGCGGACGATCTCACCGATGCGACGACCACGGGGCTGCTGCACCAGGGACGACACGATGATGACCGTCTGCTCCGACGCCTTGGCACCGAGGAGCCGCTCGACGAGCGCGCCCTTCTGCTCGGGGCTGCCGAGCTTGGTGCCGAGCGCCAGCTCGAGTCCGGCGTCCGAACGGACGGCGGTCTCGAAGGCGAACAACTCCGACTCGATCGACGAGTCCGGACCCGCGGTGGCGGCGACGGCGCGGATGCCCGCGTCCTCGATGCCGGCGAGCAGGTCCTGCTGCGAGGACCAGCGCGAGCCGGCCACCGCGGTCAGGACCGCACGCGTCGCGTCCGACTGTCCGGCGAAGACACGGTCGATGAGGACCTTCTTGCCGGCCGCGTCGGCCGTGGGGTCGGACAGCAGCCCGAGCAGCTGCGGCGCACCGGCGATCGCACGCCCGGAGGCGAGGATCTCGGCACCCGCGACCAGGCCGGCGCTCGGACCGAGGTCCGAGAGCACCGCCCTGGTGGACGCGAGTGCTTCTCTGGTAGCGCTGCGCATGCTCAGTGCTCCCCCGTCTTCGTGGCCTGCGAGGCCTCGAGGTCGGCGAGGAAGCGGTCGACCAATGCGGTGGACTTGGCGTCGTCCTTGAGGGACTCACCGATAACGCCGGACGCGAGGTCCAGCGCGAGGGTGCCCACTTCGGACCGGAGTGCCTGGACGGCGCTCTGGCGCTCGGCCTCGATCTGCGCCTGTGCGTTGGCCGTGATGCGTGCTGCATCGGCGGTCGCCTGCTCGCGGACCTCGTTGCCGATCGCCGTGGCGTCGGCGCGGGCCTGCTCACGGATGCGCGATGCCTCGGCACGTGCATCAGCGAGCTGCTTGTTGTACTCCTCGAGCGCAGCAGCGGCCTGCTCCTGAGCGGCCTCGGCCTTCTTGATGCCGCCCTCGATGGCCTCGGTGCGCTCATCGAGCATCTTCGTGATGCGCGGCGTGACGACAAGCCACATCACCAGGAAGATGATGACGAAGGCAAGCGCCGACCAGACGACGTCGTACAACGGCGGGATCAGCGGGTTGTGCGTCTCCTCCGCCGCGATGATGAGTGCGTTGTGCATCGAGGAGCCTTAGTTGGTGCCGGTGAAGATGAAGTACGTGGCGATGCCGATGAAGGCCAGGGCCTCGGTGAAGGCGATACCGATGTACATGAGGGTCGTCAGGCGGCCCTGGAGCTCGGGCTGGCGAGCGACGGACTCGATCGTCTTACCGACGACGATGCCGACGCCGATGGCCGGGCCGATCGCTGCGAGGCCGTAGCCAACCGTCGCGATGTTGCCGTTGATCTCCGCGAGAACGGTCGTTGCGTCCACGTGTTTTCCTTTCGAGGTGCGGGTCCGACGGTCGTCGGTCCCGTAGGGGGTCAGTGAGGAATCAGTGCTCGTCAGCCAGCGCCAGCTGGATGTAGACGGCGGTGAGGAGCATGAAGACGTAGGCCTGCAGCAGCGCGACGAGGACCTCGAAGAAGCTGAACGCGATGCCGAACGCGATGGTCCCGACGCCGAAGGCCTTGAAGCCGAGCGAAGCGTCGAAGAAGAAGAACTGCGTGGCCGAGAAGAACAGCACGAGGAGCAGGTGCCCCACGACCATGTTCATCAGGAGTCGCAGCGTCAGGGTGACGGGACGGAGCACGAAGGTCGAGACCAGCTCGATCGGCGTCACGATGATGTAGAGGAACCACGGCACACCGGGCGGGAAGAGCGAGTTCCGGAGGAACGTGCCCGGGTGCTTGCGGAGACCGGCGTAGATGAACGCGACGTACGCGACGATCGCCAGGATCATCGGCATCGCGATGCGACTGGTCCCGCCGAGGTTCATGAACGGCACCAGACCGGTCAGGTTCATGAACAGCACGCCGAAGAAGATCGTCGCCAGGAGCGGCAGGAAGCGCTTGCCGTCCTTCTCGCCGAGGTTGTCGAAGGTGTTGCGGCGGACGACGTCGAACGCGTACTCGATGAACGCCTGACCGCGGTTCGGCACGAGCTTCAGTGCACGGGTACCCACGAACGCGAACACCAGGAGCACGGCGACGGCGAAGAATCGGATGAGGACGAGCCGATCGATCTCGAACGGCGTCCCTGCCCACAGAAGAGCATCGGGGAAGAACTCGTTGATCGACGGACCATGGAACTCGGCGGCCTTGCTGCTCCCCGCCGCGACGGTGTCAACCGCAGCGGAGAGGGACAGGGGAAGAGCGTGGGATAGCAGCGCTGTCTCCTGTGTCGGCGCGCGCACATCATGGCACGCGATGGTGGACGTTGTGGAGGCTCGCCCGCCCCGAGCGAAAGGCTCCGGTAGCGGACTTCGAGAAGCCTATCAGGTGCGAGAGGCTTCCCGGCTTCTCAGACGCGGGGGGTCGGGTTCCCAGCGTCCGCGGAGTCGTCGAGACCGTCGCCCGGCAGCCGGACGTCGATCGGGGTGCGGGCCTTCGCGACCGCGACGACGTCGATCACCAGGGAGCCGACGACCCCCGCGATGATCACGATCGCCAGCACCGGGAAGTCGACCCAGTCGCGGTCCCTGAGCAGGACCAGCAGCACGATGAAGACGATGAACTTCAGCAGCCAGGTGCCCATCACGATCCCGAAGAACGCACCAGAGATCATCTGGCCCTTCGACACCCGCAGCGCGACGAGGACACTGACCGCGGTGAGGCCGAGGAACACGACGCTCAGCACCGCGCCGAGCAGTCCCCCGACCAGCCCGGGGCCGTCCGCGACGAGGAACCCGATGAGTCCGCCGACGACCGCCAGGGCGACGGCGAGGACCGCTCCCCAGGTGATGATGCGGCGGAACACCGGCCGGACGTGGTCGAGCGCGTTCGGTGCGGTCACGTGATGTCTCCAGGGATCGTGCGGTCGTTGGCGGCCCGGTCGAGCGGGTCGAGGCTGGCGTCCACCACGGCGGCGGAGCGGTTGGCGGTCTGCGCGGCGATCTCGGCGCGCTTCCGGCCGAGCGGCGCGAACGTCGCGACGGCGCAGACGGTGAAGCCGACGGACACGAAGACGACGACCCAGTACCAGTCCACGAAGAGGAACAGCAGGCACCCGAAGGCGACGGTCGCGGTCCAGGCGTAGAAGATCAGCACCGCGTGGAAGTGCGAGTGCCCCATGTCGAGCAGGCGGTGGTGCAGGTGCTTCCGGTCGGCCGAGAACGGCGACTTCCCCGCGCTGAGCCGTCGGGTGACCGCGAGCCCGAAGTCCAGGATCGGGACGATCAGGATCGCGAACGGCAGCAGGATCGGGATGAACGCCGGCAGCAGCGCCTGGCGTGTCTGGACCGCCGCCGGGTCGATGTTGCCCGTGACCGAGACCGCGCTCGTGGCCATCAGGAACCCGACGAGCAGCGCGCCGGCATCCCCCATGAAGAGCTTCGCGGGGTGCCAGTTCAGGATGAGGAAGCCGAAGCAGGCCCCGACGAGGACCGCGGTGAGCAGCGACGGCAGGTTGAAGAAGAACTCGGTCTGCACGACCACGCGGTTGATGAAGAACGTGTAGAGGAAGAACACGCCGCCGGCGATGATCGCGACACCGGCCACCAGCCCGTCGAGCCCGTCGATGAAGTTCACCGCGTTCATCACGAGCACCACCGCCAGCACGGTGAAGATCAGGCTCATGTACGACGAGCCGACGCCCAGCGTGTTGCCGATCGGCAGCGACACGATCGCGACGCCCTGCCAGGCGAGGATGCCCGCCGCGATGATCTGCCCGGCGAGCTTCGTCATCCAGTCGAGGTCCCAGATGTCGTCCGCGACGCCGAGGACCACGATGATCGTCGCTCCCCCGAGCACCGCGAGCACACGGCCCGGCTCGGAGAACACCAACCGGAAGTAGTCGGTCCCCGCGATCGACGGGAACAGGAACCAGGCCGCCAGCAGCGAGACGATGACGCCGATGTACATCGCGATGCCGCCGAGCCGCGGCGTCGGGGTGCGGTGCACGTCCCGCTCGCGGACCTGCGGGTACCACTTGTACTTCAGCCCGAGCTTCCAGACGATCAGGCTCATCACGAAGCTCACGACCGCCGCGATGGCCCCCGCGAGCAGGTAGTACTTCATGTGACGAGGTCGGCTCCGACGACCCGGATGATCTCCTCGTCGGGGATCACCCCGTGCCGGACGATGCGGAGCTTCCCGCCGTCCGACAGCCCGGTGGCGTCGACGATGGTCGACCCCGTGCTGGCCTCGAAGCCGTCGTGCACCTCGATCGGCCCGCCGTCCAGGTAGATCGCGACGCTGTCACCGAGCATGCGTTCGGCGGCGTCGACGTCCATCGCGGCCGGGTCGCCCGTGGAGTTCGCGGACGAGACCGCCAGGGGCCCGACCTCCTGCAACAGCTCGAGGGCGATCCGTGAGTCCGGCATCCGCAGGGCCACCGTGCCCCGCGTCTCGCCGAGGTCCCAGTCGAGCGACGGCTGGGCGTGCAGGATGACGGTCAGCCCGCCGGGCCAGAACTCGGCCACCAGGTCGCGCACCGGCTGCGGGACGTCGCTGGCGAGTGCGTCGAGCGTGGGCGGACCGGGGATGAGCACGGGCGGCGGGGACTGCCGTGTGCGGCCCTTCGCGTCGAGCAGCCGCTGCACGGCGGTCGCGCTGAAGGCGTCCGCGGCGAGGCCGTAGACGGTGTCGGTGGGGACCACGACGAGCTCTCCGCGTCCGAGGGCGGCGCGTGCGAGCCGCATCCCGGTCAGGAGCCCGTCGGAGTCGGTGCAGTCGTATCGGGATGCCATGACTCGACGATGATAGTGCGACACAATGGTGGACATCGTGAACGAGACGCCTGCACCCCCGCTCCTGTTCCTCTTCGACATGGACGACGTCCTGGTCCGGTACGACTGGAAGGTGCGCATGGCCGCACTCTCCGAGTTCACCGGACACGCGTTCCAGGAGCTCCGACGCCGCTGGTGGGACTGCGGTCACGAGATGCGCGCCGAGGCCGGTGGGTTCGCGGACGGCGACGAGTACCTCGCTGCGTTCGAGCGCGCGATGGAGTGCGACGTCCCCGAGGCCGACTGGGCCCGGATCCGCGGCGCCGCGATGACCGAGCTGCCGGAACGCATCGAGGCGGTCCGGATCGCGAGTGAGCACGGGCGTGTCGGGCTGCTCACCAACAACGGTCCGCTCGCCGGCCGGTGGATCCACGAGTGGGCACCGTCCCTGCCCGAGGTCTTCGGCGAGCACCTCGACACGACGAGCAACTTCGGCGCCCGCAAACCCGAGCCCGAGGTCTTCCAGCGCGCGATCGCCCACCACGGGGTCCCCGCGGAGCGCACCTTCTTCGCCGACGACATGCCCGAGAACATCGCCGGTGCGCGGAGCGTCGGCATCCACGCGGTGCTGGTCGAGCACGACACCGACCTTCGCGAGCACGTCCGCGCCTTCGTCGCGGCGCAGCGCGAGACCTCCCCCGTCGCCTGACGAGCGCTCACACCCGCCGACACGCCGTCGTCTTGTCAGGACGCCGCCAGACACCGCGGCGTCTCGCGCACATCGCGGCGTCTCACCGACACGACGGCGTCTCACCGCAGCCGACGGCGGGCGAGGACGGCCTGGAGGCGCGGCTCACCCCCGCCTAGCGCGTCGCGGTGGTCTTGCGGTCGCGACCCGTCAGGTCGACGTGCGTCTCCGGGGTGCGGAACCCCCGGCCCGCCAGGACCTGCCGGACGCCGGCGCCCTGCGGCTCGGCGTGCTCGATGACCAGTGCTCCCCCGGGCACCAGCAACCGCCAGGCCGTCTCGGCGAGGGCGCGCACGGCGTCGAGGCCGTCCGGCCCACCGTAGAGCGCCATCGCCGGGTCGTGGTCGCGGACCTCGGGGTCGACCGGGATCGCGTCGTCCGGCACGTACGGCGGGTTCGACACGACGACGGAGACGGTGCCGTCGAGTTCCGGCAGCGCGTCGGCGAGGTCGCCCTCGACGAGCCGCACGGTCCCGCCGTGGGCGTCGACGTTGCGCCGGGTCCAGGGCAGCGCCTCGGGCGACCGCTCGACGGCGTAGACCACGGCGTTCGGCACCTCGGTGTCCATCGCGATCGCGATCGCACCGCTTCCGGAGCCCAGGTCGACGGCGATCGGCTCGGGCACGGCGGTCGCGCGGAGGGCGTCGATGCCGAACTGCACGACGCCCTCGGTCTCCGGACGGGGCACGAACACGCCCGGTCCGACCGCCAGGGTGAGCGCACGGAAGTACGCCTGCCCGGTGATGTGCTGCAGCGGCTCACGGGTGGCGCGGCGGGCTACGGCGTGCCGGAAGCGCTCGACGTGCTCCGGGGCGATGCCGCCGCCGATCAGCGCCCGGGCCTGGACAGCACCGCGCGAGGTGTCGGTCGCCCACGCGAGCAGCAGCTCGGCGTCGACCCGGGGCGTGCGGACGCCGACGGCGACGAGCGCCGCGGTCGCCTGCTCGAGCAGGCGATCCGCGGCGTACGTGAGGGGCGTGTCGGCGGTGATACGGGCCTCCAGGCTGGGTGTGCGGTTACGCGTCCTGGTCGCCGATGGCGGCCAGCCGCGCCTCTTCGTCCGCCTGGATGGCGGACTGGATGACGGGCTCGAGGGCACCGTTCATCACGCGGTCGAGGTCGTACGCCTTGTAGCCGGTGCGGTGGTCCGCGATCCGGTTCTCCGGGAAGTTGTACGTGCGGATGCGCTCCGAACGGTCCATCCCGCGGATCTGCGACTTGCGCGCGTCCGAGGCGATCGCGTCGAGCTCCTCCTGCTGGCGCGCGAGGATGCGTGCACGGAGCACGCGCATGCCGGCCTCACGGTTCTGCAGCTGCGACTTCTCGTTCTGCATCGCCACCGTGATGCCCGTGGGCAGGTGGGTGATGCGGACCGCGGAGTCCGTCGTGTTGACCGACTGGCCGCCCGGACCGGAGGACCGGTAGACGTCGATCTTCAGGTCGTTCTGGTTGATCTGGACCTCTTCGGGCTCGTCCACCTCGGGGAACACCAGCACGCCGGTGGTCGAGGTGTGGATGCGCCCCTGCGACTCGGTCTGCGGCACACGCTGGACGCGGTGCACACCGCCCTCGTACTTCAGGTGTGCCCAGACGCCCTGGGACGGGTCGGTCGTGTTCGACTTGATCGCGACCTGGACGTCCTTGTAGCCACCCAGGTCGGACTCGGTGCGCTCGAGGAGCTCGACCTTCCAACCCTTGGTCTCGGCGTAGTGCGAGTACATGCGCAGGAGGTCGGCCGCGAACAGCGCCGATTCCTCGCCGCCCTCGCCGCCCTTGATCTCCATGATGACGTCGCGGCCATCGTCCGGGTCGCGCGGGATGAGCAGCCGCCGGAGACGCTCCTGGCGCTCCGACAGCTGCTCCTCGAGCCCGGGGACCTCGTCCGCGAACGCCGCGTCCTCACGCGCGAGTTCCTGGGCGGCGGCGAGGTCGTCCCCCGCCGCCTGCCAGGCCTCGTACGCGGACTTGATCTGGTTGAGCTCGGCGTACCGCCGGTTCACCTTCTTCGCCCGGGCCGCATCGGCGTGGAGCGCGGGGTCCGACAGCTGCTGCGTCAGGTCCTCGTGTTCCGCCAGCAGCCCCGCTACCGACTCGAACACGCGTTACTCCTGGTGGCCGTTGTGGTGGGCGCCGGTCGAGGGGACCGACTTCTGCACCTGCACCAGGAACTCGACGTTCGACTGCGTCTCCTTGAGGTTCCGCAGCACGATCTCGAGGGCCTGCTGCGGGTCGAGCCCGGCGAGGGCCCGGCGCAGACGCCAGGTGATCTTGACCTCGTCCGCGGAGAGCAGCTGCTCCTCGCGACGGGTACCCGAGGCGTTCACGTCGACCGCGGGGAAGATCCGCTTGTCGGCGAGGTGACGGTTCAGGCGGAGCTCCATGTTTCCGGTGCCCTTGAACTCCTCGAAGATGACCTCGTCCATCTTGGAGCCGGTCTCGACGAGCGCGGTCGCGAGGATGGTCAGCGAGCCGCCGTCCTCGATGTTGCGCGCGGCGCCGAAGAACCGCTTCGGCGGGTAGAGCGCCGCCGAGTCGACGCCACCGGAGAGCACGCGGCCCGACGGCGGGGTCGACAGGTTGTACGCACGGCCCAGGCGGGTGATCGAGTCGAGCAGCAGCACGACGTCGTGGCCCAGCTCCACCAGGCGCTTCGCACGCTCGATGGCGAGCTCGGCGACGGTGGTGTGGTCCTCGGCGGGACGGTCGAAGGTCGAGGCGATGACCTCGCCCTTCACCGTGCGCTGCATGTCGGTGACCTCTTCGGGCCGCTCGTCGACGAGGACGACCATCAGGTGCGCCTCGGGGTTGTTCTTGGCGACGGCGTTCGCGATGGCCTGCAGCACGACGGTCTTGCCGGCCTTCGGCGGGGACACGATGAGACCGCGCTGGCCCTTGCCGATCGGCGACACGAGGTCGATGATGCGGGTCGACAGCTTGCCCGGCTCCGTCTCGAGGCGCAGGCGCTCGTTCGGGTACAGCGGGGTGAGGTCGTTGAAGTCGACACGGGCCGCGGCCTCGTCGGCGGACTGGCCGTTGATCGACTCGACCGCCACGAGCGCGTTGTACTTCTGACGGCTCTGCTGCTCGCCGTCACGCGGCTGCTTGATCGAACCGACGACGGCGTCGCCCTTGCGCAGGTGGTACTTCTTCACCTGGCCGAGGGAGACGTAGACGTCGCTCGGGCCCGGCAGGTAGCCGGTGGTGCGGACGAACGCGTAGTTGTCGAGGACGTCGAGGATGCCCGCGATCGGGATCAGGACGTCGTCCTCGGTGACCTCGGGCTCGAAGTCGTCGTTCTGGCCGCCACGGCCGCGCTTGCGGTCACGCTGGCGACGGCTGCGGCCGCTCTCGGCCTCGTCGGCGTGCTGTTGCTGCTGCTGCTTCTGCTGGCCGCTGGTCTGCTGCTTCTGCTGACCGGCGTTCTGCTGCTTCTGGTCGGACTTGTCGTCCTGCTTGGCGTCGGGCTGCTTCGGCTGGTCGTTCTGCTTGCCGTTCTGCTGCTCGCCGCCGTTCTGCTTCTGCTGGTTCTGCTGGCCGCCGTTCTGCTGGCCGCCGTTCTGCTGGCCGTTCTGGTCGGCGCCGTTCTGCTTCTGCTGGCCGCCGTTCTGGCCACCGTTCTGCTGGTCGGCGCCGTTCTGCTGCTCGCCGTTCTCGGCGTTCTGCCCACGGCCACGACCGCGACCACGGCTGCGACGACCGCGGCGCGAGCCGCCCTCGCCCTGCTCGGAGTTCTGGTCGCCCTGGTCGTTCTGGTCGCCGGACTCGTTCTGGTCCTGGTCGGCCTGCACGGCGGACGTCGGGGCCTGCTGGCCCTGCTGGCCCTGCTGCTGGGCAGCCTGGTTCGGCTGCTCGGCCTCGGCCGGTGCCGACGCCTGCTGGCCCTGCTCGGCGCCACGCTGCTCGGTGCGCTGCTCGGCGTTCCGCTGGCCACGGCCGCGGCGCTGCGAGCCGGACTGCGCGGCTTCCTGCGCGTCCTTCTCGGCGCGGACCTGGTCGAGCCCGGCGAGGAGGTCCTCGGTGCCGGTCTGACCGTGGTTGGTGTGCTCGGCGGCCGAGGTCGGTGCGGCGTTCACGGTGCCACCGGACGACGCACGGCGCGAACGACGGGCACGGCTCGGGGCTGCCGACTCGGCGGGTGCCTCGGAGTCGGCGACGGGGGCCTCGGCAGCGGGCTGCGCGGGCGTCTCGGCGGGTTCCGGCAGGGTCGGCTGCTCGGTGGCAGTCGGCTCGGCGGGGGTCTCGGGGACGACGGCGGCCGGGGCGGCCGGCGTCTCGTCGACGGGGCGCTTGTCCTCGATGGAGGCGATCAGGTCGCCCTTGCGGAGCTTGGAGAGCCCGGTGATGCCGAGCGAGGAGGCGATGCGCTGGAGCTCCGGGAGACGGAGGGCACGCAGGTCGCTGGGGATCTCCACCTGGGCGGAGTTGTTGTCGGTCAAGGTCGGTGTTTCCTTTCGAACCGCAGAACGCGGAGAGTTTCCACCGTCCCGGATGCAGTGAGCATCGACCGCCGTTCAGACGACGGATCGGGATTCGGTGATCAGAAAGAGATGCACACTCGCGCACCGGACCCTGCGACGTCGTAGGAGCTGTCCTGGAGGACGAGCGATCCGTACGGTTACGCGGGTTCGGCTTCGAGCGCCGAGTGCGCTGCCACTGTAGCACCACCGAGATCGACGGCCAGCATGAGCGGCCGCCAGTCGGATTCGGCGTGTCGCTGGACCAGGTCGGCGGCGGTCAGCCGCTGTGCCGGGTCGCTGCCGAGGACGAGCAGGCTCGGCCCCGCACCGGAGACCACCGCGGCCAGGCCGTGCTGCCGGAGCAGCCGGATCAGGGCGTCGGTCTCGGGCATGGCGCTGGCGCGGTACGCCTGGTGCAGACGGTCCTCGGTCGCGGCGAGCAACAGCTCGGGGCTCTGGATGAGCGCCGCGACGAGCAGCGCCGAGCGGGAGACGTTGAACGCGGCGTCGGCGTGCGGGACCTGCTCGGGCTGCAGGGAGCGCGCGAGCTTGGTGGAGAGCGTCGAGGTCGGCACGAACACCACCGGGGCGACACCGCGGTGCACCAGGAGCCGTTTGTACGCCGGGCCCTCGGCGGTCATCCACGCGATCGTCAGGCCGCCGAAGAGCGCCGGCGCGACGTTGTCCGGGTGGCCCTCCATCTCGGTGGCCAGGGTCAGGAGCGTCGAGGCGTCGAGGTCGACGATGCCCTCGAGCAGGCCGCGGGCCGCCATCAGCCCCGCGACGATCGCCGCGGCGGACGAGCCGAGACCGCGCCCGTGCGGGATCGCGTTCGTCGCGTGCAGCTCGAGGCCGGGCTGGTCGACACCGGCGTGTTCGAACCCTCGGCGGACGGCACGGACGACCAGGTTCGAGTCGTCGGTGGCGACCTCACCGGCGCCGACGCCCTCGACCGTGACGGTCGCGCCGGGTTCGGGGCGCACGCGCACCACGACCTCGTCGTAGAGCGAGAGCGCGAGGCCGAGCGAGTCGAAGCCGGGGCCGAGGTTCGCCGACGTGGCCGGCACCCGGACGCGGACCGTCGATCCGGCCGGCAGTGTCCGGACCGCCCGTCCGGCCGGTACAGCGCTGCGGGCGGTGACGCCCTCCCCCGGTCCGGACGAGCGGTCGGAGATCACTGCTCGCTGACCAGACCGAGCACGTCGGCGATCGACTTCGTGTCGACCGGCACGCTCGTCGGGGTGACCTCGCCGCCGTCCGGCGTGCGGAGGGCCCACTGCGGGTCCTTCAGGCCGTGACCCGTGACCGTGATGACGACCTTCGCGCCCTTCGGCACGACACCGGCGTCGGCGCGCTCGAGCAGCCCGGCGACACCGATCGCCGACGCGGGCTCGACGAAGACGCCGACCTCGGCCGACAGGATGCGGTGCGCGGCGAGGATGGCCTCGTCGCTGATCGCACCGAAGTAGCCGTCGGTCTCCTGCTGCGCCTCGAGCGCGAACTGCCACGAGGCCGGGTTGCCGATGCGGATGGCCGACGCGATGGTGTCCGGGTGCCGGACGACCTCGCCGTGCACGATCGGGGCGGAACCGGCGGCCTGGAACCCGAACATGCGGGGCAGCTTGGTGCTCCGACCGGCGGCGACGTCCTCGCGGTAGCCGCGCGAGTACGCGGTGTAGTTGCCCGCGTTGCCGACGGGCAGGAAGTGGAAGTCCGGTGCGTCACCGAGGACGTCGACGACCTCGAACGCGGCGGTCTTCTGCCCCTCGATGCGGTCGTTGTTGACGGAGTTGACGAGGTGCACCGGGTAGTTCGCCGCCAGGTCGCGGGCGATGTCGAGGCAGTCGTCGAAGTTACCCTGCACCTGCAGCAGCTGGGCGTCGTGGGCGACGGCCTGGCTGAGCTTGCCCATGGCGATCTTGCCCTCGGGCACGAGCACCGCGGCGGTGATGCCGGCGTGCGTCGCGTACGCGGCGGCCGAGGCGCTGGTGTTGCCGGTCGAGGCGCAGATGACGGCCTTCGCGCCGTGCTCGACGGCCTTCGAGATCGCCATCGTCATGCCGCGGTCCTTGAACGAGCCCGTCGGGTTCATGCCCTCGAACTTCACGTAGACCTCGGCGCCGGTGCGCTCGGAGAGCCGACGAGCCGGGATGAGCGGCGTGCCGCCCTCACCGAGGGTGACGATGGGCGTCGCCTCGGTCACGTCGAGTCGGTCGGCGTACTCGCGCAGGACTCCCTGCCACTGGTGGGCCATCAGGCTTCTCTCTCTGTCCGGTGGGGTGGATCTGGTGGTGGTTCGGCTCGGCGAGCCTGCTGGTCGGCCTGGAGGCCCGTGGTCGCGTCAGCGACCGACGACGCGCAGGACGCTGGTGACGTCCAGGACGACGTCCTCGCCGCGGAGGGCGACGACGGTGTCCGCGAGGTCGGCCTCGCGCGCCAGGTGGGTGCCGATGACGAGCGTCGCGGTCCCCTCGGCTGCGCCGGTGGTGGTCTGCTCGACCGTCTCGACGCTGACGCCGTGCTTGGCGAGCACGCCTGCGACGGTCGACAGCACGCCGGGTGCGTCCGTGACGTGCAGGGTGATCTGGTAGCTCGTGCGGACGGTGCCGATCGGGAACACCGGCAGCTCGGACTGCGTCGACTCGGCGACGCCCGGGCCACCGATGACGTGCCGACGAGCCGCGGAGACCAGGTCGCCGAGGACCGCCGAGGCCGTCTCGACGCCACCGGCACCCGCGCCGTAGAACATCAGGTCACCGGCGGCTTCAGCCTCGACGAACACGGCGTTCTTCGCTCCGTGCACGCTCGCGAGCGGGTGCGACTCGGGCACGAGGGCTGGGTAGACGCGGGCGCTGACGCCCTCGCGGCCGTCCTCGTCCGTCAGCCGCTCCGCGGTCGCCAGGATCTTCACGACGTAGCCGGCCTTGCGGGCGGCGCGGACCTGCTCGATCGTGACGTGGGTGATGCCCTCGCGGTGCACGGCGGCGAGCGGCACCGAGGTGTGGAACGCGAGCGAGGCCAGGATCGCGGCCTTCTGCGCGGCGTCGTAGCCCTCGATGTCGGCGGTCGGGTCGGCCTCGGCGTACCCGAGCTCCGTCGCGGTGGCCAGGGCGTCCTCGAACGTGGAACCCTTGCGGTCCATCAGGTCGAGGATGAAGTTGGTCGTGCCGTTGACGATGCCCATGATCCGGACGATGCGGTCACCGGCGAGCGAGTCGTGCAGCGGACGGATGATCGGGATCGCACCGGCCACGGCGGCCTCGTAGTAGAGCTGTGCACCGACCTGCTCGGCCGCGGCGAAGAGCTCCGGGCCGTGGGTGGCGAGCAGCGCTTTGTTGCCGGTGACGACGTCGGCGCCGGACTGCAGCGCCTGGAGCACGAGGGTGCGCGCCGGCTCGATGCCGCCGATGAGCTCGACGACGATGTCCGCGCCGAGGATGAGCGACGCAGCGTCCGTGGTGAAGAGCTCCGCCGGCAGGTCGACGTCGCGCTCCGCGTCCACGTCGCGCACGGCGATCCCGACGAGCTCCAGCCCGGCTCCGGCGCGCGAGGCCAGCTCGTCGCCGTGCTCGAGGAGCAGTCGCGCGACCTGGGAACCGACCGAGCCGGCCCCGAGCAGCGCGACACGGACGTTGCGGTATTCGATCATCTGGTAGCGGTTCCTGTCGATGGGGGCACGCCCTGCGGGGTGGGCGGACCCGGTCGGGTCGGGGGCCAGCGGCCGGTGCCCTCGGCGGGCACGGCGGCGACCCCGGTGTCACGGGCGAGCAGGTCGTCGATCGTCTCGCCCCGCACGAGGATACGGGCTGTGCCGTCCGCGACGGCGACGACCGGCGGGCGGCCCACGTGGTTGTAGTTGCTCGACAGCGCCCAGCAGTAGGCACCGGTGGCCGCCACGGCCAGCAGGTCGCCGCGCTGCACGTCGCCGGGCAGGTACTCGTCGTTCACCACGACGTCGCCGCTCTCGCAGTGCTTGCCGACGACGCGGCTCAGCACCGCTGGTGCGTCGGAGGTGCGGGCGAGCCGGGCCGTGTAGTCGGCGCCGTACAGGGCCGGACGGATGTTGTCGCTCATCCCGCCGTCGACCGAGACGTACGTGCGGGTCGCGCTGCCGCCGTCGTCGGTCTCGAGCGTGACGGGCTTGATCGTGCCGACGCGGTACAGCGTCACCCCGGGCGGGCCGATGACGTACCGGCCCGGCTCGACGGCGATGTCCGGCACCGGGATGCCGCGTTCGGCGCAGGCCTCGCCGATGATCGCGGCCAGTGCATCGGCGACGTCCTCGGGGGCGAACGCCGAGTCGGCCTCGGTGTAGTCGATGCCCCAGCCGCCGCCGAGGTTCAGCTCGGGCACCGGGCCGGTGGCGACGAGCGTCGCGTGCACGTCCATCAGCCGACGTGCGGCCTCGCGGAAGCCGGCGTCGTCGAAGATCTGCGAACCGATGTGCGAGTGCAGGCCGACGAAGGCGAGCGAGGGCTCGGCACGGACGGCTGCCGCGGCGTCGACGGCCTCGGACAGCGGGATGCCGAACTTCTGGTCCTCGCGAGCGGTCGCCAGGTACTCGTGGGTGGACGCGTGCACGCCGGTGTTGATCCGGATGCGCACACGCTGCACGACCCCGGCGTCGGCGGCGGCGCGGGCGACGCGCTGCACCTCTTCGTGGCTGTCGAGCACGATCGTGCCGACGCCGACCTCGAGGGCACGGGCGATCTCGGCGTCGGACTTGTCGTTGCCGTGGAAGCCGAGCCGACCGGGGTCGATGCCACCGGCCAGGGCGACCGCGAGCTCACCGGCGGTGCAGACGTCGACGCGCAGGTCCGCCTCGGCCATCCACGCGACCACCTGCGTCGTCAGGAACGCCTTGCCGGCGTAGTAGACGTGCGCGTGACTGCCGATGCGTTCGAAGGCCTCGGTGAAGGCGTTCCGCACCCGCACCGCACGGGACTGCACGTCACGCTCGTCGACGACGTACAGCGGCGTGCCGAACAGGGCGACCAGGTCGGTCGCGCTGATGCCACCGATCGCCAGGGTGCCGTCGTCGGTCCGCGTCGCGGACGCGGGCCAGATGCGGTCCACCAGTTCGGAGGCGTCCGTCGGGAACCGCAGCCGCGGCGGTGCAAGGGGGTTCTCGCTCACGGGACCCGATCCTACCGACGCGAGCCACGCCTCCCGGGCCGCGTTACGCACCCGTCCGCTCAGCGGCAGCTGCCGACGGTCCGCAGGCCGTCCTCGGTGAGCGGCAGCGCGTCCGCGGTGATGCGGACCGTCGCGTCCGACTTCGACACGTCGAGTGAGCGCACCCGCAGCGCCTCGGGCAGGAACTGCGCGGTGCAGACCTGCACCGGGACGCCGGTGACGCCCGGGATCGAGTCGACCTTCAGACCGAGGTCGGAGTTCGTGATCCGGACGCTCTCCGGGGTGATCGAGATACCGCGGCCGTCGTCCTGCGCGACGACGGCACCCTTGGCGGCGTAGGTGATGTCGTAGCCGAGCACCGACGACGACCCGGTCAGCTCGACCCCACCGTCGGCCAGGCTGAGGCGGTCGAAGAGCGGGCTGTACTTCGCCAGGTCCTTGACGCTCGACGACGCCAGGGTGACCGTGCCGTCGACGTCGCGGACGTCACCCTTGCCGTCCACCGGGACGTCCTGCGCAGTGACGTCGGCGGCGAGCGGGATGCCGTCGACCGTGAGCTTCTCCGAGGAGATCTCGACGCGATCGAGCGTGCCGCTGATGAGCTGCGGGATGACGATGCCCTCGGCGTGCGCGTCGACCTGGCCGGTCGTGCCGTCGGGCAGCGACTGCTCGACCTGCTGGGCGATGATCCGGTCGACGACGCCGCGCAGCACGAACTCGGCGACGACGACGAGGCCGGCGAGCACCACGACGAGCACGAGCAGGACGACGGGCCAGCGGCGGCGCTTGGTGGGGCGTTCGGTGGCTGCAGGCATGCGTCCTAGCCTGCCAGCCCGGTCTGCGGCGCAGCTGCGGCCGGGCGCGGCCAGGCGCGGCCGGGCTGCGGCCGGGCGCGGCCAGGACGCAAAACACCGGTGTTCACGCTCGACACCCCGGAATGCGGGTGTTCGGTGCGCGAACACCGGTGTCTTTCGGAAGGGGCGACCGCTACATGCGGGACGGAGCCGACACGCCGAGCAGGCCGAGGCCGTTCCGGACGACCTGGCCGGTGGCGTCGTTCAGCCACAGGCGCGTGCGGTGCAGGTCGGTCACGGGCTCGTCGCCGAGGGGCGTGACGCGGCAGGAGTCGTACCAGCGGTGGTACAGGCCGGCCAGCTGCTCGATGTAGCGCGCGATGCGGTGCGGCTCGCGCAGCTCGGCGGCGTGCCGGACGACCCGCGGGTACTCGGCGAGGGCTCCGAGGAGCGCGCTCTCCGACTCGTGGGTCAGCAGCGAGGCGTCGAACACCGACCGGTCGACCCCGGCGGCCGCGGCGTTCCGGGCCACCGACTGGGTGCGGGCGTGGGCGTACTGCACGTAGAAGACGGGGTTGTCGTTCGTGCGCTTCGTGAGCAGGTCGAGGTCGATGTCGATCGCGGTGTCGCTGGCGAAGCGGACCAGGGCGTAGCGGCCGGCGTCGACACCGACGGCGTCGACGAGGTCCTCCATCGTGACGATGGTGCCGTTGCGCTTCGACATGCGCATCGGTTCGCCGTCCTTGAGCAGGTTGACCATCTGCCCGATCAGGATCTCGAGGTTCTTGCCCGGCTCGTCCCCGAACGCGGCACACATCGCCATCAGCCGGCCGACGTAGCCGTGGTGGTCGGCGCCGAGCATGATCAGGTTCCGCTCGAACCCGCGCTCGCGCTTGTCGAGGTAGTACGCCAGGTCGCCGGCGATGTACGCGGGCTCGCCGTCCGACTTGATGACGACGCGGTCGCGGTCGTCGCCGAAGTCGGTCGTGCGGAGCCACTCGGCGCCCTCGGCCTCGTACATCACGCCGGCCGACCGCAGCCGGGCGATCGCACGCTCGACGGCCTTCGACTCGTGCAGGGCGTTCTCGTGGAAGTAGACGTCGAAGTCGACGCCGAAGTCGTGCAGCGACGACTTGATGTCCGCGAACATGAAGTCGACGCCCTCGCGGCGGAAGAGCTCCTGCGCCTCGTCGCGCGGCAGGTCGCGGACGTCGGTGCCCGGCTCGAGGGTCGCGATGACCCGTGCCGCGATCTCGGCGATGTAGGCGCCGCCGTAGCCGTCCTCGGGCGTCGGCTCACCGAGTGCGCTGGCGACGAGGGAGCGGGCGAAGCGGTCGATCTGCGCGCCGTGGTCGTTGAAGTAGTACTCGCGGGTGACGAGCCCACCCTGCGCCTGGAACACGCGGGCCAGGCTGTCGCCGACCGCTGCCCAGCGCACGCCGCCCATGTGGATCGGACCGGTGGGGTTGGCGGAGACGAACTCCAGGTTGATCCGGACGCCGTCGTACAGGTCCCCGGTGCCGAAGGACTCGCCGCCGTCGACGATGGTGCGCGCGATCTCACCCGCGGCGGCGGCTTCGAGCGTGATGTTGATGAAGCCCGGGCCGGCGACGTCGACCGAGTCCACGCCGTCGAGCTCGGTCAGCTCACCGGCGATCTCGGTCGCGAGCTCGCGCGGGTTCGTGCCGAGCCGCTTCGCGAGCTGCATGGCCGCGTTCGAGGCCCAGTCACCGTGGGCGCGGTTCTTCGGACGCTCGAGCACCACGTGGGACTCCTCGATCGTCACGGTGTCGGACGCGCCTCGGCGCTCGACGATCCCGGTCAGGATCGACAGGTACGCGGCGGAGAGTTCGGCTGGAGTCACGAGGACCGATCCTACCGGGACGCCCAGGTCCGCACCGGTCGATGCAGCATCATGTCGGGATGACCCCCCGCAGCCGTGCCCGGGCGCTCACCGTCGCCACCCTCACCACCGCAGCAGCCGTCGTGCTCGCCGGGTGCTCGGGCGGCGGGGCCAGCGCCCCGTCGGCCAGTGCGACCCCCGCGGGCAAGCCGGTGTCGCAGACCTGCGGTGAACTCCTGCCGATGAGCGCCCTGTCCGTGTACGGGCAGACCTTCGAGCTCGACGACTCGTTCACACCGGCGAAGGGTTCCCCCGCCGCGACCATCGCGAAGCAGCAGGGCCGCGTCTGCCGGTTCGTGAGTACCGACGCGGACGCCACGGCGATCACGTTCGCGGTCGCCGACCTGCCTGAGAAGTCGCTCACCAACCTGAAGGACGCCCTGTACGAGCGGGGCGGATCGGTCCCCACCTACCGCGTCGAGGGGTACTTCGCCCTGAACGGTGCCGTCGGCCGGGCGGATGCCTTCGCCGACCCGTACTGGATCACCGCGCAGTCGACGCTGTTCACCGAGCCGGGTGGGGCGCAGCCCGTCGTCGACGCGGTGCGGGCCGCGCTGCAGCCGTCCGCGACGGGGTCGGCGACGCCTGCGGGCTGACGCGCTCGGGCCGGCACGGTGCGCGATCCGCCACCTGGTGCGCGGTTGCGTGCCCGGTGCGCGCTTCCAGCGCCGCACGGAACGCAGAACCCCGCACCGGAACGCAACCCGCGCACCGTGCGGACGGGAGGCCTGTGGCCGGCCCGCACCGCGCCTCCAGACCGGCCGCCCCCCGCGTCCACTGCGCGACACGCGCTGTCCAGGACCACCCACCGGACCTGCTACGGTTGTTCACACCCCTTGGCCCCCATAGCTCAGGGGATAGAGCACTGCCCTCCGGAGGCAGGGGCGGAGGTTCGAATCCTCCTGGGGGCACTGGACACACCCGCGCAAGCAGACGTCTTCGCTGCGCTCTGTAGGCTGCGCACGATGTCGCCTGCGGCGACCTTCCCCCGTTGGGGCTCCTCGTCGAGTGAGCAGAACGCGACGGGTCGAGGCGGGTGACCCGACGTCTTCTGCTCACTCGGCGCGCGACGCCCCGCCCCGCCCCTGCGCTACCCCGTGTTTCCGAGCGGGACACCTCGGTCCCCTAGGATCACGGGCCGGTCGTCCCGCACGCGACCGGGAAGAGGCCTCGATGACCACCGGCACCGGGAACGCGCAGCTCGAACTCGCCCGCGGCGGCGACGCACCCGCCCCACGGACCCTGTTCGACGTCTTTTCGGCGACCGCGGCGACCCATCCGGACGCCACCGCGCTCGAGGACCCCGCCGGCAGCGTCGACTACGCCGCCCTGCTCGACCTGGTGCACGCGCAGGCCGACGACCTCGCACGCCGGGGCGTCCGGCGCGGGGACCGGGTCGGGGTGCGGATCCCCTCCGGCGGGCGCGACCTGTACCTGTCGATCCTCGCCGTGCTGGCCGCCGGAGCCGCCTACGTGCCCGTCGATGCCGACGACCCCGAGGAACGCGCCACCCTGGTGTTCGGCGAAGCCGGTGTCGTCGGGGTGATCGGTGCCGGCGGCGTCCTGCGCGACCGCGACGGCGCCGAACTGCCGGTGACCGACCCTGCGGCGAGCGCCGAGCTCCCCCGCGAGACCGACGACGCGTGGATCATCTTCACGTCCGGGTCGACGGGGGTGCCGAAGGGCGTGGCGGTCACCCACCGCAGTGCTGCGGCGTTCGTGGACGCCGAGGCGCGGATGTTCCTGCAGGCGGCGCCGATCGGTCCGGGTGACCGGGTGCTGGCGGGGCTGAGTGTGGCCTTCGACGCGTCGTGCGAGGAGATGTGGTTGGCGTGGGGGCACGGTGCCGCGTTGGTGCCGGCGCCCCGGTCGCTGGTGCGGACGGGGGTGGACCTGGGGCCGTGGCTCATCGCGCACACGATCACGGTGGTGTCGACGGTGCCGACGCTCGCGGCGTTGTGGCCGGACGATGCGCTGGAGCAGGTGCGGCTGGTGATCTTCGGTGGTGAGGCGTGCCCGCCGGAGCTGGCGGCGCGCATCGCGAGTCGTGACCGTGAGGTGTGGAACACGTACGGGCCGACCGAGGCGACGGTGGTGGCGTGCGGGTCCCTGCTCGACGGGAGCCAGCCGATCCGGATCGGGTTGCCGCTGGACGGGTGGGACCTGGCCGTGGTGGACGGTGCCGGGCAGCGGGTGGAGCCGGGCGATGTCGGTGAGCTGGTGATCGGTGGGGTCGGGCTGGGGCGGTACCTGGACCCGGCGAAGGACGCGGAGAAGTACGCGCCGTTCCCGGAGCTCGGGTGGGAGCGGGCGTACCGGAGCGGGGACCTGGTGCGGTACGAGCCCGAGGGGCTGGTGTTCCAGGGGCGTGCGGACGACCAGGTGAAGCTCGGCGGTCGGCGGATCGAGCTCGGTGAGATCGATGCGGCGCTGCAGGCCCTGGACGACGTGGCGGGTGGTGCTGCGGTGGTGCAGCGGACCCCGGCGGGGAACCAGGTGCTCGTCGGGTACGTGGCGCCGGTGGCGGGGGCGACGGTGGACGTGGCGGCGGCGAACGCACGGTTGCGCCAGGAGTTGCCGGCGGCGCTGGTGCCGTTGGTGGCGGTGGTGGAGTCGCTGCCGACGCGGACGTCGGGCAAGGTCGACCGTGCGGCGCTGCCGTGGCCGTTGCCGGGGGCGACGGACGCGGCGATGCTGCCGGACACGGTGGCGTGGATCGCCGAGCGGTGGTCGGCGATCCTCGGGGTGCCGGTGGCGAGCGTCGACGACGACTTCTTCGCGCACGGCGGTGGGTCGTTGACGGCGGCGCAGCTGGTGTCGGCCATCCGTGAGCGGTTCCCGACGACGACGGTGGCGGACGTGTACGACCACCCGCGGATCGGGGCGTTGGCGGCGGCGCTGGACGAGTCCGGGCCGGTCGAGGCATCGTCGCGCGACGTGGCGCCGGTCCCCCCGGCGACGGGGCTGCTGATGACGCTGCTCGGGCTGCCGGTGCAGGTGCTCCGCGGGCTGCGGGTGCTGACGTGGACGGCCCTGGTGGCTGCGGTGCTGCACGCGACGACGTTGCCGTTCCTGCCGGTGCTGCCCTGGCCGGTGCTGGTGCTGATGCTCCTGGTGTTCGTGACGCCGATCGGCAAGATGGCGCTGACGGTGGTGCTGGCGCGGCTGCTGCTCGCCGGGGTCGGTCCGGGCTCGTACCCCCGTGGGGGTTCGGTGCACCTGCGGGTGTGGTTGGCCGAGCGCATCGCCGAGGCGGTGGACGGCCCGTCGACCGCGGGTGCCCCGTGGATCAGCTACTACGCACGGGCGCTCGGTGCGCGGATCGGGCGGGACGTCGACCTGCACACGCTGCCGCCGGTGACCGGGATGCTGACGATCGGCAAGCGCGCGTCGATCGAACCCGAGGTCGACCTTGCCGGGC
The DNA here is from genome assembly GCF_030209655.1 of Curtobacterium sp. MEB011. Lineage (NCBI taxonomy): Bacteria > Bacillati > Actinomycetota > Actinomycetes > Micrococcales > Microbacteriaceae > Curtobacterium > Curtobacterium sp. MEB011. The sequence goes on along the minus strand of NZ_JARVRN010000011.1, from coordinate 184,767 downwards.
ACTGGCTCGACGGCGACGTGTTCCACCTGGGGCACGTCCGCATCGACGACGACGCCGTGGTGCGGAGCCGGACGACGCTGCTGCCGGGGGCGCACGTCGGCGCGGGTGCCGAGGTGACGGCGGGTTCCGCCGTCGGCGGTCCGGTGCCGGCGGGCGAACGCTGGGCGGGGGCGCCGGCGGAACGCGTCGGGTCGGCTCGCGGCGACCGGGAGGCCCGCCCTGCGGTCCGTCGCCGCTGGCTGCTCGCGTACGGGGCCGGGTCCCTGGCGGTGGCCGGGTTGCCGGTGGTCGGTGTCGCGGTCGGACTGCTGGTCGCCCTGGCCCTGGTGGGGCGGGCGTCGGCCCTGGGCGACGCGGTGCTCCGCGCGCTGGTGACGGTCCCCCTGGCGACGGTCGTCGCCGGTGCGGTGTACGCGCTGCTGGTGGTGGTCGCGGTGCGGTTGCTCGGCATCGGCCTGCACGAGGGGCGGCACCCGGTGCGCTCCCGGATCGGCTGGCAGGTGTGGTCGACCGAGCGGGTGCTCGACGCGGCGCGGACCCTGCTGTTCCCGCTGTACGCCTCGCTCGTGACGCCGGTGTGGTTGCGCCTGCTCGGCGCCCGGGTCGGTCGGGACACCGAGATCTCCACGGTGCTGCTCATCCCGGCGCTGACGCAGATCGCGTCGGGGGCGTTCCTGGCCGACGACACCATGGTGGCCACCTACGAGCTCGGCGGCGGTCGGGTGCGGATCGGTCGGTCGAAGGTCGGCCGTCGGGCGTTCCTCGGCAACAGCGGGATGACGGGCGCCGGACGCTCGGTGCCGCGCGAGGCCCTGGTGGCGGTGCTGTCCGCCGTGCCGAAGAAGGCCAAGCGCGGGTCGTCGTGGCTCGGGTCGCCCCCGGTGCGGCTGCGGCGTGCGGCGACGGAGTTCGACGAGGCGCGAACGTTCCGTCCGTCCCGTCGGCTGAAGGTCGCCCGCGGCTGCTGGGAACTGCTGCGCCTGGTCGCCCCGATGGTGTCCGCCGCGATCGCGCTCGGCGTGGCCGGCACACTGCTGGCGCTGTGGTCGGCCGTCGGGATCGGGTGGACGGTGCTGCTCGCCGGTCCGGTGCTCATCGCCGCCGGAGCCGTCGCCGCCGTGGTGTCGACGATCGCGAAGTGGGCGTTCGTCGGCCGGATCACCGCCCGGGAGCACCCGCTGTGGTCGTCGTTCGTGTGGCGCAACGAGGTCCAGGACACCTTCGTCGAGACCGTCGCCCGCCCGTGGTTCGCCGAGCAGGCCACCGGCACCCCTGCTCTGGCCGTCTGGTTGCGGAGCCTCGGTGCGACGATCGGGCGCGGGACCTGGCTCGAGACGTACTGGCTGCCCGAGGCCGACCTGGTCACGATCGGGTCCGGGGCGTCGGTGGCGCGGGGCACGGTCGTGCAGACGCACCTGTTCCACGACCGCGTGATGCAGCTCGACATCGTCCGGCTCGACGCTGGCGCCACGCTCGGGCCGCACAGCGTGGTCCTGCCGGCGGCCGGCATCGGTGCCGGGGCGACCGTCGGACCGTCCTCGCTCGTGATGCGCGGTGAGCAGGTGCCGCCGGGGTCCCGCTGGGCCGGCAACCCGATCGCTCCGTGGACAGCGGCACCGCCCTCGGTGACAGCCCCACCGGCACCATGAGGTTGACTGTCCCCGTGCCCACCGATCCCGCTGCAGACCCCTACACCCCGCACAGCGGCGACCGACGGTGGAGTGCGGAGCACTACGAGCTCCGGCTCGACTACCGCGTCGCCACCAACCGCCTGGACGGCACCGCGACGATCACCGCGCGCGCCCTCGAACCGCTCGACAAGGTCGTCATCGACCTGCACGGGCTCACGGTCGACCGCGTCGACGTCGACGGCCGACGCGCCAAGAAGGTGTCGACCGCCACGCACAAGGTGACCGTCACCCCGGCCGAACCGATCGCCGCCGACACCGTGTTCAGCGTGCACCTGCGGTACCGGGGCACCCCGCACCCCGTGCGCAGCGCATGGGGGCAGCTCGGGTGGGAGGAACTCTCCGACGGCGTGATCGTCGCCGCGCAGCCCACCGGGGCGCCGTCGTGGTTCCCGTGCAACGACCGCCCCGACGACAAGGCCACCTACCGCATCGAGATCGCTGCCGAGGCGGCGTACGACGTCCTGGCGAACGGCGAGCTGCTCGCCAAGGAACGTGACCGCGTCGGCACCCGCTGGACCTACGCCACCACCGAGCCGATGGCGACGTACCTGGCGACCGTGCAGATCGGCCGCTACCGCACCACGAAGCTGCGCACGAGCGGCGTCCCCGTGACACTGCACCACCCCGCCGACCTCGCCGCCGCCGCGAAGACCGACTTCGGCCAGGTGCCGGAGATGCTCGCGCTGTTCGGTGACCGGTTCGGCCCCTACCCGTTCGCGGCGTACGCCGTCGTGGTGACCGACGACGACCTCGAGATCCCGCTCGAGGCCCACGGCCTGGCGGTGTTCGGCCGGAACCACGTCGACGGCGAGCACGGCACCGACCGTCTCATCGCCCACGAGCTCGCCCACCAGTGGTTCGGCAACTCCGTGACCGTCACCCGCTGGCAGGACATCTGGCTGCACGAGGGGTTCGCCTGCTACGCCGAGTGGCTGTGGTCCGAGGACCGCGGCGACGACACCGCCGACGTGTTGGCCGAGCGGTACCGGCACGGACTGCTCGAGCAGCCGGAGGACCTGGTGGTCGGTGACCCGGGCGCGAAGGACATGTTCGACGACCGCGTCTACAAGCGCGGCGCCCTCGCCCTGCACGCCGTCCGCCGCACGTTCGGCGACGACGCCTTCTTCACCGGGCTGCGGAGCATCACCGAGCGGCACCGGCACGGATCCGTCACCGTGCAGGACGTGCTCAGCGCCTTCGCGGACGCCGCCGGTCGCTCCGTCGCGGACGTCGGTGCGGTGACCGGGCCCTGGGTCGACGAGGTGTCCGTGCCGGCGCTGCCGGCGCCGCGCGGCGACTAGCGGGCTCCGCCGCGCACGACGACCAGCTCGCCGTGCAATATCGTCGAACGGGGCGGCCGTTGGTGAGCGCCCGGTGAAGGGGGACATGCTCGTGAGGCAGACCAAGGCGGGACGGGCTGACAGCGTCGTCGAGTTCTGGCGGATGTTGGAGCTGTTCAGCCCGCAACCGATACCGAAACGCCGTGACCCGGGTGTCTCGGAGTGGACTCCAGGCAAGCGTCTCCCGTGGGAGTCCCGCCCTGAAGATGATCGGGACCTGGTCCAGCACCACGTCGTCTACCTCGGTCCCTACCCACTCGCAGGCATCTACGACTGGCTGCATCAGGCGTTCTCCGACGCTCAGGATGCCTTCGATTCACGGCCACCCGGGGAGAGCGCTTGCGCCGCACTCGTGGTCGACGAACACGGATCACTGGTACCAGGCTCGCCGACACTGTCGTCAGCGCTCTGGGCCGTCGGACGTATCAGGGCCGGGGATGATCAGCCATCGGAGTGGGTCGAGGCGTTCTCGCCGGCCGCGGAGCAGTTCACGGATCGCGTGACGGATCTCGTCGGCGAGGATGAGGACGACGGAACCACGCCGATCATCGGCGCCACTGCGATGCGCGAACTCCTCGAGGCCGCACACGCGAGTGCCGGCGTCACCGGACTCCCACGGCTCGCAGGGCAGGACGTCCGTATCCGAAGTGTGCCGGTGAGGCGGGCAGCGCCGGACCAAACGGTCGACTCCGACTTCCTCAACAGTTTCTTCCTCGGAGACCTCACCGTCGTCCGGAGTGCGATGGACGCTGGTGACGTCGGGGTAGCGCTCAGGTCGTACCTGACACCAGACGGCGCAGTGGACGAGGAGTCGCGACACGACGTAGCGGCCGATGTCCAGGCCGAGAACGACCTGCTGGGTCCCTCGAAGATCCCACTCGGTCGGTGGCCGGCGTCGGCGACACACCACCTTGCGCGCAGTCAACAGTTCGCGGTCAACCATCTGTTCGACGCTCTCGGGGACACAGGCGGAACCCGCGGTGTGAACGGCCCGCCGGGCACCGGGAAGACCACGATGCTCAGGGACGTCCTGGCGGGCAACGTCGTCGAGCGGGCCCGCGCGCTCTCCCGCTTGCCAGACCCGGGTGCTGCTTTCTCACCGACCACGCACAGGTGGACGGCAGACCAGTACACCATGAGCGTTCCCGCCCTGATCCCGAGTCTCACCGGGTACGAGATGGTCGTGACTTCCGCGAACAACGCCGCCGTCGAGAACGTCTCCGAAGAACTCCCGTCGAGCAATGCCCTCGGCGAAGAGTTCGGAGACGCTGAGTACTTCGCGGACATCGCCACTTCCCTGCTGGAAAAGCGGGAGGCGCCCGACAAAGACCCGCAGGCGTGGGGGCTCGTCGCCGCGAAACTCGGGAACAAGAAGAACCGGGGGCGATTCCACTCTGCATTCTGGTTCGGCGCCCGTGACGGCTCACGTCCCGGGCTCCAGGACATCCTGAAAGCGGTCAAGAACGGTGAGCGTGAACCGGCCGACTGGGCTCAGGCTCGCGAGGAGTTCAGAGCCGCTGAAGGCCTCGTCCAACGGCTCCTCGAGGAACGAGCCGCGGCAGCCCGACGGATCGCCGAGTTCGAGTCCACGACTGCTTCCCTCCGCAGCCTCCGCGACCAGGAAGAGCGATCGCTGCACGAGCTCCGGCGCGCGCGGACAGCCGTTGCGGAACGGCAAGCCGATCTCGAAGCTGCGCAACGACGTCAGTCCGAAGTACAGCAGCGTCTGTATTCGATCATCGCGTTGCGTCCCGGTTGGGTGGAGGCACTCCTGACTTTCGGAAGGGCACCACGCGAGTGGCGAATTCAGGTCACTCCCGTGATGGCGGAGCAGACGTACTGTCGACGGGAAGTGGGGTTCGCCGACGTTGAGTACGCGAATGCACAGCACACCGCCACGGTCTCTGACGAGCAACTCGGGGCAGTCCGCACCGCCATGGCGGATGCGCAGAGGACTGCCGACTCCCTCGCCTCCCTCTGTTCCGAAGATCGCACCCGGTTCGGAGACGCATACCCGCTCGACGACACCTCCGTGGACCGCTTCCACACGCGAGCACCGTGGCTCGACCCTGAGCTCGACCGTGCACGGTCGATGCTCTTCCTCCAGGCTCTGCGGCTGCATCGGGCCTGGTTGGAGAACACGGTCGACAAGACGCTGCCAGGGTTGCGCGCCGCCGTGTCGGTCGTCGCCGGAAGCGCGCCAGCGGGGCTTCCACCAGAAGCCGCGCAGGCTGCCTGGCAGCTCTTCTTCATGGTGGTCCCGATGGTGTCGACCACGTTCGCGTCGATCAGTCGGATGTTCGGTGCACTCGGATCGGAAGCCCTCGGCTGGCTGCTCATCGACGAAGCGGGACAGGCCTGTCCTCAGTACGCGGTCGGGGCCATCTGGCGTGCACGGCGAGTACTCGCAGTGGGTGATCCGTTGCAGCTCACGCCCGTGGTCACGATGCCGGCCAAGGCACAGCGTGACATCGCCACCGCGTTCGGCCTGACCTCCCTGTGGATCCCACCCGCAGCCTCGGTGCAGACGCTCGCAGATCGGGTCTCTCCGTTCGGCACCACCTTGGCCGTCGGCGACGACGACAAATGGGTCGCGGCGCCCCTCCGCGTGCACCGGCGGTGTGACGACCCGATGTTCTCGTTGTGCAATCGGATCGCGTACGGCGGCCTCATGGTGAGTGCGGTCCACCGTTCGCTCAAGGGTCCTAGCGGTCCCGATCGTTTCGACGGCACGGCCGGCCCGATCATCGTGAGCAGCTACTGGGCGGACACGCCCGCAGAGACTCCCGGTTCGCATCTGCAGGAGCGGGAGTTCGAGCGCCTCGGGCTTGCCATGGCGTACCTGCAGACGCACGGCGTCGACGCACACGAAGTCATCGCGGTCTCACCCTTCCGCGCCGTCGCGAATCGTCTCGAGCGCTTTTCGAGGGACTACCCCGGTATGCGCGGTGGGACCGTGCACACCGCCCAGGGCCGCGAAGCTGAGGTCGTGTTCCTCGTGCTCGGAGGCGATCCTGATGCACCCGGCGCGAAGGCGTGGGCATCGGAATCGGTGAACCTCGTGAACGTCGCCGTCAGCAGGGCAAAGCGGCGGCTGTACGTCATCGGTGATCGCACGGAGTGGTCCGAGTTCCCGTTCTTCCGCGACCTCGCCGCCTCGCTCGGCTAGCCCGTCAGGCGATGTCCGCGGAGTCCGCCGCGCAGCTGACCTCGGACCACACCGCGTCGAGCGACAGCCCGACCACACCGGCGACCGACGCGATCGTCGAGAACGCCGGCGTCGCGATGCGCCCGGTCTCGATCTTCCGGAGCGTCTCCGGCGAGATCCCCGCAGCCAGGGCGGTGTCCACGATCGACCGCGGACCCCGGGCACGACGGAGCAGCGCACCGAGGCGACGACCGCGCGCGACCTCGTCCGGGCGGAGTGGGAGACGGACCATGACCACATAGTAATACCGGTATGATCATCCGCGTGATCGAGATCCTGACCCCCGCCGAGGTCGACAAGGGCCGCGCCACCGGAGCCCTCGTCGGCACGATCCTGCAGACCCTGCGCGAACGCACCCGCGTCGGCACGAACCTGCTCGAGATCGATCGGTGGGCGAAGGAGATGATCGAGGCCGCCGGCGCCGACTCCTGCTACGTCGACTACGCCCCCTCGTTCGGCCGCGGCCCCTTCGGCCACCACATCTGCACCGCCGTGAACGACGCCGTCCTGCACGGACTGCCCCACGATCAGGCGCTGCGTGACGGCGACCTGCTGACCCTCGACCTCGCGGTCTCCCTCGACGGCATCGCCGCCGACGCCGCGATCAGCTTCGTCGTCGGCACCGCGCGCCCCGAGGACACCGCACTCATCGACGCCACCGAGCGAGCGCTGGCCGCGGGCATCGCCGCCGCCGGACCCGGGGCACGCATCGGCGACCTGTCGCACGCGATCGGCACCGTGCTCGAAGCCGCGGGCTACCCGGTGAACGTCGAGTTCGGCGGACACGGCATCGGCTCCACCATGCACCAGGACCCGCACGTGTCGAACACCGGCCGCCCGGGCCGCGGCTACACGCTCCGACCGGGGCTCCTGCTCGCGCTCGAACCGTGGGTGATGGCGGACACCGACGTCCTGGTCACCGACCCGGACGGCTGGACCCTGCGGAGCGCCACCGGAGCGCGGACCGCCCACACGGAACACACCATCGCGATCACCGAGGACGGCGCCGAGGTGCTCACGCTCCCCCGCTGACCGTCCCGACCACGTCGACGGGCAGGCCACCCGCTGCGACGACGAGCACCACGTCCGGCGCGGGGAACAGCACGGTGAGCGGTTGTCCGACACCCTCGAAGCGGGCCGTGCCGCCGACCACGTCGACGTCCACCGCGAGCGGGTCGACGCGCAGCCCACGTCCGTCGCGTTTCAGCACGGCCTCCTTGGCCGCCCACGCGGCAGCGAGGAGCGCCGGGTCCCCGTCGGCCCGGAACAGTTCCCCCGGCGTGAAGGCGTCGAGCGGCGCGGCGGCGACCCGGGACACCCGTTCGACGTCGACACCGAGTGCCGCCGGTCCGACCGCGAGGGCGACGACGCCCGGTGCGCGCGACAGGCTCACGCCGACCGGGACGCCCGCGGCACTCGCCCACGGACGGCCGTGGTCGGCCTCCGCGCAGTGCGGGCACACGCGCCCCGCGCGCACCGCGACCGGCTCGGCACCCGTCGCCGACGCGACGGCGGCGACCAGTGCCTCCCGGTCGTCCGCGCGCGCAGCGCCCGGTGTCCGGATGGTCACCGTGACGGCCTGGAGGCGCGGCTCACCGACCCGGGCAGCGCCCGTCGGTCGTGTGGCCCGGCCCAGAGCGGATCAGGCGTGCGTCAGCGCGATGAGCGCGACGTTCATGGTGCTGTACTGACCCTCGGAGCGGGTCGCCTGGCGGACTCGTCCGCGCAGGACCTCGTAGCGGCCGTCGTGCTCGCGCACGAAACCGATCACGCCCGTCGCCGGAGTCGACACCCGGTGGTAGCCGTCCTCGAGCGGGACGACCTCGGTGCTCGTGGTGCGTTCCATCGTTCTTCCCCTTCCGTTCATCCTCGAACAGTGGCGCCAGCATACCCCGGTACGGGGGACAAGACGTCCACAGGAAGCACCCTCCGGAGCGTTCCCCCAGAGTCTGGCGGTGCCCCTGCGTGGCCTGGATAGACTCCGGGCGACAGCGCCCTCGTGGCGCGGTCCGGGGCGGTGCCACGGGGTACCGACCGGCGACGGACGGAGGACGGATGCGAGCGGTCCAGCACGGATCGGACACGGACGGATCGAGCGGGCACAGGGGGACAACGCGGCTGTGGAGCCGTGTGACGGCTGCCCTCGTCGCGATGCTGATCGTCCTGGCTCCGGCAGCGACCGCCCACGCCACGGCGCCCGTCGACCTGGGCGGGACGTACGTCCTCGACGAGGCCGACGCGCTGACCGCACCACAGCAGGCGCGGGTCGAACAGGCCGTGCAAGACCTGTACGCCGAGACGCAGACGCAGCTGTACGTCGTGTTCGTGCCCTCCTTCTCCGATCCAACCGACCACACCGAGTGGGGTCGGGCGGTGCTCGAGAAGAACCAGATCGACAGCGACGGCATCCTGCTCTCGGTCGCGGTCACCGAGCGCAACTACGACGTGCAGCAGACGAACGAGACCGCGATCTCAGAGTCCGACGTGCAGAACGCCGTCGACGATTCGCTGCTGCCCCGGCTCAAGCAGGATGACTGGTCCGGCGCCGCCGTGGCCTTCGCCGACGGGCTGACCCAGTCGCAGGCCCCGGTCGACCTCACCTGGCTGTGGATCCTGCTGCTCGTCGTGGTCGTCGGACTCGTCGTCGTGGTCCTGGTCGTCCGGACCCGCAACAAGCGCCGCACCGCCGCAGCCACCGAGGCACAGGAAGCCTCGCTCGCCGACCTCGAACGCAGCGCCGGCGGCGCCCTGGTCACGATCGACGACGAACTCCGCACCGCCGAGCAAGAGGTCGGGTTCGCGAGCGCGCAGTTCGGCCCCGACGCCGCCAAGCCCTTCGCCGACGCCGTGCAGGCCGCCCAGCGCGAGGTCCGCAAGGCCTTCACGATCCGGCAGCAGCTCGACGACGAGATCCCCGACACCCCCCAGCAGCGCGCCGAGTGGGCGAACCAGATCATCGTCATCTGCGAACGGGCGCACGCCGCGATCGAGGAACAGACCGAGGCGTTCGACCAGCTCCGCTCGCTCGAGGACGGCGTCGAGGACGCCGCCGCGTCGCTCGCCCAGGCCGTGGCCGCCGCACCGGCCTCGGTGGGGTCGGCAGCCGCCGCACTCGACCGCGTCCGCGCCCGCTACACCGGCCGCACCCTCGCAACCGTGGCGAACAACGTCGACCAGGCCCACCAGGTGCTCGCCTTCGCGACCGAACGCTCCAACGCGGCCACCGCCTCGATCGCCGCCGGCGACAAGGGCGAGGCGGTCGTCGCCGTGCGCGACGCCCAGCACGCCCTCGCCCAGGTGCAGCAGCTCACCGACGGCGCACTCGCCGCCGAGCAGTCCTTCGACGAGGCCACCGCCCGCGCCGCGGCGATGCGCATCGACATCCAGGGCGACGTCGCCGCCGCCCGCAGCCTGCGCTCCGGCGGTCCGGACCTCGCCGCAGCGGTCACCCGCGCCGAAGCCGTGCTCCGCCAGGGGCTCGACCCGAAGGACCCGGTCGCCGCCGTCGACGCGCTGACCCGGGCGAACACCGAGATCGACCAGGCCATCGCCGCGGCACGGGGTGCCGAGGAACAGCGCCAGCGCGCCACCCAGGCACTCGACGCCGCCCTGCGCGACGCCCGGAACCGGATCAGCCAGGCCCGCGACTACGTCTCCCTGCACCGCGGCGGCATCGGCCCGACCGCCCGGACGCGACTGTCCGAGGCCCAGCGTGCCTACGACGACGCCGTCGAACTCGCCCCGAGCAACCCCGGCCAGGCGCTGAACGCCGCCCGCGCGGCCGAGCAGTACGCCGCAGCCGCGATGGACGCCGCGAACGACGACCTGGGCGGCTGGGGCGGCGGTCAGGGCGGAGGCGGTGGCGGCGCCCAGCTCGGCGGACTCGTCACCGGACTCGTCCTCGGCGGCCTGCTCGGCGGTCGCGGTGGCAGCTACGGCGGCGGTTCCTTCGGGGGCGGCGGCTTCGGCGGCGGCGGGGGCTTCAGCGGCGGTGGCGGCTTCGGCGGAGGTGGCGGCGGCGGGGGCGGCGGCTTCTCCGGCGGTGGCCGCTTCTGACCCGACGGACTCCCCCGGCACCCAGAACCAGACACGACCCGACCCGACAACACCGTCCACAGGACTTCCACGAAAGGGAACAGCAATGGCCAAGCAGACCATCTTCGGACGCATCTCCACCCTCGTGCGCGCGAACATCAACCAGATCATCGACGACGCCGAGGACCCGCAGAAGATGCTGGACCAGCTCGTCCGCGACTACACGAACAACATCGCCGACGCGAAGACCGCGATCGCGCAGACCATCGGCAACGTCCGCCTGCTCGAGCAGGACCACGAGGAGGACAAGAAGGCCGCGGTCGAGTGGGGCCAGAAGGCCGCCAACGCCTCCACCGCAGCCGACAAGTACCGCTCCGAGGGCAAGTCGGCCGAGGCCGACAAGTTCGACAACCTCGCCAAGATCGCGATCGGCAAGCAGATCGCTGCCGAGCAGGAGGTCAAGGACGCCGAGCCGAACCTGGCGTCGCAGAACGAGGCCGTCGAGAAGCTCAAGACCGGTCTCGCCGGCATGGAGCAGAAGCTCGAGCAGCTCCGCGCGAAGCGGGACAACCTCGTCGCCCGCTCGAAGACCGCCGAGGCCCAGTCCCGCGTCAACGACGCCCTCGGCAACATCGACGTGCTCGACCCGACGAGCGACCTCGGCCGCTTCGAGGAGAAGGTCCGCCGCGAAGAGGCGAAGGTGCTCGGCCAGCAGGAGCTGCAGTCGTCGAGCCTCGACGCCCAGTTCGAGAGCCTCGAGGACGTCGGCAAGGACGCCGAGGTCGAGGCACGGCTCGCCGCGCTGAAGTCCGGCGGATCCTCGAGCATCTGACGAACACCCTGACGACGCCGGACCCCAGCTGACAGACTGAGACGATGCACTTCCTCGTGGTCGGTCAGTGGCAGGGTTCGGCGTCGTCGCGCGCGATGCGCCTGGGGGACGGCGCGTCGGCGATCGCCGCCGACCTCCCCCGGGCGTCCACCACCGTGGTCGACGTCCCCGCCGGCGCCGGAGACCGCCTCGAGACCGCGGTCGCCCGCTACACCTCGGTGCTCGCCGTCGCCGAACGCGTCGCGGAGGAGACCGCCGTCGCCACCGAACCGGTGCTCGTCGTCGGCGGTGACGGAGCCAGTGTCCTCGGCGCGACCGCCGCCCTTCTGCCGGACACCGCGTTCGTCCGGATCTCCGGCTCCAGCGGGTACCGCGCGCTCAACCGTGCCCAGCCCGTCGCCGCCGAGACCGCCGCCCTGCGTCTGCTGGTCGACCGCCCCGACGACCTGTTCCCCGGCCTGCCGGCGGTGCCGGCGTCCTCGGTCGTCGTCGCCGGGGTCCGCGGGGTCGAGGACGCCGAGCGCGCCGCCCTCGACAAGGCCGGGATCGTGCACCTCGACGTCGACGCCGCCACCCCGGACGCCCTCGCCGCAGCGGTCGAGCGCACCGGTGCGTCGTCCGTCTTCGTGCACGTCGACCTCGACGTCCTCGACCCGTCCGAGGTCGACGGACTGCTCGAACCCGTGCCGTTCGGCCTCGACGGCGCAGCGCTCGTCGAGCGCATCCAGGCCGCGACGCGCGGCCGGCGCCTCGTCGGCGCCGCACTCACCGGGTTCGCGCCCGTCGACCCGGGCCGTGCAGTGGACGACCTCGGCGTGATCCTGCGCGTCGTCGGCGCGGTGACCAGCGCCTCCCGGGTGGGTTGACCACGCACCCCGCGCGCCCGGCGCACCCCATGCCGGTCCGCGTACGCTCGGCCGCATGACGGACTACGACCTCATCGTGATCGGCGCCGGCGCAGTCGGCGAGAACGTGGCGGACTACGCCAGGAAGCGCGACCTGTCGGTCGCCATCGTGGAGGCCGAGCTCGTCGGCGGCGAATGCTCGTACTGGGCGTGCATGCCCTCGAAGGCACTCCTGCGCAGCGGACACGCCCTCGCCGCGGCCAAGCGGCTCGACGGTGCGAAGCAGGCCGTGACCGGCACGCTCGACGCCGCCCACGTGCTGGCCCGCCGCAACTCGTTCACCTCGGACTGGAAGGACGACAGCCAGGTCTCGTGGCTCGAGTCCGCCGGCATCGACCTGATCCGCGGGCACGCCCGCATCACCGGACCGAAGACCATCGACGTCGACGGCGAGACGCACACCGCCCGTGCTGCCGTCGCGGTCGTCACCGGCTCCCTGCACACGCTGCCCCCGGTGCCCGGTCTCGCCGACGCGAAGCCGTGGGGCACCCGCGAGGGCACCAGCGCCCAGCAGGTCCCCGAGAGCCTGCTCGTCGTCGGCGGCGGCGTCTCCGGCTCCGAACTCGCCACCGCGTGGGCCTCGCTCGGTGCGAAGGTCACCCTCGTCGCCCGGCACGGCCTGCTCGGCGGCATGGAGCCCTTCGCCGGGGAACTCGTCGCCGACTCCCTGCGCGAACTCGGGGTCGACGTCCGCACCGGCGTCAACCCGGTCCGCGTCGACCGTGACGAGCACGGCCTCGTCACGACGGAACTCGACGACGGCACCACGGTCATCACGAGCGAGGTGCTCGCCGCCACCGGCCGCGCCGCCCACACACGCGACCTCGGGCTCGAGACGGTCGGCCTGACCGCCGGAGACTGGCTCGACGTCGACGACACGATGCTCGTGCACGGCACCGACTGGCTGTACGCCGTCGGCGACGTCAACCACCGCGTCCTGCTCACCCACCAGGGCAAGTACCAGGCCCGTGCCGCCGGCGAGGCGATCGCCGCCCGGTACCAGGGCACGCCGCTGCACACCGAGCCGTGGGGTGCGCACGTCGCCACCGCCGACCACGCCGCCGCGCCGCAGGTCACCTTCACCGACCCCGAGGTCGCGAGCGTCGGCCTGACCGAGGCGAAGGCCCGTGAGCAGGGGCTGAACGTCCGCGCCGTCGAGTACGACCTCGGTGCGATCGCCGGGTCCTCGCTGCAGGCCGACGGTTACACGGGCCGCGCGAAGATGGTCGTCGACGAGGACCGCCGGGTCGTCGTGGGCGTCACGTTCGTCGGCCAGGACGTCGCCGAGATGCTGCACGGCGCCACCGTCGCCGTCGTGGGCGAGGTCCCGATCGACCGCCTGTGGCACGCGGTGCCCGCCTACCCCACCATGAACGAGGTCTGGCTGCGCCTGCTCGAGACCTACGGCCGCCCGGCCTGAGCGTGCGCAACCCGCTGCTCGACTCCCCCGTGTCCCGGGCGGGGTGGGTGTTCGCGACGGCCGTCGGGCTCGCCGTGGGCGTCCCGCTGTCGACCGGCCGGATCCGGGTGGAGGGCGGGCTCGTGGTCTGCACGGGGCTGCCACGCTGGGTGTTCCGTCGAGGCGGCACCTGCGTCGGCTCGGTGTACCTGACCCGCGACAACGACGGCCCGCGGGTGCTCCGGCACGAGCGGGTGCACGTCGAGCAGTGGCGGCGGTACGGCATGCTCATGCCGCTGCTCTACGCCGTCGCCGGCCGGGATCCACTGCGGAACCGCTTCGAGGTCGAGGCCGGCCTGGAGGACGGCGGGTACCGCTGACGGGTGCGGGTGCGCGAACTGTCGTCCCGACGCCGGTCGGGCGGCAGTTCGTGCGGCCTCGCTGAGCCGGTCGGCCGGGGCCCGGTCGGTCACAACACCCCGCAGGGCGCGCGGCGAGCGGTCGCAGACCGTCGCCTGCGGCGCCGCCAGCCGACGGCTCCTGACCACACGACGTGCAGCCCACGACGAGTCGTGACCACTCGGCGGCAGGCGGGCCCCAGGCGACGAAACGCGACCAGCCGAAGGCCTGGAGGCGCGTGGCGGCGCCGCCACGCGCCTCCCGGCCACCGCGCCCCACCCCACTGCACCCGCGCACCGGTCGCAACACCCCGCCAGGCCCGCGCCGAGCGGTCGCAGACCGTCGCCTCCGGCGCCGCCAGCCGACGGTTCCTGACCACTCGCGCGCTGGCCCACGACGTGTCGTGACCACTCGGCGGCGGGCCGGCCAGGCGACGAAACGCGACCAGCCGACGGCCTGGAGGCGCGTGCCGGCGCCGGGACAGGGCCACGGCCGGTCACAACACCCCGCCGGGCCCGCGCCGCGCGGTCGCAGACCGTCGCCTACGGCCCCGCCAGCCGACGGTTCGTGACCACTCGGCGCCCGGCCCACGACGAGTCGTGACCAGCCCCACCCGGCCGCCGGCCCGCCGGCCCGGCCGCCGGCCCAGCCGCGTCAGGCCGCGGGCCGCCGCGGCACCACGAGCGGCGTGCCGGTCTCGGGATCGGGGACGACGACGCACGGCAGGCCGAAGACGTCCTCGACGAGGTCCGCGGTGAGCACCGACGACGGCTCCCCCGAGGCGACGATCGCACCGTCGCGCATCGCGATGACGTGGGTGGCGTAGCGGGCGGCCTGGTTCAGGTCGTGCAGCACCGCGACGACCGTGCGGCCGGCGGCGTGCAGCGTCGAGGCGAGTTCGAGCACGTCGTACTGGTGCGCGATGTCGAGGAACGTCGTCGGCTCGTCGAGCAGCACGATGTCGGTCTGCTGCGCGAGCACCATCGCGATCCACACCCGCTGCCGCTGGCCGCCGGAGAGTTCGTCGACACTGCGGTCGGCGAGTTCCACCGTCGACGTCTGCTCCAGTGCGGCCTGCACGGCCTGCCGGTCGGACCCGGACGACGGGTGCAGCAGGTCCTGGTGCGGGAACCGGCCCCGGGACACGAGGTCGCGCACGGTGATGCCGTCGGGGGCGATCGGGGTCTGCGGGAGCATCCCGACCCGGCGGGCGACGGCCTTCGGGCGGTACGAGTCGATCGGCGCACCGTCGAGGAACACCGTGCCGGCACGGGGCTTCAGGGTACGGGCGAAGGACTTCAGCAGCGTCGACTTGCCGCAGGCGTTCGGGCCGACGATGACCGTCAGCTCACCGTCGGGGATGTCGACGTCGAGCGTGTCCACCACGACCCGGTCGTCGTACGCCAGGGTCAACCCGCGGGCGCCCAGCGCGGTGGTCGGGACCGGGCCGTGCGCGGTGCCCGCGGTCGGCATCAGTGCTCGGCCTTGCCGTGCCGCCAGTAGCCCATGAACGCGACCTGCTTGCGGTCGATGCCGACGCCGCGCACCAGGTGGCGGCGGAGTTCCTTCACGCAGCCGGCCTCGCCCGCGATCCACGCGTACACGGGACGCTCGTCGACCGCGGCGGGGACGTCCCACAGCACCTGCTCGTCGACGTCGACGTCGGTGAGCTCGGCGGCCGGCTCGCACGCGGCGGCACCGGCTGGTGCGACGGTTGAGGCCCAGGCGTGCACCTGGTCGGTCATCCGGACGCCGTGCGTGGCGCCGTTGCGGGCGATCCAGCGGACCTCGACCCCGGCGGGCGCGCTGACGGGCAGCCGGTCGGCGTCGGTGGGCACCTCGATGAAGACGTGGCCGACGGTCGAGACGTCGAGGGCTTCGAGGATGGCGCAGATCGCGGGTGCGGCGGTCTCGTCCCCGGCGAGCAGGATCCGGTTCGCGTGCCCGGGAGCGAACTCGGCGGCACCGGTCGGCAGGTCCTCCGGCGACTCGGGCACGCGCGGCCCGACGATGCGCAGCTCGTCACCGACGCGGCACGCCGAAACCCAGCGCGACGCCGGACCGGTGTCGCCGTGCGCGACGAAGTCGATGTCGAGCTCGCGGGCGTCCGGCCGGAACGAACGGACCGTGTACGTGCGGAGCGGGTTCCGGGTCTCGTCCGGCAGCGCGCGCCAGGCGGCGTACCAGTCCTCGTCCTCGGGCAGTTCGGAGAAGCCGATGCCGGGCAGGGGCAGCACGATCTTGATCCGCTGGTCGAGACCGACCGAGGAGAAGTCGGCGAGCGCGTCGCCCGTCAGCGTCACCCGGACGAAGTTCGGGGTGAGCGACGTCACGGCGGCCACACGGACGGAGAAGACGCGATACCGGGTTGCCACGGAACCGAGTATGGCATGCCTTACCTAACGTCTCCAGGCCCCCGGAACGGTGCGAGGATCGTCCCCGTGTCCGAAGCCCCCGACGACGAATTCGCCGACCTGCCCGCCCTCGCCAGCGCGAGCGGCGTGACCACGCCGCTCCGCGCCTCCAGGCAGGTGGTCCGCACCGCGGACGGTCAGGAGATCTCCGCGATCCGGTGGGGCGACGTCGGCCAGGAGGCCCGGATCACCTACCTGCACGGGCTCGGCATCGACGCCCACAGCTTCGACACCACGGCACTCGCCGTGGGCGAGCCGGCGGTCGCCCTCGACCTGCCCGGCCACGGTCGGTCGTCGTGGCGGGAGGACGCGGACTACGCGGCCGCCGCGACCGCGCCGAGCGTGCTCGCCGCGCTCGACGCACTGGCGGTGCCGCCGGGGGTCGTCGTCGGGCACTCGCTCGGCGCCATCCTGTCGGCTCGGCTCGCGGCCACCGCGCCGGAGCGGGTCACCGGACTCGTGCTCGTCGACATGTCGCCGGACTTCGCGCAGCGTGCGGTCGACCGGATCGCCCGTGCGCTCGAGGCCGAGGAGCCGTTCGAGTCCCTCGAGCAGGTCGTCGACCGGGCGATCGAGGCTCGGGTCGGTGACGACCGGCAGGTACTGCTGCGCGAGGCCCGGCACACGACGGCCCTCGGTGCGGACGGACGGCTCGTGCGCCGGCACCACTTCCCGCACCTGCCCGCCGGCCGGACGTCGTCGGTGGGGCGCTTCGCCGACGCGTGGCCGGACCTCGAGGCCCTGCGCGTGCCGATCCTGCTCGTCCGGGGCGACCGCGGGTACGTCTCCCCGAAGCTGCACGCCGGGTTCGCCGAGCGTCTGCCGGACGCCGAGATCGTGACGGTGACCTCGCGGCACGCGGTGCAGAACCAGGCGCCCCTCGAACTGGCGTCGGCGATCCGGGCATGGGCGGGGCGGCACGGATTGTTGCACCCGATCGAAGAACCGTCGCCGGACGGCCCCGGCCGCCGGTAGCCTCGTGCGAGCGCGAGGCCCGATCCCGCCCTCGCGCCCGGAAGGAACCCACCACCCCATGAGTCCGCTCCTGCTCCGTCGTCCTGAACGCTCCTCGCGCACCGGGCGCGCTGTCGTCGCCGCCACCGCGGTCGCCGTCGTCGCAGCCCTCGCGCTGACCGGCTGCTCCGGCTCGTCCGACACCACCGGCGGCAAGGACGCCACGGTCCGTGTCGGGCTCGTGCTCGAGCCGACGAGTCTCGACATCCGCACCCAGTCCGGGGCGGCGCTCGACCAGGTGCTCATCGACAACGTGTACCAGGGGCTCGTCGGCCGGACCGCCCAGGGCGACGTCCGCGACGTGCTGGCCTCGTCGCACCAGGTGTCCGACGACGGCCTGACGTACACGTTCACGCTGCGGGACGGCACGACGTTCCAGGACGGCAAGCCGGTCACCGCGGCCGACGTCGTGTGGTCGCTCGAGCAGGTCAAGTCGAACGACTCGTACGTCGACTCGGCCAAGCTCGCGGGCGTCACGTCGATCACCTCGCCGTCCGCGGACTCCGTCGTGCTGCAACTCGCCAAGCCCGACTCCGACCTGCTCTGGAACCTGACCGGTCGCGCCGGCCTGGTGCTCGAGAAGGCCGCGGACAACGACCTGTCCGACAGTGCGAACGGCACCGGTCCGTTCGAGGTGGCGGACTGGAAGCAGGGCGACTCGCTCACCTTCGACCGCAACGAGGACTACTGGGGCACGAAGGCGAAGGTCGCGAAGATCGTCTTCCGGTACATCACCGACCCGTCGACCGCCGTCAACGCGATGGCGAACGGTGACCTCGACGTCCTGAACCCGGTCGACGGCACCCTGAAGAGCCAGCTGCAGGGCAACGGCGACATCACGCTGCACAGCGGCAAGACGACCGACAAGTACACGCTGGCGTTCAACGACCGCAAGGAACCCTTCACCGACAAGCGCGTGCGCCAGGCGATCCGGCAGGCGATCGACGCGAAGGCGCTCATCAAGGCGATCGGCGGCACCGGCGTGGAGCAGGGCGGCCCGATCCCGGAGCTCGACCCCGGCTACGAGGACCTGACCGACATCGACGCGTACGACCCCGCGAACGCGAAGAAGCTCCTCGCCGCCGCCGGGCAGCAGGACCTGAAGCTGACGCTCACCTACGCGAACATCTACCCGACCACCATCGGCGACGTGCTGAAGTCCCAGCTCGCCGACGTCGGGATCACCCTGACCGTCAAGCGCGTCGACTTCGCCACCTGGCTGTACTCGGTGTTCCAGGCGCCGAAGTCCGGCGAGCGGGACTTCGACCTGTCGATGGTCGACCACGTCGAGGCGCGTGACTTCGGCAACTGGGCGAACCCGGACTACTACTTCGGCTACGACAACCCGAAGGTGCAGGCGCTCTACGCCCGGTCGATCGCGGCGACCGACGAGGCCACCAAGACCGAGGCACTGCGGAAGGCCGCACGCATCGTCAGCGAGGACGCGGCCGGCGAGTGGCTCTACACGGCGACCGAGATCACCGCGGTGCGCTCCGGCGTGACGGGCTTCCCGGTCGACGGCGGCAACTCGCGCCTCGACCTGTCGAAGCTCGCGGTCAAGTGAGGCGGAGCCACACCACGCCCCGGAGCGGCCGCGTGCCCGGGGCGCACTCCCTCCCCGTAGCATCGGTGTCGTGACCCGGTTCCTCATCGGGCGGGCGCTCCTGCTCGTCGTCGGCCTGCTCGTGGCGAGCGTCATCATCTTCGCCACGCTCCGCGTGCTGCCCGGTGACGTCGCCCAGGTCGTCGCCGGCACGCAGTCGACCCCGGCGCAGGTGGAGCAGCTCCGCCAGCAGCTCGGACTCGACCGGCCCGTCGTGGTGCAGTACCTCGACTGGATCGGCGGGGTGTTCCGCGGTGACCTCGGCCGTTCCCTGGTGACGAACGGTGCCGTCGCTCCGGAGATCGCGCAGAAGCTCGCGATCACCCTGCCGCTCGCCGCGATGTCGCTGGTGACCGCCCTGGTGATCGGCGTGCCGCTCGGGGTCGTCGCCGCGCTGCTCCGTCGCCGCCCGGGAGGTGCCGTCATCGGGTTCGTCGCACAGGCCGTCGCCGCCGTGCCCGTCGTGTGGGCCGGCATGCTCCTGGTCGCGCTGTTCGCCGTGACGCTGCACTGGCTGCCGACGCAGGGCTTCCCGCTCGACGGCTGGTCGGAACCCGGGCGGGCGTTCGCGTCGCTCGTGCTGCCCGCGCTGACCATCGGTGCTGTCGAGGGGGCCGTGATCCTGCGGTTCACCCGCTCCGCCACGCTCTCCGTCCTCGACGCCGACCACCTGCGCACCGCGGCCGCGATCGGCCTCACCCGCACGCAGGCCCTGCTCCGTCACGGGCTGCCGAGCGTCGCCCTGACGGTGCTCGCCGTCCTCGGGGTGCAGATCGCCGGGCTCCTCGTCGGGGCCGTCGTCGTCGAACAGCTGTTCTCGCTGCCCGGGGTCGGTCGGATGCTCGTGACCGACGTCGGCCGCCGTGACATCACCAAGGTGCAGTCCGAACTGCTCGTGCTCACGGGGCTCGTGCTGCTCGTCGGGTTCGCCGTCGACGTCGTGCACCGCACCCTCGACCCCCGACAGCGCGAGGTGCAGGGATGATCCGCCGCCTGGTGTCCCGACCGACCGGGGTCTTCGCCGCCGTCGTGCTCGGCCTGCTGGTCGTGCTCGCCGCCGTGTCGTTCGTCTGGACGCCGCAGGACCCGTTCCGCGCCGATCCGTTCCACCAGTGGGAGGGACCGAGCGCCGCGCACTGGTTCGGCACCGACGCCGCCGGCCGCGACATCGCCAGCTACCTGCTCGCCGGCACCCGCACCACCGTGCTCGTCGCCGTCGGCTCCGGCGTGATCGCGAGCGTCGTCGGCATCGTCCTCACCGCGATCGGTTCGCTCACCGCCCGCTGGGTGCGCGAGGGCACCGCGGTCCTGCTCGACATCCTGGTGGCGTTCCCGACCCTACTCACCGCGATGCTCCTGACCGCGGTGTTCGGCGGGTCGCTCGGCGTGGTGATCGTCAGCGTCGGGCTGTCCTTCGGCGTCACGATCGCCCGCGTGGCCCGCGGCGAGATCCGGCGGATCGCCCGGAGCGACTACGTCACCGCGGCGCGGGCATCGGGCGTCGGCGGTGCCGGGGTGCTGTTCCGCCACCTGGTGCCGAACGCGGCGCCGCTGTTCACCGTGCAGCTGTCGCTCGCGATGGCCACGGCCGTGCTCGCCGAGGCCGGGCTGTCCTACCTGGGCTACGGCGCCGGGTCGGACACCGCGTCGTGGGGCAGCCTGCTGTCCGACCTGCAGACCTACATCGGGGTCCACCCGTGGAGTGCGACCTGGCCGGGCGCCGCCATCGCCCTCGTCGTCGCGGCACTCTCGCTGCTCGGCGACGCGGTGCGCGACGCCTCCGACCCGCGGCTGACGACGAGCGACCGCAGCACCGACGGCCGTCGCAGCGATCCGGCGACGACCACCCCGGGGGTGACCGCATGACCGCCGACGCACGCGACGGATCCGGCGCAGCCGGCCCAGCCGGCACCGACGCGACCACCGCAGCCTCCGGGCTCGAGGTGCGGGGGTTGTCGGTCCGCATCACGGGGCGGACGATCCTGGACGACGTCAGCTTCACCGTGCCTCCCGGCCAGCGCGTCGGCGTGATCGGCGCGAGCGGATCCGGCAAGTCGATGACCTCGCTCGCCCTGATGGGCCTTGCGCCCACCGGCGCCGTCGTGACCGGCAGCGTCCGCCTGGACGGCACCGAACTCGTCGGCCTGCCCGACCGCGAGCGCGCGCGACACCGCGGATCGGGCATCGCGATGGTGTTCCAGGAGCCGGGCACCGCGCTCGACCCGTTGCGACGGGTCGGCGGGCAGATCGCCGAGCCGCTGCGCCTGCACCGCGGGCTCGACCGTCGCGCGGCCCGCGCGGCGGCCGTCGACCTGGCGGCGTCCGTGGGCCTGCCCGACCCGGAATCGCTGCTGCGGCAGTACCCGCACCAGCTGTCCGGCGGGCAGCGGCAGCGGATCTGCATCGCGATGGCGATGGCGGGCGAGCCGTCGTACCTGGTGGCCGACGAACCGACCACGGCGCTCGACGTCACGACCGAGGCACGCATCCTCGACCTGTTCGAGCACCTGCCCGCGGGCATGGTGTTCGTCACCCACGACCTCGCCGTGCTCGCGCGCATCGCCGACACCGCCGTGGTGCTCGACGCCGGCCGGGTGGTCGAGCAGGGCCGGGTCGCGGACCTGCTCGCCGCGCCGCAGCACCCCGCAACGGTCGCGCTCGTCGACGCCGCACGTGCCACCGCCAGGAGGACCGCCCCGTGACCCTCCCCGCCCTGGAGGCCACCGGTCTCCACCGCACCTACCGCCTCCCCCGCCGCGGCCCGTTCGAACCCGGCCCGGTCCGCACCGCCGTCGACGGCGTCGACCTGACGGTCGCCCCCGGCGCACGGCTCGGCATCGTCGGCGAATCGGGGTCCGGCAAGTCCACGCTGGTCCGGCTGCTCGCCGGCCTGGAGGCCCCTTCCGCCGGCACCGTCGCCGCCTCCGGTCGTCCGGTGGTCGCGTCCCGGTCCGCGCGCGCCTTGCGCTGGTTCCGTCGCGAGACCGGCGTGGTGTTCCAGGACCCGTACGCGTCCCTCGACCCGCGGATGCGCGTCGGCGCGATCGTCGCCGAGCCGCTGCGGGCACTGCAGGTCCCGGGGTCGCACGACGAGCTCGTGCGTGCCGTGCTGGAGCGCGTCGACCTGCCCGCGGACACGGTCGACCGGTACCCACACGAGTTCTCCGGCGGGCAGCGGCAGCGGATCGCGATCGCCCGGGCCGTGGTGCACTCGCCCCGGATCCTGTTCGGCGACGAGCCGATGAGCGCCCTCGACGTGGTGGTCCGCGCCCGGGTGATCGAGCTGTTCCGATCGCTCGCCGACGACCTCGGGCTGACGCTCGTGCTGGTGTCGCACGACATCGGCGTCGTGCAGCGGCTGTGCGACACGGTCGCGGTGATGTCCCACGGCAGGGTCGTCGAGCACGGGCCGGTTTCGCTCCTCGATGCGCCGCAGCACCCGGTGACGCGGGCGTTGGTGGCGGCGGCGCCGACGCTGCCGTAGGCGGGCGGGCGGCGGGCGGCGGTCGGCGGGCGGCGGCGCACCGTGCGCGTCCCGCCACTCCGTGCGGGCTTGCCCGCACGGAGCCGCCCTACAAGGCCGCACCGAGCGTGCAACACCGCACCACATGCACGAAACCGCACCGTGCGCCCAGCCAGGAGGCACGGCACCGGCCCGGCCCGCGCCTCCCGACCAGACGCACACGAGCCCACCGCACCGTGCACGCCCCGCCACCCCGTGCGGGCTTGCCCGCACGGAGCTGGCCTACAAGGCCGCACCGAGCGTGCAACGCCGCACCACATGCACGAACCCGCACCGTGCGCGCCCCGCCCCGCGCCTCCCGACCGACGCGCACGAGCCCACCGCACCGTGCACGCTCCGCCACCCCGTGCGAGCTTGCCCGCACGGCGCCGGCCTACAAGGCCGCACCGAACAAGCAACACGCACCACATGCACGAAACCGCACCGTGCGCGCCCCGCCACTCCGTGCGGGCTTGCCCGCACGCGGCCGGCCTACAAGGCCGCACCGAGCGTGCAACGCCGCATCAGCCTGACAACGCCGCACGGTGCGCCGCGCGCCCGCGCCCCGCGCCCCGGAGCCGCCCGGGCCTGGCGTCAGGCGGTCCAGGCGGCCGGGTGCCGCCGCTGCCAACGCAACCGGCGCTCGAGCTGCGCGCCGATCGCGAGCAGGACGCGCTCCCCGCCGGGGCGTCCGATCAGCTGCACGCCCATCGGCAGCCCGCCCCCGTCGGGGTGGTCGTCGTCGGTCACGCCGACCGGCAACGTGATCGCGGGGAGCCCGGAAACGTTCGCCATCGACGTCCACGGCGAGTAGGCGCACTGGCGGCGGAAGTCCTCGTCCGGGTCGTCGCCGTACCAGCCGAGGGGCCGCGGCGTCATCGCAAGGGTCGGCGTGAGCACCGCGTCGAACCGGTCGAACGTGCCGATGAGCGTCGTCGAGAAGGCGTCGAGCGTCGTCATCGCGTCGAGGACCTGCGTGGCGGACAGCGCCTGCCCGCGCGCCACGAGCCAACCCACGAGCGGGGTCAGCGCCGACAGGTCGATGCCGGGCACCTGCGGCAGGCGGGCAGCCGAGCTCTCCCACGCCACCCGGAACGCGTCGGCGTAGGGCACGCGGGGCATCCGGACGTCCTCGACGCCGTGCCCGACCTCGCCGAGCACCCGCACGGCCGTCTCCACGGCGGCACGGGCAGCGGGATCGACGACCACGTCGACGGTGTCGTCCCACGGCGAACCGTCGAGCACCCCGACGACGAACCGGCCCTCGCCGCGGACGGCCGCCGCGGTGAACGGCCCCTCGCCGACGTCGGGGGTGACGAGGGCGTACGGCGACGGCTCCGGCAGCCCGGTCGGCGCGACCAGCGCGTCGAGGAGCATGCCCGCGTCGGCGACGGAGCGGGTGAGCGGTCCGGCGACCGACAGGCCGCCGACGCCGGAGCGGCCGGGCATGGACGGCACACGACCGCGGCTCGGCTTCAGCCCGACGAGTCCGGTCGCCGCCGCGGGGATCCGCACCGACCCGCCGCCGTCCGAACCGATCGCGGCCGGCAGCAGCCCGGCGGCGACGGCGACGGCCGCACCGCTCGACGACCCGCCCGGCGCCCGCGTGGTGTCGTAGGGGTTCCGGGTCACGCCGAGCCGGGTCTCGGACGACGAGGACATACCGAACTCCGGTGACGCCGTCTTGCCGAGGCTGACCGTGCCGGCCGCGTCGAGCGCGGCAACGAGCGGGTGGTCGGCCGCGGCGGACCGTTCCGGCAGGCTCGCGGTGCCGTTCCGCGTGGGGACGCCGGCACGGTCGTACAGGTCCTTGTCGGCGGACGGGAGGCCCCACAACGGTCTCGACGTCGGCACCAGGTGGCCGAGGCGGTCGGCTCGGGCCCGGGCCGCGTCCGCGGTGACCGTCACGAAGGCGCCGAGTCCGGCGTCCAGGCGATCCGCGCGGGCCAGGTAGTGCTCGGTGACCTCGAGGGCGGTCGCCTCCCCTCGACGGATCCAGTCCCAGAGTTCCTGTGCGGAGAGGTGGTGGAGTTCGAACACGGCTCCGAGCCTAGGCGGCGGCCCGTATCCTTCGACGGTGGACACGACTTTCCCCTCCGGCACGACGAAGCGCCGGATCGAACTGCGGCTCGTGAAGCCCCTGTTCGCCTGGTTCGCCCGGCCGACCGTCACCGTCGACGGGGTGGGGCACCCGGCGCAGTGGGGCACCGGCACGTGGGCGGTGCCGGACGACGGCGACACGGTGATCGGCGTGTACCTGTTCAACCGCGCGTGGCGGTTCGGGGCGGCTTCGGTGCCGGTCGGCGGCGCGAGTGCGCTCGAGTACCGGGGCGGGCTGCTGCCGATCGGTGCGGGCCGGTTGACGCCGCGGGGCTGAGGGTCGCGCCGGTGGTGCCGCTCCCGCGTGGGACGATGGGCGCATGACCGCCACGCTCGTCGCCAAGGGCCTGTCCGGCGGGTACGCCGCTCGCACGCTGTTCGACTCCCTCGACCTGACAGTGGCGCCGGGCGACGTGATCGGGGTCGTCGGCGTGAACGGTGCCGGCAAGTCCACGCTGCTCCGGCTGCTGGCCGGGGTCGACGAGCCGCTGGCCGGCACGGTCTCCCTGGCGCCGACGGACGCGTTCGTGGGGTGGCTCCCCCAGGAGCACGAGCGCATCGCGGGCGAGACCGTCGCGGCGTACCTCGGGCGCCGGACCGGCTGCACCGAGGCGACGGCGACGATGGACGCAGCGGCGGCGGCCCTCGGGGACCCCGACGCCGGCGACGCAGCGGCCGACCGGTACTCGGCGGCGCTCGACCGCTGGCTCGCCGCGGGGGCCGCCGACCTGGAGGACCGGATCCCGGCGGTGCTCGCCGACCTCGGCCTCGAGCCCGGTACCGGCGACTCCGCTGCGGACGGCGTCGACCCGGACTCCCTGATGACCGCGCTGTCCGGTGGGCAGGTCGCCCGCGTCGGGCTCGCCGCGCTGCTGCTGTCACGGTTCGACATCGTCCTGCTCGACGAGCCGACCAACGACCTCGACCTGGACGGCCTCGACCGACTCGAGGCGTTCGTGCGCGGGCTGCGCGGCGGGGTGGTGCTCGTCAGCCACGACCGTGAGTTCCTGGCGCGCTCGGTGACCTCGGTGCTCGAGCTCGACCTGGCGCAGTCGTCGAACCGGCTGTTCGGTGGCGGGTACGACTCGTTCCTCGAGGAGCGCGAGATCGCCCGGCAGCACAAGCGGGACGCGTACGACGAGTTCGCGTCGACGAAGGCCGACCTGGTCTCGCGGGCTCGGACGCAGCGTGAGTGGTCGAGCCAGGGTGTCCGGAACGCCATGAAGAAGAGCCCGGACAACGACAAGATCCGCCGTCGTGCCGCCTCGGAGTCGAGCGAGAAGCAGGCGCAGAAGGTCCGGCAGATGGAGTCCCGCATCGCCCGGCTCGACGAGGTCGAGGAGCCGCGCAAGGAGTGGCAGCTCGAGTTCACGATCGGCAGCGCACCCCGGTCGTCGGCCGTCGTGGCGACGCTGTCGAACGCGACGTTCACCCAGGGCGACTTCACCCTCGGCCCGGTCTCACTGCAGGTCGACGGCGGTGACCGGATCGGCATCACCGGTCCGAACGGCGCCGGCAAGTCCACCCTGCTCCGGGCGCTGCTCGGCAAGCAGGCGCCGACGACGGGCTCGGCCTCGCTCGGCTCGAGCGTCGCGGTCGGCGAGGTCGACCAGGCGCGTGCGGCGTTCACCGGCGACCAGCCCCTGGCGGCGGCGTTCGAGGCGATCGTCCCCGAGTACACGACCGCCGACGTCCGGACGCTGCTCGCGAAGTTCGGGCTCAAGGCGGACCACGTCGGCCGACCGGCCTCGGCCCTCTCCCCCGGCGAGCGCACCCGGGCCGGGCTCGCACTGCTGCAGGCCCGCGGGGTGAACGTGCTCGTGCTCGACGAACCGACCAACCACCTGGACCTCACCGCGATCGAGCAGCTCGAGCAGGCACTGGAGTCCTACGACGGGACCCTGCTGCTCGTCACACACGACCGGCGCATGCTGGAGACCGTCCGACTCGACCGGCAGTGGCGGGTCGAGGGCGGCACCGTCACCGAACGCTGACGGATCCACCGAACGCTGACGGATCGACCGAGGGGGACGCACCATGCGACGCAACACCTGGATCGCGACGACCGCCGGGGTGGTGGTGCTCGCCGTCGCCGCCGTCGTGGTGGGGGTGAGCGTCGGGTCGCCCGAGCCCGAGCCGGAGTCGACCCGCGCGGCACGGGCGACGACGACACCGACCCCGAGCGCCACGCGGACGCCGACGCTCGCGGCCGTCCCCGCCGCACCGTCCGACGCGACCCTGGCCGCGCTGCCGCTGGCGTTCCACGACGCGGTCGTCCCGCAGTTGCTCGACGGTTCGGACGTGGAGCCGGAGGACACGTGGCAGATCGCGACCCCGCGCACGTCGCTCGTCGCCCTGTACGCGAGCCCGTCGAGCCGCGCCCGGCCGGTGGCGACCCTGTCCCACCTGGTGTCGACGATCAACCGGCCCGCGGCGACGGCGGTCTGGGGGCGCTCCCCCGGCAAGGACGGCGGGATGCTCCTGGTGTCGACGCCGTCCCGCAACCGCACCCCCGGTGACGGCGGCGACCCGGACGCCCCGAGCGCGACGTTCGCCTGGGCCCGGGCCGCCGACTTCACGGTGGTGCGCACCGACCGGATGATCACCGTCGACGTCGCCGCCAGCACCGTGTCCGTCGTCACCCGGTCGGGCAAGGTCACCGCGACCGAGGCCGCCCGGCTCGGCACGCCGGAGGACCCCACACCGGCCGACACCGCCACCTACGTCGAGGCGGCGTACGTCGACACCCGCGTCGCGTACACGCAGGGCAACCCGATCATCCTGACCGGGGCGCACTCGTCCCGGATCCCGTCCTACGGCGGCAACGCTGCGCTGACCGCACTGCACTACTACCCGGACCCGACCGGCAGCTCGCACGGCTGCGTGCGGATCTCGGCGGAGATGACCCGCACCCTGGCGGCACTGCCCGTCGGGACGCCGATCCGGTTCAGCTGAGCACCGGCACCACCGGATCAGCCTCGCGGGATCCGGACGAGTCCGAGCCGCTCGACGACCTCGGCGCTCTCTTCTTCCGGGGTGCGGTCGGCGGCGATCGTCACGTGGGCCTCGTCGGGCTGCGGCGGCTCGAGCGTGGCGAGCTGCGACTGCAGCAGCGACGTCGGCATGAAGTGCCCGGAGCGCTGCGCCATCCGCTCCTCGATGAGCGCGCCGTCACCGGCGACGTGCACGAACACCACCCCGGGGGCCCGCAGCACGTCGCGGTACGAGCGCTTCAGGGCCGAGCAGGTCACGACGCCGTTCGTCCCGGCGTCCAGGTGCCCGCGGATCCACCCGGCGACGACGTCGAGCCACGGCCAGCGGTCCTCGTCGGTGAGCGGGGTACCGGCGTGCATCTTGTCGACGTTCGCCTGCGGGTGCATCGCGTCGCCCTCGGCGAACTCCCACCCGACCTGCTCCGCCACCATCGCGGCGACGGTCGACTTGCCGGACCCGGAGACCCCCATCATGACCAGGACGCGGGCGTCGAGCCCGGTGTCGGCCGCACCGGCAGCAGCGGTCGCACCGTGGTCTGCTGCGCCGCTCATCGGATGAACACCCCGGCCAGCAGGACCCCGAGCAGACCGAACACCGAGATGAGGCACTCGAGCACCGTCCACGTCTTGAACGTCTGCCCCACGGTGGTGCCGAGGTACCCCTTCACCAGCCAGAACCCGGCGTCGTTGACGTGCGACAGGAACACCGAGCCGGCACCGATCGCGAGCACGAGCAGCGACGTCATCGGCGTCGACAGGTCGGCAGCGATCGGTGCCATGATGCCCGCGGCGGTCACCGTGGCGACCGTGGCGGAACCGGTCGCGACGCGCACCAGGGCCGAGACGATCCAGGCGACGAGCAGCACGGAGACGCCGGAGTCCTTCACGGCGTCGGCGATCACGCCGCCGATGCCGGTGTCGATGAGCACCTGCTTGAAGCCACCGCCTGCGCCGACGATGAGCAGCACCCCGGCGATCGGGGGCAGCGCGCTCTCGAGCGACTTCGACACCGCCGAGCGGTCCATGCCACCGCCGATCGCGAAGAAGACCATGGCGTAGACGGCGGCGATGCCGATGGCGATCATCGGGGAGCCGAGGAAGTCGAGCA
The DNA here is from genome assembly GCF_030209655.1 of Curtobacterium sp. MEB011. Classification (NCBI taxonomy): domain Bacteria; kingdom Bacillati; phylum Actinomycetota; class Actinomycetes; order Micrococcales; family Microbacteriaceae; genus Curtobacterium; species Curtobacterium sp. MEB011. The sequence goes on along the minus strand of NZ_JARVRN010000011.1, from coordinate 156,224 downwards.
GGCTCACCCACGAGCCAGCGGCGTCCGGTGCGGTGGCCTCACGGATCGCCTGGGCGAGCATGAGCACGACCGGCAGCAGGATGCCGATCAGCGCGACGGTGAACGACGGGCTGCGCGGCTCGCTGATGACGCGCGTGAAGTCGCTCTTGCCGTTGGGCAGGGACGCGGTGTCCTGCGTGGCGGGGCCGCGCCGGGCCTCCCGTCCGGGGTGCGCCGGGTCGTCGGCGAAGGCGGCGGACCCGGACCCCGACCCCGAGGCGGAACCCGACCCCGACCCGGCGGTGGCGACCGCCCCACGCGACCCGAACATGTCGGGCACGGGGATGTCGACCCAGCGGGCCGCGAAGCGGGCGAAGAGCGGCCCGGCCAGGATGATCACCGGGATCGCCAGCACGATGCCGAAGGCGAGCGTGGTGCCGAGGTTCGCGCCGACGGTGGAGATCGCGACGAGCGGGCCGGGGTGCGGCGGGACGAACGCGTGCATCGTGGACAGGCCGACCAGGGCGGGGACGGCGATCTTCATGATCGGCACCTCGCTGCGCTTGGCGACGAGCACGATGATCGGGATGAGCAGGACGAGGCCGACCTCGAAGAACATCGGGAGCCCGATGAGCGCCCCGATCAGGGCCATCGTCCACGGCAGCGCCGCCTTCGACGACTTCCGCACCAGGGTGTCCACCACGCGGTCCGCTGCTCCGGAGTCGACGAGCATCTTGCCGAACATCGCCCCGAGTCCGACCAGGATGCCGACGCTCGTCATGGTCGCGCCGAAGCCGTCGCCGAAGCTGGTGACCGCCTTGTCCGGAGCGAGCCCTGCACCGATACCGACGCCGAGCGCACCGATCGTGAGCGCGATGAACGGGTGCACCTTGAGCCAGGTGATGAGCGCGATGATCACCACGATGCCGACGAGTGCCGCGATGATCAGCTGCGGGATCGAACCGGACGGGTCGACCGTCTCGGTGGTGCCACCTGCGGCGAGCAGGTGGTCCGGGAGAGCGTGAGGCATCAGCGCCCCTTCCTGGAGTCGCTGCTGCGCGGCTCCGTCGCCTTCGTGTCGAGGGTGGACTGGCGCGACAAACGCCGACCCTCAATAATCTGATTAATCAGACTATACGACGTCGTCCCGCGCGCCAACCGCCCGTCCCCGGAGTCTGCCGCTTCGATGGGATCGGTGTCACGGCGACCGCGTGACCCGTACTGCACGGAGGAACGATGCCCACGGCACACGGACTGCACGCCCAGGTGCTCGACACGCTCGGCCAGCGGATCGTCGACGGCGACCTGGCCACGGGTTCCGTCGTCCGGCCCGACGTGGTCGCCGACGAGTTCGGGGTGTCCCGCTCCGTCGTCCGCGAGGCCCTGCGCGTGCTGCAGTCGCTCGGCCTGGTCGAGCCCCGGCAGCGCGTCGGCACGCTCGTCCGCGACATCACCGCCTGGGAACTGCTCGCCCCGACCGTCATCCGGTGGCGGGGCACGTCACCGGCGTACTTCGTGCAGCAGCGCGAGCTGGTCGAACTCCGGCTCGGGGTCGAACCGGTCGCGGCGTCCCTGACCGCCGGCACCGACGGCGCCTCCGCCGTGCTCGCCGCCGCCGAGGACATGCTCGACGCCTGCGGGCGCGAGGACAGCCGCGCCTACCTGGAGGCCGACGTCCGTTTCCACCGGGCGCTGCTCACCGGGTCGGGGAACGCCGTGTTCGCGCACTTCGCCGGCACCGTCGAGGCGCTCCTGCGCACGCGGACGTCGGAGTCGCGCGACCCGATCACGCGCTGGACGCGCGAAGCGGCGCTCCGGCACCAGGCGGTCGGTCGCGCAGCGGTCGACGGCGATGCCGACGCCGCTGCGGCAGCGGCGACCGCGCTGCTGCGCGTGACGCGCGACGAGTTCATCACCGAGGCTGCGGCAGGCTGACGCGACCGGGCGACGTCCTGGAGGCGCGTGCCGGGCCCGACACGGGCCTCCCGTCCGCCCTGCAGTCGCGTCTCGAGCGTGACGGACGTCCTTCAGGTCCGTCGCGTCCGTATCGGCGCCGGCGCCGGGGCCGTCAGCGGCGGCGGGCGAACAGCCGTGGCCCGCGCAGGCGGAGCCGCATCGTGACGGTGCCGAGCCAGCGGTCGTACTTGTAGCCGACCTTGCCCATCCGGCCGACCTCCTCGAAGCCGAGCCGCTCGTGCAGCCGGATCGACGCCTCGGCCTGCCGGTCCGCGATGACCGCCACCACCTCGCGCACCCCGGCCGACCGGCACTCGTCGAGCAGCGCTTCCATCAGCGCACGGCCGAGGCCCTTGCCACCGGACGCGGCACCGAGGTAGATCGAGTCCTCGACGACGTGGTTCGAGCGGTCCCGCGGGTTCCACGCGTCGACCAGCGCGTACCCGAGGATCTGTCCCGCGGGGTTCTCCGCGACCAGGAACGGCAGCCGGCGCTTGCGGATGTCGTCGTAGCGCTTCTTCCATGCGGCGTACGTGAACGCCGACGGGTCGAAGGTCACCGACGAGTTCCGGACGTAGTGCGTGTGGATCTCGCGCACGTGGGGCAGGTCCCCCACCTCGGCCGCACGGATGCGGTACTCGAAGGCCGTCTCGGTCGCCGCCGGGGCACGCAGGTGTCGCGGCAGGACCCGCCGTCGCTGGTATTCCTCCTCGAGCACGTGCCGAGCCTACTGAGCGGGCAGCGTCCAGTCGACGGGCGGTGCGCCCTGCGACTCGAGCAGGGCGTTCACCTGCGAGAACGGGCGGCTGCCGAAGAACCCGCGGGACGCGCTGAGCGGACTCGGGTGGGCCGAGGCGACGACCGGGGTGTCGCCGAGGAGCGGCCGCACCGACCCGGCCTGGGCGCCCCAGAGCACGGCCACGAGCGGGGTACCGCGGGCGACGAGCGCTCGGACGGCCTGGTCGGTCACCGCTTCCCAGCCCTTGCCGCGGTGGCTGCCGGCCTCACCTGCCTGCACGGTGAGCACCCGGTTGAGCAGCAGCACGCCCTGGTCGGACCACGCCCGCAGGTCACCGTGCGCGGGCGGTGTCACCCCGAGGTCGTCGGACAGCTCGCGGTAGATGTTCGCCAGGCTCCGCGGCACCGGACGGACCGCGGGGTCGACGGCGAACGACAGGCCGATCGGGTGGCCGGGCGTCGGGTAGGGGTCCTGGCCGACGACCAGCACCTTGACGGCGCCGAACGGGCTCGTGAACGCGCGCAGCACGTCACCGCCGGCGGGCAGCCAGTGCCGACCCGCAGCGGTCTCGTCACGGAGCCACGTACCGATCCGGTGCACGTCGTCCTCGACCGGGGCGAGCGCCGACGCCCAGCCGGGGTCGACCAGGTCGGCGAGCGGCCGCGGTTCCACGTCGGCTACGCGCCCATGGTGGCGACGGACACCGACTCCTCGCCGGCCATCACGCGCCAGACGCTGCCGGTCCCCCGGACCTCGAGCGCACCTTCACCGACGACGAGCGTGGTGTCCTCGTCGATCGCGAGCCCGGCGGTGACGAACTCGGCCTCGGCGCTGGCGATGAGCCGCGCGAGCGTGCCGGCCTGCACCGCGTGGACGTCGATCGTCAGGTCGACCAGCCCGAGGCCCTCGCGGAGCTCGACCTCGTCCAGGCCCTCGGACGCGGCCTCGGGGCAGATCTCGACGCCACCGATGCGCCAGCCGCCCACCAGGGCACGGTCGGCGGCGATCATCGCGCCGGCAGAGTAGCCGAGGTAGGGCAGACCGTCGGAGACGAGCAGGCGGAGCTGGTCCACCAGCGGCGCGATCGCCGCGAGGTAGTCGGGCGTGACACCGCCGCCGATCACCAGGGCGTCGACGTCGCTCAGGACCGTCGTGTCGAAGACCTGGCCGGCAGCGACCTCGGTGACGAGCACCTCGGCTGTTCGCGGACCGCCGAGGACCTCGGCGATGTCGGCGGTCGACGACGGGCTGCCGCCGTCCGGGCCCGCCACGGAGAGCAGGGCGATGCGGGGGACGCTGCGGCCGACCGCCGCCGAACGGGCGGTGGCCTCGGCGAGGAACGGCGCGGCGGCGTCCGAGGCGGCGAACAGCCCGCCGCCGACCAGGTGGATGCTCACGACTCGGCCGTCACGGGCGCCAGGGCGCTCCACGGGAACGTGATCCAGCCGTCGACCCGGCGCCACACGTGGTCGGGCTCCAGGACGGTGCCGGGCTTCGAGTACAGGCAGGCGCTCCGGACGTCGCCGCCGGCGTTCCGGATGATGTCGACCACCAGGCGCAGGGTGCGGCCGGAATCGGACACGTCGTCGACCACCAGGACCCGCTTGCCGGCCAGGCTCGGGGCGTCGAGGGCGGGGGCGAGCACGACCGGCTCCTCCAGCCGCTGCTCGACGTCGGTGTAGAACTCGACGTTGATCGAGCCGCACTCCTTGGTGCCGAGCGCGTACGCCACGGCACCGGCGATGATCAGTCCGCCGCGGGCGACGGCGACGACGACCTCGGGCTCGAAGCCACTGGACAGGACGTCCTTGGCGAGCAGGCGTGCGGCGTCACCGAACTCCAGCCAGCCGAGTACCTCGGGCCCGCTCGTCACGGTCACGGTGGACGGAGCCGCGGGCTCGGGTTCGCTGCTGATCGGCATCCGACCACGGTACCGGCAGGGAGCCCACGCCCGCGACCCGCGCCCGCCGCCCGGGCGCTGCGCGGGTGGCGGCGGTGCACCGCGCGGGTGGCCGCGGTGCGCGGCGCGGGTGGCCGGGTGCGCGGCGTACCGGCTGCTCAGCGCGGCGTCAGCGGGCCGCGCGCCAGCTTGTGCTGTGCCGACTGCGCCACCGGCCGGATCGTCACCAGGTCGAGGTTCACGTGCGGCGGCAGCTCCACCGCGTGCACGATCGCCTCGGCGACGTCGTCGGCCGCCAGCGGCTCCGGCACGTCGTCGTACACCGCGGCGGCCTTCTGCTCGTCGCCGCGGAACCGGGTGAGCGCGAACTCGTCGGTCTTCACCATGCCCGGCGCGATCTCGACGACCCGGATCGGCTCGCCGTTCAGTTCGAGCCGGAGTGCGCCGACCAGGGCGTGCTCTGCGAACTTCGCCGCGTTGTAGCCGCCGCCGTTCTCGTACGCGACGAACCCGGCGGTGCTGGTCACCGTGACGATGTCGGCTCCCCCGGACACCCGAGCCCGGTCACGCAGGTGCGGCAGCAGCGCGGAGACCACTCGCTTCGTGCCGATCACGTTGACCTCGAACATGGCGCGCCAGTCGTCGACGTCGGACTCCTCGACGCTCGCCGAGCCGAACGCCCCGCCGGCGTTGTTCACCAGGACGTCGGCGCCGCCGAGGTCCGCGACCCGCGCGGCGAGCGCCGTCACGTCGTCGGCGTCCGTGATGTCGGCCACCAGGGTGTCCGCCCCGGTCTGGGCGGCGAGCGCTTCGAGCTTCGCGGTGCGGCGGGCCACGGCGAGCACGTCCCAGCCCCGCGACCGGAACAGCCGGACGGTGGCCGCCCCGATGCCCGAGCTCGCTCCGGTGACGACTGCGCGCCGTGCTGCCATGTGATCTGCCTCCTGCGTCGGTGACCGGAGCACGTGGTGGCCCGGTCCGTCCACCGTACCGAGCGGGACGGTTCCGGCACCGCACCAGGCCGTCCAGGTCACGATCCGGTAACGTGACCGGCGATGACGACGGATGCCGCCCCTCCCGCCCCCTCGGCCCCGGCGACGCAGCTCGAGCCCGGTCGAGCCCCGCGCCGGATCCCGATGTGGGACACCGCGCGCTTCGTCGCGGTCACGCTCGTGGTCATCGGCCACGCGATCCAGCGGCAGACGCCGGCGAGCGAGCACGCCCTGGCGCTCTACACGTTCATCTACGCGTTCCACATGCCGGCGTTCGGCGTGATCAGCGGGTACTTCTCGTCGGCGGACACCCCGACGGCGAAGCGGATGCGCCGGACGATCACGGACATCGTCGTGCCGTACATCATCATGCAGACGATCTGGACCGTGGTGCAGGGCATCGTCGAGGGCGGCAAGGACTTCAACCCGACGCAGCCGACGTGGACCCTGTGGTTCCTGCTGGCCCTCGGCATCTTCAAGCTGATCCTGCCGTACCTGGCGCAGCTGCGGTGGCCGCTGTTCTGGGCGGTCGTGTTCAGCATCGGCGTCGGGTACTTCGACAACGTCGACTCGACGCTCTCGCTGTCCCGTGCGATCAGCCTGCTGCCGTTCTTCCTGCTCGGCTGGCAGGTCAAGCAGTGGGGCGTCTTCGACCGCTGGTACGAGGCGTCGCGCCGCACGGTCGTCCGGGTGCGGGTGGCGGCCGCCGTGGTGTTCGCCGCGTGGGCGGTGTCGTGCGCGGTCTGGATCCCGCAGTTCAAGGAGTTCGACCTGCACCACTGGTTCTTCTACGACGACTCCTACTCGGGGCTCGGCGAGGACGCCTGGTGGGCCGGCGCGGTGCGCTTCGGCCTGATGCTGCTCGCGACGCTGCTGACGGCGTCGTTCCTGGTGCTCATCCCCCGCCGGAACGTCTGGATCACCCGGTTCGGCGCCGCGACGATGTACGTCTACCTGCTCCACACGTTCGTGCTCTACCCGATCCGGGAGTCCGGCGTCCTGGCAGGCGAGCACTCGGCCTGGCCGTTCGTGCTGCTGATGGTCGTCATCGCCTGCGTCGTCAGCCTCTTCCTGGCGCAGCCCTTCGTGCGGCGCGGGATGCGCTGGCTGCTCGAGCCGAAGGTCGACTGGCTGTTCCGCCGCGACGCGGCGTAGCGGTGCCACCCCGCACCGTGCGCGTTCCTCCGGCCCGTGCGAGCTTGCCCGTCCCGTGCGGCGCGGCAGCTCCGCACCGGACCACCGACCTCGCACCGTCCGACGGAACCCCGCACCGTGCGCGTTCCTCCGGCCCGTGCGAGCTTGCCCGTCCGGTGCGGCGCGACAGCGCCGCACGGGACCACCGACCTCGCACCGTCCGACGGTGACAGCACGGTGCGGACGGACGGCCGGGAGGCCCGTGGCGCGTCGGGCGCGCGCGTTACGTCCCGAGGCGGGTGCGCTGGTGTGGACCCGGCCACCTGCGTACCGTGACCGGGGACGCAGCGCCGCACGTGCCTCCCGGCCGACGGCGCGACCGCACGAGAACCGCACCCGACAGGAGCACCGATGAGCACGAACGACGCCGCCGCCTGGCAGTTCGAGACCACCCAGGTCCACGCCGGCGCGCAGCCGGACCCGACCACGGGGGCCCGAGCGACGCCGATCTACAAGACGACCTCGTACGTCTTCGCGAACTCGGACGAAGCGCGCGACGTGTTCGCGCTCGCCAAGCCGGGCAACATCTACTCCCGGATCACGAACCCGACGAACGACGTCGTCGAGCAGCGGATCGCGGCGCTCGAAGGCGGTTCGGGGGCCCTGCTCGTCGCGTCCGGCCAGGCTGCCGAGACCTACGCGGTCCTGAACATCGCCGGGGCGGGCGACCACATCGTGTCGTCGTCGTCGATCTACGGCGGCACGTACAACCTGTTCAAGTACACGCTGGCGAAGCTCGGCATCGAGACGACGTTCGTCGAGGACCAGGACGACCTCGAGGAGTGGCGCCGCGCCGTCCGCCCGAACACGAAGCTGTTCTTCGCCGAGACCATCGGCAACCCGAAGATCAACGTCCTCGACATCACCGGCGTCAGCGACGTCGCGCACGAGTCCGGTGTCCCGCTGATCGTCGACAACACCATCGCGACGCCGTACCTGATCCGTCCGTTCGAGCACGGTGCCGACATCGTCGTGCACTCGGCCACGAAGTTCCTCGGCGGACACGGCACCGTCATCGGCGGGCTCATCGTCGACGGCGGGACGTTCGCGTGGTCGCAGCACGCCGACCGGTTCCCGGAGTTCAGCACCCCCGACCCGTCGTACCACGGTGCGGTCTTCACCGAGGCCGTCGGCGACGCACTCGCCTACATCGTCAAGGCCCGGGTGCAGCTGCTCCGTGACCTCGGCGCCTCGAACTCGGCGGACACGGCGTTCGCGCTGCTGCAGGGCATCGAGACCCTGTCGCTCCGCATCGAGCGGCACGTGTCCAATGCCCAGGAGATCGCGGAGTGGCTCGACCAGCACCCCGACGTCGCCACCGTCGCCTACGCGGGCCTGCCGACGTCGCCCTGGTACGCGGCCGCGAACCGGTACGCGCCGAAGGGCGTCGGTGCCGTGCTGTCGTTCGAGCTCAAGGGCGGGGTGCCCGCGGGCAAGGCGTTCGTCGACAACCTGCAGCTGTTCTCGCACCTGGCGAACATCGGTGACGTCCGTTCCCTCGTCATCCACCCGGCGTCGACCACGCACTCGCAGCTCACGCCCGAGCAGCAGCTCACCACCGGGGTCACGCCCGGCCTGGTGCGACTGTCGGTCGGCATCGAGAACATCGCCGACCTGAAGGCAGACCTCGAGGCCGGGCTCGCCGCGGCCCGGGCGGTCGCGCAGGAGAGCCAGCGCGCGTAGGGCTCGCCGCGCCGCCGGCACCACTCGCTCGATGCGTGTGGATGTTGCGACGTCCCACGTGTCGATCGACGCGTGGGACGTCGTTCGTTGCACACGCATCCGGTACGTGTGCATGATGCGACGATCCACGAGTCGAACAACGCGCACGATGTCGGAACATGCGCACACACGGCCGCGGCACCCGGGCCCGGGGCGCGGCCACGCGCCGGACGTGACGTAACACGGCAGCGGCGACCCGCGCCTCCCGGCAGACTGGACGCACCATGGACTGGCAGACGACCCCCGAGGACTCCGTGCCGTCCACCCTGGTGCCCGGCACCGAACTCGGCACCCTGGGCAAGCCGCCCGTGACCGGCGCCTGGCGCCCCGGTGACCACCCGGGTGCACGGCACTTCGCGTCGCTCGGCGAGCAGTGGGTGCGCGGCGGCCGCCTGCCGTCCGTGCGCGTGGCGTACGAGACGTGGGGCACGCTCAACGCGGCTCGCGACAACGCCGTGCTCGTCCTGCACGCGCTCACCGGGGACTCGCACGTCACGGGGCCCGCCGGCCCCGGACACCGCACCGCCGGCTGGTGGGGCGACGTCGTCGGACCCGGCCGGGCGATCGACACCGACCGGTGGTTCGTGATCGCGCCGAACATGCTCGGCGGCTGCCAGGGCACCACCGGACCGTCGTCGGTGTCGCCGACGGGCGCGGAGTGGGGTTCGCGGTTCCCGTTCCTGACGGTGCGGGACCAGGTCGAGGTGCAGGCGCAGCTCGCCGACCGGCTCGGCATCGACACCTTCGCAGCCGTCGTCGGCGGATCGATGGGCGGCATGCACGCCCTCGAGTTCGCGGTCTCGCACCCGGCGCGGGTCGGGCGGCTGGCGGTCCTGGCGTCGACGGCGCAGACCACCGCCGACCAGATCGCGGCGAACTCGCTGCAGCGGGCGGCGATCCAGATGGACCCGGCGTTCGCGGGCGGCGACTACTACGAGGCCGACACCGGCGAGGGGCCGCACCGCGGACTGTCGTTGGCACGGCGGATGGCGCTCATGACCTACCGGGCCTCGGACGAGCTGAACAGCCGCTTTGCGCGGTCCTGGCAGAGCGACGTCTCACCGCTCGGCGACGACGGACGGTTCTCGGTGGAGAGCTACCTCGACTTCCACGGCAACAAGTTCACCCGGCGGTTCGACGCCTCGAGCTACGTGACGCTGACGTACGCGATGGACTCGCACGACGTCGGTGCCGGGCGCGGCGGGGTGGCGGCGGCGCTGGCGCTCGTGACCGCGCGGACCCTGGTCGTGGGCATCTCGAGTGACCGGCTGTTCCCCGTCGAGGACCAGCACCGGATCGCCGCAGGCGTGCCGGACGCGCTCGACGGTGACACCGCGGCGGTGATCGAGAGCGAGTTCGGACACGACGGGTTCCTCATCGAACACGAGCAGGTCGGGGCGCACCTGCGGCGGCTGCTCGAGTCCTGAACCGGTGCCGCAGAGCGCGGGCGGCGCGCCGAAGACCCCCCAACGGGTGGCGCGCGTGGAATGATGGCGTGGAGCTCGGCACTGACCGACGCTCGGTTTCCCGCTCCACCCAGATCGTCACCAACCAGGACATCGATGGACTTCATCGCACAGGAACGCGACCGCTTGCTGCGGTCGGCGACCCGTGTCGTGGGCATCGTCTGCGCGCTCGTCAGCGTCGTGGGCATCGTCTCCGCTGCAGCCGTGCCCGTGCCGGTCCTCATCGGCGCACTCCTGTGCATCGCCGCGATGATCACCGCGCTGGTGTGCTTCGGCCGCGGCGGCGAAGTGTGGTGGACCGCCGCCGTCGTCGTCGCCGGGCTCGCCACCATGGTGCTGCTCTTCACCGGCGTCGACGACACGGCCCGGCCGCTCATCGCCAGCGCCGTGATGCCCCTGGCCGCCGGCGGGCTCTCGGCACCGCTGATGGCGCAGCGCGGGCACCCGGTCGGGCTCGGCATCACCATCGCCGGAGGCGGCGTGGTCGTCGTGCTCATGGTCTGGGGTTCGGGTTCGATCCTGTCGACCCCGGTCAGCGGCGCACTGCTCGGGTGGATCCTGATGGCCGTCGTGGCGATCTGGATCTCGCGCAGCATCCCCCGCGTGGCCCGCCGGATCTACAGCATCGGCACCGCCCACCGCGCCGAACGGCAGGCCAGCGAGACCGAGGCGCAGCGACGCCAGGGTGCCCGCCTGCTGCACGACACCGTGCTCGCGACCCTGACGCTGCTCGCCCACTCCGGCGTCGGCGTCTCCGAGCAGGCGATGCGCGAGCAGGCCGCCGAGGACGCCCGGCTGCTGCGGCACCTGCGCCTCGGCGCGACCCCGCAGCCCTCGCAGTCCGGCGACTACTCGCTCACCCGCGAAGAGGAATCACCGCTCGGGCAGACCCTCGAATCGGTCAAGCAGCGCTTCGGCCGGATGGGCCTCGAGGTCAGCTGGCACGGCACCGGGCAGGTCCTGCTGCCGTCGAACGTGCTCGACGCGTTCCTGCTCGCACTCGGCGAGTGCCTGGAGAACGTCCGTCGGCACGCCGGCGTCGGCGAGGCACACGTCACGATCGTCCACGACAACGAGGTCGTCCGAGCCATGGTCACCGACTCCGGTGTCGGCTTCGACCTGACCACCGTCAGCGCCGAACGCCTCGGGTTCAAGGAGAGCGTCGTGAACCGTCTGCGCGAGGTCGGCGGCGACGCGAAGCTCTTCTCCGCGCCGGGCTCCGGCACCACCGTCGTCCTGGAGGCACCGCGATGAGCCGGATCCCCGAGGACACCATCGGCCGCAGTCTGCCCGGCGAGACCGCTCCGCCGGCGCCCCGCACCCGTCGCGAGGCGCGCGAGCGCTACCGTACGAGCGAGCGCCGCCAGGCCCGAGGACTCCCCTCGACGTCCACCGGCGCCCGGTCCCTGCGCCAGGCCGCCAAACCAGGCGCGTCACTCGGTGCCGGGTACCTGGGCCTCGGCGCCGCGATCCTCACCGCGATCGAGGCCGTCGCCGGCATCGCGTTCTTCCTGGTGCGCTGGCACGAGTACTCCGACCCGTTGCTGCCCACGGTCGCCTGGGTGCTCTACATCGTCGCGGCCGTCGGGGTCGGGCTCAGCGTCCTGACCTACGGCGAACGGCTGACGGGGCCGGCGTTCGCGCTGATCTGCGTCGTGCTGGCCTGCGTGGTCACGCTCGACTTCATCGGCATCTGGCCCGAGCACGACATCGCCCACACCGCGAGCGCCTCGATGGCAGCCGGGTTCGCGCTGCTGCCGATCGCCACGCTCCGACCCGCCCGCGAGGTCGCCGCCGCCATCGGCGTGCTCGGCATCGCGTTCGTGGTGATGGCCGTCGTGTCGACGCCGATCACGCACGACACCCTGCCCGGCATCGTGTCCCTGCTCTCGCTCGTCGTCGTGCCGCCGTCGCTCGCCCTGTACGTCGTGCAGCGGTTCCGCCAGCTCGTGCAGCGTGAGCTCGACCGGGTGCTCGTGCAGAGCAACGTGCAGGCGCCGCAGTTCGCCGTCGGCATGCTCGCCTCGGACGAGCTCGCCCGGCTCGACCTCGCCGCCGAGAAGCTGCTCGACGCCGTCGCGAACGGCACCGACCCGCTGCCGTTGTCCGACGCCTCGAGCTCCGTCGCCGCGTCCCTCGCCACCGAGCTCCGTCTGCACCTGATCGAGGGCCGCCGCGAGACCTGGCTCTACCACGCGATCACCGAGTCCGACCACCTCGGTCGTTCGGTGAGCGTCGCGGACCCGACCGCCCTGGCCGGACACCTCTCCCCCACGCAGCGCGACGGCCTGCTGCAGGCGATCTGGCAGATGGTCGGCGACGGCCGTACCGCGCAGCCCGGCATGCCCGTCGTCTCGGTCACGCTCGGCCCGATCGGCTCCGACGGTCACCCGGTCAGCGACGACACCATGGACGTGCCCGTCGTCATCGAGTCCCGCGGGGTGCCCCGGCGCAGCCTCGGCCCGACGGCCTGGAGTGCCCTGCAGCGCATCGGCCAGTACACCGAGACCGTTCGCGACGGCACGCTGCACATCGTCGCGCACTGCGTCGTGAACCGACATCCGTCGATGTAGCTGTCGGACACCAGCACGCCTCACCCGCTTCCGGCCGGGATCCTCCTAGGATCGGCCGAGCAATCCGCACCGAGAAAGGACGCCAGCATGGCGACTCCAGAGGAACCGATCCGACTCGCACTGGTCGACGACCACAGGATGCTCCTCGGCGCGCTCACGGAGTGGATCCGGAACGCGGCCGACGACATCACCCTGGTCGCCGCCGTCACGACCTGGCCGGAGCTCCTGACGAGCCCCGCGTTCCCGGTCGACGTGGTGCTGCTGGACCTGGACCTCAAGGACTCCATCCCGGTGTCGCTGAAGATCTCGACGCTCAAGACCGCCGGCGTCAAGACCGTCGTGATGAGCACCTACTCGGAGCCGAACGTCGTGCGCGAAGCCCTGGGCGCCGGCGCCCTCGGCTACCTGGTCAAGAGCGAGGACGCCGACATGATCGTCGAGGCGATCCGCTCCGCCCAGCGCGGCGAGCAGTACGTCTCGGCCGAGCTCGACCTCGCCATCAACAGCGGCGACGTCGGCGGCGTCCCGAAGCTCAGCGCGCAGGAGCGTCGTGTGATGGCCCTGTACGGCGGCGGCGAGCCCGTCAAGAGCGTCGCCTACCAGCTCGGCATCTCCGAGGAGACCGCGAAGAGCTACCTCAAGCGCATCCGCGAGAAGTACCGCGTCGCCGGTTTCGACGTCGGCACGAAGGTGGCGCTCCGGAAGCGGGCGATCACCGACGGCATCATCGTGCAGGACGGCAGCCCCCTGGGGCTCTGACGCGCGTCGCGTCGCGCATCGAGTGAGCAGAAGACGTCGGGTCCCGTCACGGAACCCGACGTCTTCTGCTCACTCGGGGCGGTCTTCCGCACCACGTGACGGACGGGAGGCCCGTGGCGGCGTCGCCACGGGCCTCCCGTCCGGTGGGTGCGTACGCGCACCCCGCGTGTCAAGCCGTCGGGACCGGTGCGGTGATCGGACCGGTGGACGGCGACGAGGAACGGACAGCCCCTCGGGTGCTCCGCCGTTCGACGGCGTAGCTCGCCATCGTGACGAGCACACCGAGCAGCGCCAGGCCGATGCCGAGCCAGCCCGGGGCGAGGAACCCGAAGCCGGCCGCGATGACCGCGCCGCCCAGGGCCGCACCGATCGAGTTGCCGATGTTGAACGCCGAGTGGTTCAGCGCCGCGGCGATCGTGCGCGCATCGCCCGCGACGTCCATCAGGCGCGACTGCACCGCCGGCGGGATGGCCGACGAGGTCGCCCCGAGCAGGAACGCGCCGAGCAGCATGCCCCAGAGCCACTGCGCCGTGAGGACCGTGATGAGCAGGGCGCCGATGAGCGAGAACATGCCGACGTAGATGGTGCGCTTCACGCTGTGGTCGGCCAGGTGTCCGCCGAGGACCCCGCCGACGACCATGCCGATGCCCACGACGACGAGCACGATCGGCACGAACGACTCCGACATCCCGGTGACGTTCTGCACGAGCGGCGAGATGTACGAGTAGACGGCGAAGAAGCCACCGAACCCGACGGCGCCGAGGCCCATCACGATCCACACCTGGGGCACGCGGAACGCCCGGAGCTCACGGCCGATCGTGGCGTGCTCGTCGCGGGCGCTCTTCGGCACGAAGGCCGCGACGGCCAGGAACGTCAGGGCGAACAGTGCGGCGACGACGCCGTACGCGACCCGCCAGCCGGCCATCTGGCCGACCCAGGTGATCGCGGGGACACCGACGACGTTCGCGACCGACAGACCGAGCAGCACCATGGCGATGCCCTTGCCGCGCTTGCCCGGACCCATCATGTCGCCGGCGACGATCGAGGCGATGCCGAAGTAGGCGCCGTGCGGCAGCCCGGCCACGAAGCGGGCGACGAGCACCAGGCCGAACGAGGGCAGCAGGGCGCTCGCGATCGTCGCGACGACGAAGCCGACGAGCAGCACGAGGATCAGGCCCTTGCGCGGGAACCGTGCGGACATCGCCGCGATGGTCGGCGCACCGACCACCACCCCGAGGGCGTACGCGCTGACCAGCCAGCCAGCGTGGGCGATCCCGGCGTCGGGGTCGATGCCGTACTGCTCGGGGAGCAGGGCCTGCGCGATGTTCGGCAGCAGACCCATCGCGACGAACTCGGTCGAGCCGATGGCGAAGCCACCGAGGGCGAGCGAGATGAGCGCGAGGGTGCGACGCGCAGGCGTGAGCTGTGACATGGGGCCTGTTCTGTGCGGGAGGGAGATAGAACTGTCCGCAGTGCGGGACCGCGGCGATCGGGAACGCGGCGACGGCTGCAGCCGGTTCGGCAGACCGGTCCGCGCAGTGCGTGCGTGCGACGGTCGATCACGCCGTCACGACCGGAGGTGCCGGTCCGGGTTCAGCGACGAACGGGACGGTCCGGGCGGCGTCGTGGGTGACTGCCGCGACGACCCGGTCTCAGCAGTGTAGACCGCTCCAAAGGGCGAACGGAAGCGCACGCAACTACAGTGGCCGGAACGGGCCGCGCTCCCGGCCGGGCGCTCCTGGCGAGCACCGAGGCGCTGCGGTCGAACGATGCGCACGACACGGACGGGGGCGGTGGACCGGTGAAGCGGAGGAACAGGGCGGGCTTCTCTGGCGTCCTGGCGGTGAGTTCACTGCTGCTCGCAGCCTGCTCCGGGGTGCCCGCCACGCCGAGCCCCGGAGACGTCCAGCAGGGATTCGTCGGAACGTGGGCACAGGACGACCGGGGGCAGTCGGTGCTGGTGCTGGACGAGGACGGCACATTCCGGGCACAGGACTTCCCCGCTGCCCTGGTCTGCGACGGCTCGGGGAACGGCGGGTACCAGCTCGACGCCTGCAGGTCCCGCCCGAGCACCGTGTCGGCCGACGGCACATGGACCGTGGCCGAAGGGCAGTTCGGCGTGGTCCGGCTCGACAGTGGCGAGAAGTCGTTCGCCACCGCGTACCAGCATCACACGAGCTTCTTCGGCCATGACTTCGTGCTCGGGTTCTACACGGGGTCACTCGAACGGCCGGAGCCGGACTACGTGTTCGAGCGGGTGCAGCAGCGCGCGGAAGGCGTGCACGGGGCGCTCGAGCGCTGAGGGCACCGCCCCGACCCGTGGCGGTCAGGCTGCGCGGCGACCCTGCCCGGCGACACCGCTCGACGCACCCTGCAGATCGGGCAGCTCGTCACGGTGCACCCATCCGGTGCCGCACTCCGCGCAGCTCGCCCAGGCGTTCTCGCCCTGTTCGTCCGTGTCGATGACGACCGTTCGCAGGTCGCAGTCGGGGCACCACCCATCGTGCATCATCACGCGCTCCTCATCGTCGTCTCGGAGGCCACCGGAAGTGGCTCGATGCCGACCACGAGACACCCGGCCACCGACATCCGAGGGACCGGTCCGGCGTGTCGGGCGACGGCGCCGCGGGCTACTCGCCGAGCGCGGCCTCGAGCCGTTCGAGCTTGCCGTCGATCTCGCCGGTGTGCCCGGGGCGGATGTCGGCCTTGAGCACGAGCGACACCCGCGTGCCGTACGCACCGACGGCCTCGGTGGCGCGCTTGACGACGTCCATGACCTCGTCCCACTCCCCCTCGATCTCGGTGAACATCGACGAGGTGCGGTTCGGCAGCCCGCTCTCGCGCACCACGCGGACAGCGGCCGCGACGGCATCGTGCACGGACCCGTCGGACGTTGCAGCGGGACCACCGGACGGAGCGACGGAGAAGGCGACGATCATGCGTCCATCCTGCCCGGCTCGGGCTGGTCGTGCACGGACGGCGACGAGCGTCCAAACACCCGTCCGGGCCCCGCAGCCCGCCCCATCCGCACCAGCACGACCACGCTCCACACCAGGATCGCGACCTCGAGTACGTTCCGCACCGTGAGCACCACGAGGATCCACGGCTGCACGCCGAGCAACTGGTCGTAGTAGCCCGGGTAGATCACCTGCGTGAGCAGCGCCATCGGCAGGGCGGTCACCGCGATCGGCACGAACCGGCGCGCACTGGGGGTGCCTGCGGCGAGCCCCCACACCATCGGCACCGCGAACCAGCCGATGTACTGCGGCGACCCCACCTTGTTCGTCGCGATGAGCGCGGCCACGAACAGGAGCGCGAGCACCGGCGCGAGCTCGGCCCGACGGGCACCGCGGCGGGCGGCCCAGAGCGCGAGCACGACCCCGGCCACCACGACGACGGCCATCAACGGCGTCGACACCGCGGCGGCGGCGGACGTGCCGGCACCGGACACCTCGAAGGTCAGGATCTCCTGGTTGTAGAACACCGCTGCCCCCGGAACGCCGGAGGCTGCGGCCCACATGAACGGCGTCGCGAGCGGCGACTCGATCTGCAGCGCGCGACCGGTCTGCTCGCCGATGAACGACAGCAGGAACGGCGCACCACCCCACAGCACGTCGACGAGCACGATCAGCGCGCTCAGCACCAGCGCACCGGCGAGCACGCCACGGCGATGTCCACGACGCACCAGCAGCAGCAGCACCGCGACGAGTGCCGCCGGCCACACCTTCGTCCACGCACCGGCGGTGAACAGCGCGGAAGCGACGGCCGGCCTCGAGGCCACGAACGCCACCCCCACCAGCGCGAACGCCGTCGCGACGGTGTCGATCCGGCCCAGTGCGATCGGCCCGAGCACGAGCAGGAACAGCAGCCACCACCAGGCGACCCGCACGCCGTGCGCGCCGAAGCGGTCCGACGACCCCACTCGCGCCCGGAACCGCCACAGGAACGCGCACGCCGCGGCGTCGAGCAGCACCATCAGCAGCAGCCAGCCGGTGCCGATCGACTCGACGCCCCCGAGCGCCGCTGCGGCCATCGGCACGATCGCCAGGATCGGGTACACCCACGCGCCGTCGATGCCCACCCAGAAGTCCGCGCTCCGCCCGGTCTCGATCCAGCGGCTGTAGGTGATGGTCACGTCACCGAGCGGCAGGTTCGCCGACACGAGGGTCAGCCACCACAGGAAGCCGTGCACGGCGACGAACGCCAGGACGAAGCCGGCGAGTTCGAGCCACCGGGTCGAGGTCCTCTGCACCGGACGAGCGTAGCGGCAGGACCGGAGACGATCCCCGCCACGGACTCAGGGTCTCCCGAGCATGACGTGTCACCGTTCAGCTCGTGACCTCCGACACCCCGCGCAAGCGCCGCAAGGCCGTCATCTGGATCTCCGTCATCGCCGCCGTCGTCGTCCTCGGCGTCATCGGCGCGGTGGTCTTCACGAACGTCTACACGAGCAACGAGAACGCGAAGGCCTCGGCCGCCCCGTCGGTCGCGGCGACGCGCGAGGCCTCCACCCTCGACGACACGGACCTGTCCGGCGAGTGGACGGTCGGCGGCGACTCCGAGGCCGGGTACCGCGTCCACGAGGTCCTGAACGGCTCCGACGTCACCGTCACCGGCCGCACCGACAGCGTCTCGGGCACCGCGACCGTCGACGGCACGAGCATCACCGCCGCGAAGATCACGGTGCAGGTCGGCGACATCACCACCGACTCGGACCAGCGCGACTCGTACTTCCGCGACTCCGCCATGGACACAGCGGCCTTCCCCGAGGCCACGTTCGAGCTCACCGCACCGATCGCCGACGCGGTGCCGAGGGGCTCCGACACGACGACCGTGACGGCTCCGGGGAAGCTCACGCTGCACGGCGTCACGAAGGACGTCACCGCGAAGCTGCAGGTCGGCCTGAACGGCGACGGCGTCGACATCTCCGGCTCGGTCCCGATCACCTTCTCGGACTACGGCGTGCAGGCCCCGAGCCTGGGGTTCGTCAAGGTCGACGACGCCGGTTCCGTCGAGTTCCTGGTGCACGCGACCCCCGCGACCTGACGTCCGCGACGCGCGTCACGCCCGTGACGTGACCGCCGAACCCACTGCGTTCGCATCCGTCGACAGAACACGCGTCGATCACCTCGTGGATCGTCGGAAAGTGCACGCGCACCGACCGCTACCCGCGCGCATCCCCGTCCACGACGAGGTCCCGGACGACCCCGGGCAGCTCGGCGATGAGCGTCGTCATCGGGAACGGCCCGCCGCCGGACGCCCGTCGCGCCGCGAGCCCGTGCACCACCGCGGCCGACGCGGCCAGGTGCGCGAGGTCGGACGGCGTGAGCGACGACCCGGCAGCCTCGACGGCGCCCTGCCGCGCGGCGACGAGTGCCCCGAGGACCCCGCCGAGCACGTCCCCGGCGCCGGCGGCGGCGAGCCACGGCGTCGCCGAGGACGCCACGAGCCGCACCGACCCGTCCGGGGTGACCACGTGGGTCCGCTCCCCCTTGAGCAGCACGACGCTGCCGGACCGCTCGGCCGCACGGAGCGCCGCGGCGGCCGGGTCCTGCTCGATGTCGGCGCGATCCGCCCCCAGGAACGAAGCGAGCTCACCGGCGTGCGGTGTGAGCACGGCGAGCGGCCCGAGGTCGACGAGCGGGATCGCCCCGGCGTCGACGACGACCGGGACGCCGTCGTCAGAGGCGTGCGAGAAGCCCGACGCCGTCGCCTCGTCCAGGTCGCCGAGCGACGACGCCGAGATGCCGGAGCCGACGAGCCAGGCCTGCACGCGGCCGACGCCGGACACGACCTCGGGGCGGCGGGTGAGCACGTGGTCGGTGGCGCGTGCAGGTCCGACGTACCGGACCATGCCGACGCCGGTGTGCACGGCGGCGTCGACCCCGAGCACCGCGGCGCCGGGGTACTGGTCGGACCCGGTCGCGATGCCGAGCACCCCGCGCCGGTACTTGGTGGACTCCCCCGTCGGCGCGGTGACCCACGCGGCGGCATCGGACGGTCGGACGGGCACGAAGTCGTTCACCGGCCCCACGTTACGGTGGAGGCCATGAGCCTGTTCCTGCCTGGTCGCGTGGTGGTCTTCGACTACGGCGAGGTGATCAGCCGGACGCCGCACGCCTCGCGGGACGCCCTGGTGGCCGCCACCGGTGTCCCGGCGGAGGAACTGTTCCCGGTCTACCAGGAGCTCCGGCACGACCTGGACCGCGGCGACCTGTCCGTCGTGGCGTACTGGCGTGCCATCGCGGAACGGACCGGACGGAACTGGAGCATCTCCGAGATCCACCGGTTCTGGGCGATCGACTTCACCGGGTGGTTCGAGGTCGAGCCGGAGACGCTCGACATCGTCGAGGAGCTGCACGACGCCGGCACCCGCGTCGCCCTGCTCTCCAACGCGGGCTTCGACTTCGGCGACCCGTACCGACGGTCCCCGATGGGATCGCTGTTCGAGACCGTCGTGGTGAGCGCCGAGGAGCACGTCCTGAAGCCCGCGGCATCCATCTACCGCGACACCTGTGCGCGCTTGGGAATCGACCCGGGTCAGATGGTGTTCGTGGACAACAGGGCCGAGAACGCCACCGGTGCGGAAGCGATCGGGGCGGTCGGCCACCACTACACGTCGCCGGCGTCGCTGCGGTCGTTCCTGACGGAACTGGCCGAGGCACCGGCATCCGTCCTCTGAGGAGCCCGCGTGACGCACGCCCTGTTCGACCCGATCACCGTCCGTGACCTGACCGTCCGCAACCGCATCTGGGTCTCCCCGATGTGCCAGTACTCGGTGGACCAGCAGGACGGCGTGCCGACCCCGTGGCACCTCGTGCACCTGGGCGGGTTCGCGAAGGGCGGTGCCGGCGCGGTCGTGGTCGAGGCGACGGGCGTCGTGCCCGAGGGACGGATCACCCCGCAGGACCTGGGGCTGTGGAACGACCAGCAGCGCGACGCCTACAAGCCGATCGTCGACTTCCTGCACGAGCAGGGCGCCGCAGCGGGCATCCAGCTGGCGCACGCCGGCCGCAAGGCCTCGACGTACCGCCCCTGGGACGCCACGCGCGGCACCGTCCCCGCCGACCAGGGCGGCTGGACCACCGTCGCCCCGTCAGCCGTGGCGTTCGACGGCTACGACGTGCCCCGCGAGCTCGCGGTCGAGGACATCCGCGTCGTCGCGCTCGCCTTCGCCCAGTCCGCCCGCCGCGCGGTGGAGGCCGGGTTCGACCTGGTCGAGATCCACGCCGCCCACGGGTACCTGCTGCACCAGTTCCTGTCGCCGCTGAGCAACCAGCGCACCGACCAGTACGGCGGCTCGCTCGAGAACCGTGCCCGCGCGCTGCTCGAGGTCGTCGACGCCGTGCGTGCCGAGGTCGGCGAGGGCTTCCCGATCGTCGTCCGCTTCTCGGCCACCGACTGGGTCGACGGCGGGCTCACGCTCGACGAGACCACGGCCGTCGCCCGCTGGGCCGCCGAGCACGGTGCCGACCTGGCCGACGTGTCGACCGGCGGCAACGTCGCGAGCGCGCCGATCCCGGTCGGCCCCGGCTACCAGGTACCGCACGCCGCAGCGATCAAGCGCGACGCCGGCATCCCGACCATCGCGGTGGGGATGATCTCCGAGGCGTTCCAGGCCGAGCAGATCGTCGCGACCGGCCTGGCCGACGTGGTGATGATCGGGCGCGAGATGCTCCGCGACCCGTCGTTCGCGCTCCGCGCCGCGCTGGAACTCCGCGTGGCGGTCGACTACGAGCCGCAGCAGTACCACCGCGCGCGGATCACGGCGTAGACGGCGGACCGGATCTGTACGGTTCCACGGCTCCGAGCCCGCGCAGGCGGTACGATTGGCAGCACTGTGGACGATCCCCCGAATAGTTCTTCGCCTCACTCATCCGCCGCTCACTCGGTGAGCTGCACGTCATCCTTGTGCGCGAACGGGGGTGAATCATGAGTCCGATCGACATCGTCATGCTGATCGGCGGCATCCTGCTGACCCTCGGCACGGGTGTCTTCGTCGCGTCCGAGTTCGCGCTGGTGAACCTCGACCGCGCCGACGTCGAAGCACGGCGTGACCGCGGAGAGGCCGGCCTCGCACCGGTCATCGGCGCGCTGAAGGTCACCTCGACCCACCTGTCCAGCGCGCAGCTCGGCATCACGCTGACCACGCTGCTGACCGGCTACCTGCTCGAGCCCTCGATCGCGAAGCTGCTCGAGGCGCCGTTCCTGGCGATGAACCTGCCGGAGGGCATCGTCGAGACCGTCGGCTCGATCGTGGCGCTCGTCATCGCGACCCTGCTGTCGATGATCCTCGGCGAGCTCGTGCCGAAGAACTTCGCGCTGGCGCTGCCGCTGCAGACCGCACGGCTCGTGGTCCCGCTGCAGATCGCGTTCACGACGGTCTTCAAGCCGGCGGTCGCGCTGCTGAACGGCACCGCGAACGCCGTACTGCGCTCGATGGGCATCGAGCCGCAGGAAGAGCTCTCCGGCGCCCGCAGTGCCGAGGAGCTCACCTCGCTGCTGCGCCGGTCGGCGTCCGAGGGCTCGCTCGAGCAGGACACCGCAACGCTCCTCGAGCGCACCATCTCGTTCTCCGAGCTGAGCGCCAGTGACGTGATGACCCCGCGCCCCCGGCTCTCCACGATCCGGGTGTCCGAGTCCGCCGAGGACGTCATCGCCCTCGCCCGCAAGACCGGCTTCAGCCGCTTCCCCGTCATCGAGGAGGACGCGGACGACGTCGTCGGCATCGTGCACGTCAAGCAGGCCGTCGCCGTGCCGCGCGAGAAGCGTCCGGAGGTCCCCGTCGGGGCGCTCATGACCGACGCCGAGCGTGTGCCGGAGACGATGCCGGGCGACACCCTGCTCGCCGAGGTCCGCGGCCGCGGCTACCAGATGGTCATCGTCGTCGACGAGTACGGCGGCACCGCCGGGGTCGTCACGCTGGAGGACCTGATCGAGGAGATCGTCGGCGAGGTCTCCGACGAGCACGACCGCGCACGCATCGACGTGGTCCGCTCCCGAGACTGGCTGACCTTCCCCGGTCTGCTGCGTCCCGACGAGCTCGAGGACCGCGCCGGCGTGAAGGTGCCCGAGGACGGCCCGTACGAGACCGTCGGTGGGTTCGTCATGTCGACGTTGGGCCGTCTGCCCGTCGTCGGCGACGAGGTCCCGCTGGACGGCGGCGTGTTCCGCGTCGAGCGTCTGGACGGCCGCCGGATCGACCGCATCCGCTGGACCCCGACGCGCGAGCCGACCGACACGGCGGCCACCGCGATCATCATCCCGTCCACCAAGAGCACCCCGACCACCATGAAGGCCGCGGCCACCACGACGAAGGGCAGCACCCGATGAGCTCCGACTGGTGGGGCATCTTCTGGCTCGTCGTCCTGTTGCTGGGCAACGCGTACTTCGTCGCGGCGGAGTTCGCGGTCATCTCCGCACGCCGCTCGCAGATCGAGCCCCGCGCCGAAGAGGGCTCGAAGGCTGCGCAGATGACGCTGTGGGCGATGGAGCACGCCACCCGCATGCTCGCGACGACGCAGCTCGGCATCACGGTCTGCTCGCTGCTCATCCTGAACGTCTCCGAGCCGGCGATCCACCACCTGCTCGAGGTCCCGCTGCACCTGACCGGCTGGAGCGCCGAGGTGATCGGCACCGTGGCCTTCGTGTTCACGCTGCTGCTCGTGTCGTTCCTGCACGTCGTGTTCGGCGAGATGGTGCCGAAGAACATCTCGTTCTCGATGCCGGACCGCGCCGCGCTGCTGCTCGTGCCGACGCTCTGGTACATCGGCCACGGCCTGCACTGGGTCATCGTCGGCCTGAACGAGGTGGCGAACGCCGTGCTGCGACTGTTCCGCGTCGAGCCGAAGGACGAAGCGGTGAGCGCGTTCACGGTGGAAGAGGTGCAGACGATCGTGGAGCAGTCCCGCCGCGAGGGCACCCTGACCGACGACGGCAAGCTCGCCCTGGCGTTCGAGTTCACCGAGAAGAAGGTCCGTGACGTGGCCGTGCCGATGGCCGAGCTCGTCACACTGCCCGACGACGCCACCCCCGGTGACGTCGAGCACGCCGTGGCACAGCGTGGGTTCTCCCGCTACGTGCTCGTCGGCGAGGACGGCTCCCCCACGGGCTACGTGCACGTGAAGGACGTCATCGACCTGCGTCCGGACGAGTTCGACGACCCGGTGCCGCCGAAGCGCATCCGCCAGCTCATCTCGCTGTACACCGAGATGGACCTCGAGGACGCGCTCGCGACCATGCGGGCCGCAGGCCGCCACGTGGCGCGCGCGTTCGACGCGGACGGCCGCACACTCGGCGTGCTGTTCCTCGAGGACATCCTCGAGGAACTCGTCGGCGAGGTCGAGGACGCGACCCGACGCCGGTAGACGCTCCGGCAGGACGGACGGGAGGCGCGGTGCCAGCTGGCACCGCGCCTCCAGTCCGTCCTTGGTCGCGACCAGGGCGACGCGCGCCCCGTCCGCGCTACCAGCTGACGGGCAGGGGTTTGCCCTCTTCGTACCCGGCGGCGGACTGGATGCCGACTAGCGCGCGCTCGGAGAACTCGGCGAGCGACGACGCACCCGCGTAGGTCGCGGAGCTGCGGACGCCGGTGGTGATCATGTCGAGCAGGTCCTCGACGCTCGGGCGCTCCGGGTCGAGGTAGATCGTCGACGACGAGATCCCCTCGGCGAAGAGTTCCTTGCGGGCCCGCTCGTACGGGTCGAGCCGCTCGAAGCGCTCGCGGACGGCCTTGGCCGAGGCCATGCCCCAGCTCTCCTTGTACGCCTTGCCCGCGGCGTCACGGCGCAGGACACCGGGCGCTTCGAGCGTGCCGGCGAACCACGAGCCGATCATGACCGCGGACGCCCCGGCGGCCAGCGCGAGGGCGACGTCGCGCGGGTAGCGCACCCCGCCGTCGGCCCAGACGTGCGCGCCGAGCGACCGAGCGGCGGCGGCCGTCTCGAGCACGGCGGAGAACTGCGGGCGGCCGACGGCGGTCATCATGCGGGTCGTGCACATGGCGCCCGGCCCGACACCGACCTTGATGATGTCCGCCCCGGCGCCGACCAGGTGCGCGACGGCGTCGGCGGTGACGACGTTGCCGGCGACGAGCGGGATGCCGAGCTGCAGGGACGAGACCGTGCGGAGGGCACGGAGCATGCCGTCCTGGTGTCCGTGCGCGGTGTCGAGGACCAGGACGTCCACGCCCGCGGCGGCCAGCGCCTTCGCCTTGGCCGCGACGTCGCCGTTGATGCCGAGCGCGGCGGCGACCCGGAGCCGCCCGGAGGCGTCGACGGCGGGCGTGTAGATGTCGGAGCGGATCGCGCTCGTCTGGCTCGTGGTGCCGACGACCCGACCGTGCCGCATCACCGGCGCGAAGTCGACCTCGGCGGCGGAGAGCACCTGGTGGACGTGGCGGGGCGTCCCGGCGTCCTCGGCGTCGATGGCGGTCGAGGCTCCGTGCAGCAGGTCGCCGAGGACGGCGTCGGGGCCGGCGGTGCCGAGGCGGGTGGCGGGCACGCAGCCGAGGTACTCGCCGTCGGCGTCGCGGACGACCACGCCACGGCCGGCGACGGGCAGGAGCTGCTCCAGGGCCTCGGCGACGGTGGTCTGCGCCCCCATGTCGTAGGCGGTGTCGAAGTCGACCGGCTGGTCCTTCACCCAGCGGATCGCGGCGTCGAGGTCCTGCAGGTGCATGTCCTGCGGCAGCACGCCGAGGCCACCGCGCCGGGCGAGGGTGGCGGCGAGCCGGGGGCCCGTGACCGAGTTCATGTTGGCGCTGACGATCGGGATCGTGGCGCCGCTGCCGTCGTTCGCCGCCAGGTCGACGTCGAAGCGGCTCGTCACACCGGAACGGCTCGGGACGAGGAAGACGTCGGAGTAGGTCAGGTCGTGCGTCGGCCGCGTCTCGTAGAACCTCATGCGCTCCACTGTACGGCTCCGGTCACGGCCCCGACCGGGTGCCCACGGGCCGCCGACTCGCGCCGTGGCTGACACGGAACGGACATGTCGGAGCGGCTAGGCTTGGAACCTGTGCGGCGCAGGGTTGCTCCGCACGACACACACGAGCATCTATCGACGGAGAGTGGGCGATCGGCTGTGTCGAGCCATCTGACCGGAACGGACGAGACCGCGGGCGAATTCGGGGCGAACGAGTGGCTCGTCGACGAGCTCTACGAGCAGTTCGTCGCGGACAAGGAGTCGGTCGACAAGTCCTGGTGGCCGGTCCTCGAGAGCTACCACCGCACGCAGGTCGGTGGCGCTGCGGCCCCGGCCCAGTCCCCCGCGCAGCAGGCACCGGCCCAGCAGCAGTCGTCGACGCAGCAGCCCGCCACCGGTGACGCTCCGGGCGAGGCCAAGTCCGGTCCGATCCAGGCGAAGACCACCTCGCGCCAGCCGGCACCGCAGCCGATCCCGGCCGAGGCGAACGACGCCGCGGACGACCACGAGGAGACCCACGAGGACGTGGCGACCCCGCTCCGGGGCATGGCGAAGACCCTGGCGTCGAACATGGACGCCTCGCTGACGGTCCCGACCGCCACGAGCGTCCGCACCATCCCGGCGAAGCTGATGATCGACAACCGGATCGTCATCAACAACCACCTGCGGCGCGCCCGCGGCGGCAAGATCTCCTTCACGCACCTGATCGGGTGGGCGATGGTGCAGGCGCTCAAGGACTTCCCGAGCCAGAACGTCTTCTACGAGGAGCGCGACGGCAAGCCGTTCGTCGTCGCCCCGGCGCACGTGAACCTCGGCATCGCGATCGACGTCCCGAAGAAGGACGGCACCCGCTCGCTCCTGGTGCCGAGCATCAAGCGGGCCGAGTCCCTGACGTTCGGCCAGTTCCTCTCCGCCTACGAGGACCTCGTCAAGCGCGCCCGTGACAACAAGCTCACCCCGGCGGACTTCCAGGGCACGACGATCTCGCTCACCAACCCGGGCGGCATCGGCACCGTGCACTCGGTCCCCCGTCTGACGAAGGGGCAGGGCTCGATCATCGGCGCCGGTGCCCTGGAGTACCCGGCGCAGTTCCAGGGATCGGCGTCGAAGACCCTGGTCGAGCTCGGCATCGGCAAGACCATCACCCTGACGAGCACCTACGACCACCGTGTCATCCAGGGCGCCGGTTCGGGCGAGTACCTCAAGCACGTGCACGAGCGCCTGATCGGTGAGCACGGGTTCTACGACGGCATCTTCGCCGCGCTCCGGATCCCGTACAAGCCGATCCAGTGGGCGAACGACATCAACGTCGACCTGGCACACCGGGTGAACAAGACCGCGCGCGTGCAGGAGCTCATCAACAGCTTCCGCGTCCGTGGGCACCTGATGGCCGACATCGACCCGCTCGAGTACCGCCAGCGCACCCACCCCGACCTCGAGATCGAGAGCCACGGGCTCACCTTCTGGGACCTCGACCGCGAGTTCGTCACCGGCGGGCTCGCCGGCACCACCTCGGCACCGCTCCGCGACGTCCTCGGGATCCTGCGCGACGCGTACTGCCGCACGGTCGGCATCGAGTACATGCACATCCAGGACCCGGAACAGCGTCGCTGGGTGCAGGAGCGCATCGAGGTGCCGTACTCGAAGCCGTCGAAGGAAGAGCAGCTCCGCGTCCTCGGCAAGCTCAACGAGGCCGAGGCGTTCGAGACCTTCCTGCAGACCAAGTACGTCGGCCAGAAGCGCTTCTCGCTGGAGGGCGGCGAGTCCACCATCGCCTTCCTCGACACCCTGATCCAGCACGCCGCCGGAGCCGGACTGGCCGAGGTCGCGATCGGCATGGCCCACCGTGGCCGCCTGAACGTGCTGACGAACATCGCCGGCAAGACCTACGGACAGATCTTCCGTGAGTTCGAGGGCTCGTCGCTGCCGGGCACGGTGTCCGGTCAGGGCTCCGGCGACGTGAAGTACCACGTCGGCACCGAGGGCGTGTTCCGCACGTCCGACGGCTCGAGCATCCCGGTGACGATCGCCGCGAACCCGTCCCACCTCGAGGCCGTCGACGGCGTGCTCGAGGGCATCGTCCGCGCCAAGCAGGACCGCGAGGCCCCCGGCAGCTTCGGCGTACTCCCCGTGCTCGTGCACGGCGACGCGGCGATGGCGGGCCAGGGCGTGGTCGTCGAGACGCTGCAGATGTCGCAGCTCCGCGGCTACCGCACCGGTGGCACGGTCCACCTCGTCATCAACAACCAGGTCGGGTTCACCACCCCGCCCGAGTCCGCGCGCAGCTCGGTGTACTCCACCGACGTCGCGAAGACGATCCAGGCGCCGATCTTCCACGTGAATGGTGACGACCCCGAGGCCGTCGCCCGCGTCGCCGAGCTCGCCTTCGCGTACCGCGAGGAGTTCCACCGCGACGTCGTGATCGACCTGATCTGCTACCGCCGTCGCGGCCACAACGAGGGCGACGACCCCTCGATGACGCAGCCGCTGATGTACAACCTCATCGAGGCGAAGCGCTCCGTCCGCACGCTGTACACCGAGGCCCTCGTCGGCCGTGGTGACATCACGCAAGAGGAGTACGACGAAGCGCACCGCGACTTCCAGGACCGCCTGGAACGCGCCTTCGCCGAGACGCACGAGGCGCAGACCGGCACCATCCCGGTGATCGAGGTCGACGACGACGGTGCGGTGCAGGGCCTCGAACGCCCGGCAGCGCAGCGCGACGACTCCGAGGTCGAGGTGCACGAGACCGCCGTGTCCGACGAGCTCGTCCGGGCGATCGGCGACGCACACAGCAACCCGCCCGCCGGGTTCTC
The DNA here is from genome assembly GCF_030209655.1 of Curtobacterium sp. MEB011. Taxonomy (NCBI): domain Bacteria; kingdom Bacillati; phylum Actinomycetota; class Actinomycetes; order Micrococcales; family Microbacteriaceae; genus Curtobacterium; species Curtobacterium sp. MEB011. The sequence goes on along the minus strand of NZ_JARVRN010000011.1, from coordinate 128,206 downwards.
CATCCACCCGAAGCTGCAGCAGCTGCTGACCAAGCGCACCGAGATGACGCGCAACGGCGGTATCGACTGGGCGATGGCCGAGCTCATGGCGATCGGGTCGATCCTGGTCGAGGGCAAGCCGGTCCGCCTCGCCGGACAGGACGCCCGCCGTGGCACCTTCGTCCAGCGCCAGTCGGTCTTCCACGACCGGGTGAACGGCCAGGAGTGGCTGCCGCTGTCGAACCTCACCGAGGACCAGGCCCGGTTCTACGTGTACGACTCGCTGCTGAGCGAGTACGCGGCGATGGCCTTCGAGTACGGCTACTCGGTGGAACGCCCCGAGTCCCTCGTGCTCTGGGAAGCGCAGTTCGGTGACTTCGCGAACGGCGCCCAGATCGTCATCGACGAGTTCATCTCGTCCGCCGAGCAGAAGTGGGGACAGCGCTCCGGCCTCGTCCTGCTGCTGCCGCACGGGTACGAGGGCCAGGGGCCGGACCACTCGTCAGCACGCATCGAGCGGTACCTGCAGCTGTGCGCCGAGGACAACATGATCGTCGCACGACCGTCGACCCCGGCGTCGTACTTCCACCTGCTCCGCCGACAGGCCTGGGCCCGTCCGCAGAAGCCGCTCATCGTGTTCTCGCCGAAGGCGATGCTCCGGCTCCGTCAGGCGACGAGCGCGGTCGAGGACTTCACGACGGGCACGTTCGAGCCCGTGCTGGACGACCACCGGATCACCGACAAGGGTGCCGTCCGCCGGGTCGTGCTGCACTCCGGCAAGGTGCACCACGACCTGCGCGCCGAGGTCGACAAGCGCGGGATCACCGACGTCGCGCTCGTCCGCCTCGAGCAGCTCGCGCCGCTCCCCCTCGACCGCATCCTCGAGGTGCTGGCCGGCTACCCGGACGCCGACGTCGTGTGGGCACAGGAGGAGCCGGAGAACCAGGGCGCCTGGCCGTTCGTCTGCATGAACCTGTCGCCGCACCTGGGCGGCCGACCGTTGTCCGTCGCGGCCCGCTCGGCGAGTGCAGCACCGGCCACCGGGTCGTCGAAGCGCTCCGCACAAGAGGCCGCGGACGTCATCGACACGGCACTGAGCACGTCGGCGTAACCACGAGGAAGCGCCCCGTGTGGGAGTCCGATGGACTCCCACGCGGGGCGCTTCGCTGTTCCCGAGGAGTGCGACGCCCCTAGGCGAACTTGGTGTACCGGACTCCGGCGTCGTGGTACCCGCGCTTCTGGTAGAACCGGTGCGCGTTGTCCGTCGCTGCCGCACTGACCGCGCTGAGGCGACGCGCGCCCTGCTCGACGGCCCACGCTTCGAACGTGTCGATGAGTGCGGAACCGGTGCCGAGCCTCCGGGCCGTGTCGTCGACGACCAGCAGCAGCAGCTGCGCGGTCGGTTCGTCGCTGGCGTACGCCCACGTGACCTGGGCCCCGGCCACGGCGGCCACACGGCCGTCGTCCCCCCGGACGACCCAGGTGCGGTGCCCGGCCTCGGGCGTGAGCCGTTCGAGGCGGGCGCGCATCGACGCGTCGTCGACGTCGTGACCGAGCAGGCGGACGAGGGCGGCGACGTCGGCGACGTCCGTGTCAGACCAGGCGGTGGTCGACTCGACGGTGAGGGTCATGTCGGCCAACCTACCCGGGCCGCCGGTCGTGTTGCGACGGGCTTCCATAACAACTGATATTCATATACTCTGCTGTCATATCACCCGCCGGGTGATCCCGACCGACAGGACAGCCATGCACATCACCTCCCGCCACGGCCGCACCGCAGCCTGGATCGCGTTCCCGCTCGCCGTCGTCGCCAGCGGTGCCCTCATCGCCACGGCCTCGTACGCCGCCTTCTCGAGCAGCACCGACAACGCCGCGAACAGCTGGCGCACCGGCGCCGTCTCGCTCACCGACGACGACCAGGGCGTCGCGATGTTCGACGCCGACGATCTGGTGCCCGGGTCCAGCGGCTCGAACTGCATCACCGTCACGGCGAACACCACCAACGCCTCGACCGTGAAGCTCTTCACCACCGACCAGGCCGACGACGACGCACTCGCCGAGCACGTGGGACTGACCGTCGAGCGCGGCAGCCTCGGCACCCCCGGAGACTGCAGCACCTTCACCACGGCGACGACAGTTCACGACGGGACGCTCGCCGGCCTGATGGAGTCCGAGTCCTTCGGCACCGGTGTCGACGCGTGGCAGCCCGCGACGGGCACGGCGAGCACGACCTACCGCTTCAGCTACGACCTGGCTGCGGGCGCACCGAACACCGTGCAGTCGTCCGAGGCGGGCACCACGTTCGTGTGGGAAGCGCAGACCGACTGACCCCGTCCCGAACCCGACCCGTCCGACCCGCCCGACCCGAGGAGCAGCCGATGCCGAACGCCACCACCCGCCGTCACGTCCGCTGCGCCGGCGACGTGCCCCGGCTGCTCCTCGCGGTCACGGCACGCACGGTCCTCTGGTCGGCCCTGCTGCTCGCGCTGTGGGCGTCGCTCCCCGCGGCCCTCGGGTGGCACGTGACGACCGTCGTCTCCGACTCGATGGCCCCCGGCATCCGGACCGGGGACGTCGTCGCCGCGATGCCGGCCGGCCTGGACACCGTCGAGGCCGGACGGGTGCTGCTCGTCGAGGACCCGGACCACCGGGACCGACTCCGGCTGCACCGGCTCGAGCGCGTCGAACAGGACGGCGCCCTGCGTCTGCGCGGGGACGCCAACCCGACGGCCGACCGGACTACCGTCGCCCCGGACGCCGTCCTCGGTGTGGGCGTCCTGCGCTTCCCGTGGGTCGGGCTGCCCGGTGTCTGGATCCGTGGGGGCGACTGGACCTCCCTGCTGCTGACCGGTGTCGTCGCCGCTGTGCTCGTCGTCGCCGGGCGGGCCGACCGGGACATCACCGCCGGTCACCCCTGCCGGACCTGCGGCGCGCCGCGCCGGGACGTCCACTCGCCGGTCGTCGCGGAGCCCGGCACCGTCACCATCACCGCCGTGTCGTCGTCCACCGTGCCGGTCGCGGCGTTCACGGCGGCTGCCATCGTCCTCACCCTGCTCGCCGCAGCGGGAGCGGGAACCGGGTTCGGGGCCGGGGCCGGGTTCAGCGGTTCGACCGGCACCGCCTCGGCACTCGGCACCGGCGGGTTCGGGTGCTTCCACCAGCCCGCACCCGGCACGGCACTCGCGTGGGACTTCGCCGAGAAGAGCGGCCCCCGGGTCGTGGACTCGAGCGGGTCCGGGGCCGACGGCACCTTCACGCCCGCCGCTGCCCGGGTCGACGCCGACTGCGCCACGAACCCGTACGCGACGTTCTGGACCGAGGACGGGGCCGAAGGGTGGGCGGTCACCGACACCGCGGTCGACGCTCCGAACGCCTTCACGATCGAGGTCTGGTTCCGCACCCAGGACACCGACGGCGGGCGCGTGTTCGGCTTCGGCTCGGACCGCTCTGCCGCGTCCCAGTACCGCGACCGGCACCTGTACATCGGTGCCGACGGAGTCCTGCGGTTCGGCGTCGAGGGATCAGGGTCGCAGTTCAAGTTCACGCTGGGATCGACGGCGACGGTCACCGACGGCGAATGGCACCACGCGGTCGCGACGTTCCAGTCGCGATCGATGGCGCTCTGGGTCGACGGCCAGCTGCAGGGCAGTCGTTCCGATGCCGTCACCCTGCGGCAGTACGCCGGACACTGGCGCGCCGGACGCCAGACGCTGGCCGGTTGGCCGAACGCCGGCGACTACGTCTACACCGGCGACGTGGACACGGTCCGGGTGCACGAGCGCGTCCTCCACGCAGCGGCGATCACCCGTGCGTTCCAGGCCGGCCGCTGACGCCGGACCGGGCCGAGGCGAACGCCGATGCCTGACCAGTCCGGGCGCCACCCGAGCCGGGCGTGCGCCCGGCCTGTGACGTCAGTGCGTCGACTGTTCCTGCCGGATGCGCTCGAGGATCTCGCTGCGCAGCTGGTCCGGAGCGGTCTCCTTGCACGCACGGCGGACGGTCTCCATGAGCACGACGCCGACGCGGTGCTCGGTCTGGCAGTCCTCGCACCCGTCCATGTGCTCGCGGATGTCCGCAGCGTCCTCGTGGCGGAGCTCGTCGTGCAGGAACTCCTCGAGCTCGGCCTTCGCCTTCGAGCAGTCGCAGCCGCTCATCGTGCGTCCTTCCGTCCGGTGCGACCCGTGGCCGCGGTTGCCTTCGTCGTCGGCGCCGCGCCCCGGCCTCGTCCGCGCATCGTCGCCGTCGACGCTGCATCCGGGACGATGCCGGTCTCGCGGGCGTGGTCCGCCAGGAGCCCACGGAGGAGCCGGCGACCACGGTGGAGGCGGCTCATGACCGTCCCCACGGGGGTCTTCATGATGTCGGCGATCTCCTGGTACGAGAAGCCTTCGACATCGGCGAAGTAGACGGCCATCCGGAAGTCCTCGGGGATGGCCTGCAGGGCGTCCTTCACGGCGGAGGACGGCAGGTGGTCGATCGCGTCGGCCTCGGCGGACCGGGCGGAGATCGACTGGGTGACGCTCTCGGCGCCGCCGAGCTGCCAGTCCTCGAGCTCGTCGATGGTGCCCTGGTACGGGTTCCGCTGGTTCTTGCGGTACGTGTTGATGAACGTGTTCGTGAGGATCCGGTACAACCAGGCCTTCAGGTTCGTGCCCTGCTTGAACTGGCGGAACGCGGCGAACGCCTTGACGAAGGTCTCCTGCACCAGGTCCGACGCGTCGGCCGGGTTGCGGGTCATCCGCATGGCCGCGCCGTAGAGCTGGTCCATGAAGGGCAGGGCCTGGTCCTCGAACAGGGACCGCAGCTCCGCCTCGGAGACGGTCTTCGCGTCCACGGGCTCGTCGGCTGCGTCGTCGAGGGCGGTCTGCTCGTCTTCGACGGCGTCGAGCTGCACCTCGGTCTCGTCGACCAGGTGGTGCGGAGCTGCCTGCGGTTCGTCGGTCGTCATCGCGGCCAAGTCTAGGCCGAGCGTGCCGAGCGTCGTCGGCACCGCGGTCAGCACGGTCGCCGTGCTGGTCCGCTCTCGAGCGAGTGTTGCTGTCGCCACTGATCCTCCCGGTGCGTTCAGTACCCTGGTGAACCGATGGCAGACACGACGCATTCCCAGAGCGGGACCCAGCCCGCCGCACCCTGGATCGCCCCGGTCGCAGGGGGGCCGCTGCGCGGTGACGTCGCGCTGCCCGGGTCGAAGTCGCTGACGAACCGGGAGCTCGTGCTCGCGGCCCTCGCCGACGGCCCCTCGATTATCCGGCTGCCGCTGCACTCGCGCGATTCCGCACTGATGATCGCCGGCCTCCGGGCGCTGGGCGTCGGCATCGAGGAACTCGAGCCCGCAGCCGGCACCGCTCCGAACCCCTACGGCCCGGACCTCCGGATCACGCCCGCCCCGATGCACGGCGACGTCCGCCTGGACTGCGGGCTGGCCGGCACCGTGATGCGCTTCCTGCCGCCGCTCGCCGCCCTCGCCGTCGGGCCCGTCACGGTCGACGGCGACCCCTACGCCCGCAAGCGGCCGATGCACGCCATCGTGCAGGGCCTCGTGGACCTCGGTGTCGACGTCACGGACGACGGCGGGGGCTCGATGCCGTTCTCGTTCACCGGCACCGGCTCGGTCCGCGGGGGCGCCCTGACGATCGACGCGTCGGCGTCCTCGCAGTTCGTCTCCGGGCTGCTGCTGTCGGCGCCCCGCTTCGACGAGGGACTGCACCTGACCCACGTCGGCGAGCGTCTGCCGAGCATGCCGCACATCGAGATGACCGTCGCGGCGCTCCGTGCCCGCGGCGTCCGGGTCGACGAACCGTCGGTCGGCGAGTGGGTCGTGCACCCCGGTCCGATCGGCGCGCGCGACGTCACGATCGAGCCCGACCTGTCGAACGCCGCTCCGTTCGCGGTGGCCGCGCTCGTCGCGGGCGGTACGGTCCGCATCCGCACCTGGCCCACCGAGACGACGCAGGTCGGCGCCGACCTCGAGACGCTCCTGCCCCTGTGGGGGGCGACCGTGGCCCGTGACGGTGACGACCTGCTCGTCGACGGCGGCGTCGGAATCCGCGGCGGGGCCTCCTTGCCGGGTCTCGAACTCGACCTGAGCCGCGGCGGCGAACTCGCACCGGCGCTCGTCGCGCTGGCCGCGCTGGCCGGCGGGCCGAGCGAGATCACCGGCATCGGGCACCTGCGGGGCCACGAGACGGACCGCCTGGCCGCGCTGGCGGCGGACCTCAACCGGTCTGGAGGCGCGGTGCACGAACTCGACGACGGCCTGCGGATCGAGCCGGCGCCGCTCCACGGCAGCGCCTGGGGCGCGTACGACGACCACCGGATGGCGACCGCTGGGGCGATCGTGGGCCTCGTCGTCGACGGCGTCGCCGTCGACGACATCGGGTCGACGGCGAAGACGCTGCCGCAGTTCCCGGAGCTGTGGGCGGCACTCGTGGCGTCCTCGGTGGCCGCTGCACCGGTGAGTGGGGACTGACGCATGAGCTGGTGGGACGACGCCGACGGTGACGACACCGACGCGGACGAGCCGTACGGGCAGTACGACGAGTCGAGCGTCCGGGTGCGTCCGAACCCGAAGGGCAACCGGCCACGCACGAAGACCCGGCCCACCTACGACGACGCCCCCGTCGGGTGGGTGACGAACGTCGACCGCGGGCGGTTCGGGGTGCTGATCGACGACCACGTCATCACGGCCACGAAGGCCCGCGAGCTCGGCAAGAAGTCCGTGGTCACGGGCGACCACGTGTCACTCGTCGGGGACGTCTCCGGGGACCCCGGGTCGCTCGCGCGCATCGTGAAGGTCGCCGAACGCACCACCCTGCTGCGCCGGAGCGCCGACGACTCCGACGAGGTCGAGCGCGTCATCGTGGCGAACGCCGACCAGATGCTCATCGTGGTGGCCGCCGCCGACCCCGAGCCGCGCACCCGCCTGATCGACCGGTACCTGGTGGCGGCGTTCGACGCGGGGCTCGACCCGATCCTCTGCATCACGAAGACCGACCTCGCCGACCCGGCTGCGTTCCTGGCGCACTTCGCCTGCCTGGACCTGCGGATCGTGACGAGCCGTTCGGACGACGTCCCGCTCGAGGCGCTGCACGAGCTGCTCGACGACAAGGTGACCGTGACCGTCGGGCACTCCGGCGTCGGCAAGTCGACCCTGGTGAACGCGTTGACCGGGTCCACGCGGGCGATCGGCGTCGTGAACTCCGTGACCGGCCGGGGGCGGCACACGTCCTCGTCGTCGATCGCGCTGCGGGTCCGTGACGGTGGCTGGATCATCGACACCCCGGGCGTGCGGTCGTTCGGCCTGGGGCACGTCGACCCCGCGAACGTGTTCCGGGCGTTCGCCTCGCACGCGATCCCGGTGCTGCCCGCGCGGGACGGCATCCCGTTGGCGCAGGCGCACGACTGGGAGATCGTCGACCGGGTGCAGGACGGGGAGCTCGGGCCGACCGGTGTCGAGCGGCTCGACTCGTTCCGGGCGCTGCTGACCGGGATGGGCGCGTCGGACCCCGGTTCGGAGTAGCGCGAGGGGCGGTGGCTGCGGGCGCTGGTCGGCGGCCGGTCGGCGCTCGGCGGTTGGTCGGCGCTCGGCGCTGCTCGGCGGCTGGTCACGACACCCCGCGGTGTGTGCGTCGAGCGGTCACGAACTGTCGGCTGGTTGCGCGGCATCCGACAGTTCGTGACCGCCCGAGCGCTGGCGCGCGGTGAGTCGTGACCACTCAGCCCGCGCCCGCCCCGTCGCACCGCGCAGACCTCGCACCGTGCGAGGGGCTCTGAACGGTGCGAGGTCGTGCGCTCCGTGCGGGCTCGCGGCCTCGCACGGAGCGGGCAACCTCGCACCGGACGACGACTCGACTCCGGGCCTGCGTCGACAAGCACGCACCAGCGTTGTACGGTTGGCGATCGTGTCTGAAGTTGCAAAGTACAACTTTGCGCCGACCCCCGCTGTCGACGCCCCGTCCCCGAGCACGACGACGACGTCGCACGCGCACCACTCCCCCACGCACAAGTCCTCGCGAGCCCCGAAGCCGCAGGGCTCCGACAGCGTCCTGCGCCCGGCCGGCCTCGGTCGCGTGCTGCTGACGTTCGCCTCGCACATCCTCGTGCCGCTGTTCCTGGCCGCGGGCATGGGCCTGGCGTACCTCGGCGCCTTCCACGCCCCGGCGCCGCACGAACTCCCCGTCGGCATCGTCGGCCAGGGCGCCGCCACCCAGGTGTTCGCCCAGACCGTGACCGACCAGTCCGACGGCGCCCTCGTGGCCCACGTCGTCGCCTCGACGAAGGCCGCCGAGCAGCAGGTGCGCGACCGCGACCTCGCGGCGGTCTACGCACCCACCGCGACCGGTGCCACGCTCTTCGTCTCGACCGCCGCGTCGGAGACGACCGCGAGCGCCGCACAGAAGGTGTTCCTGCCGATCGCCTACGACCAGCACGTGCCGTTCCGGGTCGTCGACGTCGTGCCCACGGGCAGCCAGGACACCACCGGCCAGGGGCTGTTCTTCCTGCTCGTGGCCCTGAGCGTCGGCGGGTACGCGTCCGCGATCGCCGTGGCCTCGGTCGCGACGAAGCTCCGTACCGTGTGGACCGCGGTCATCGGCCTGGCCACCGCCGGGGTCGTCGCGGGGATCGGTGTGGTCGTCGCCGGCCCGGTCTACGGCGTCATCACCACGCACCACTGGCAGGTGTTCCTGTTCGCCTGGCTCTACGACGCGGTCATCGTCGCGCTCGGCGTCGGGCTGCACCCCGTGCTCGGACGGTGGACCACCCCGATCCTCACGATGCTGTTCGTGATGCTGAACTTCACGTCCTCCGGCGGGATCTTCCAGCCGGCGTTCCAGCCGGGGTTCTTCGCCGCGCTGCACACCTTCTGGAGCGGCGCGGCGTGGTTGCAGGCCGCACAGGACCTACAGTACTTCCCGGATGCGTCGCTCGGCCGACCGTCCCTCGTGCTCGCCCTCTGGCTGGCGGCGGCGCTCCTGCTCTGTGCCGTCGTGCACGGGCTCGTCGCACGCCGGACCCGCATCGCCCGCGAACGCGAGGTCACCCGGCTCGAGGAAGAAGAGGTCGTCGCCGCGTAGCGACGGTAGGTTGGGCGACGTGGACCTCAGCGCCGACCTGGACTTCGCCCGCTCCCTCGCCGACACCGCCGACACGATCAGCCTCGAGCGCTTCCGTGCCGCCGACCTGCACGTGACGAAGAAGGCCGACAGCACGCACGTCACCGACGCCGACCAGGCGGTCGAACGGGCCCTGCGCGAGCGGCTCGCCGCCGAGCGACCGGACGACGCGTTCCTCGGTGAGGAGACCACGGCCGACACCGGAGCCGAGGCCGTCAGCGAAGGGCACCGGCAGTGGGTGGTCGACCCGATCGACGGCACCGCCAACTACCTGCGTGGCGTGCCGGTGTGGGCGACCCTGATCGCGCTCGCGGTCGACGGTCGCCCGGTGCTCGGTGTCGTCAGCGCTCCGGCCCTCGGCAAGCGCTGGTGGGCGGCCGAGGGTTCCGGTGCGTTCTCGTTGGACGGACCGCTCCGGGTGTCCGGGGTCGCCGACCTGGCCGACGCCAGCCTGAGCTACAACAGCATCCAGCAGTGGGACGACGACGACCGCCTCGAGCCGCTCGTCGACCTGTCCCGCCGGGTCTGGCGCACCCGGGCCTACGGCGACATGTGGTCGTACATGATGGTGGCCGAGGGCGTCCTCGACGTCGCCGGCGAACCGGACCTGAAGCCGTGGGACATCGCCGCCCTCGTCCCCATCGTCGAGGAGGCCGGCGGTCGCTTCACCTCGCTCGACGGCGATCCCGGGCCCTGGCACGGCAGCGCCCTCGCCACGAACGGCCTGGTGCACGACGCCGTCGTCGAGGTCATCCGCCGCGAGTCCTAGGCCGGCGGCCGAGCGGATCGGCCGCCCTCGAGCGGATCGGCCGCCCTCGAGCGGATCGGCCGCCGTCGAGCGGATCAGCCGCGGTCGGCGGGCTCCGCAGCCGCGTCGGAGCGCTCGGACTCCCCCTCGGACCGCCGCGCCGCCCGGCGACGCGCCACCAGGTCCGCACCCGCCAGCACCAACGCCAGCGCCATCAGCGACACCGTGAACGTCGTGCCGCTGCGGAACGCGTCGTGGTACGCGTCGAGCCGGCTGCCCGGCCCGGACCCGCCGGACCCCGACTCCGCCGTCTGGCTCCGGACGATGCCGTAGAAGATGCTCGTCGCGACCGCGGTACCGATCGCCGTCCCGACCCGCTGCCCGAGCTGCTGCATCGAGCCCGCGACACCGGACTGCTCGACGGGGATCTCGGCCAGGGTCAGCGTCTGGTTCGGTGACACCACGAACCCACCACCGAGACCACCCACCAGGAACGCTCCGGCCATCGCCCACGGGGTGACCTCCGGCGGAGTGGCGACCGCGGCGAGCATGAGCAGCAGGAAGCCGACGACGACCATCCCGAGCCCGGCGACGACCAGCGCCCGCCCGACCCGGTCGACGATCCGTCCGCCGATGTACGAGCCCACGGCACTCGTCGCCGCGAAGGGGATGCTCACCATGCCGGCGAACAGCGGCGAGAGGCCGAGGCCCTCCTGCAGGTAGAGCGTCACCATGAGGAAGGACGCCGGCAGCGCCGCGAAGTAGACGGCGACGATCGACAGTCCGTTGCGGTACGACGACAGTCGGAAGAGCTCGAAGTGCACCACGGGCGACTTGCCCTGCCGCTTGAACCGCTGTTCCCAGAGCACGAACAGCACGAGGAACACCGCGAAGCCGACCAGCCAGAACCAGCGCGTCGCGGAACCACCACCGCCGCTGGTCAGCACGAAGGGCAGCATCAGGGTGACGATGGCCGCACCGAGCAGCAGGATGCCGACGACGTCCAGTTCGCGGTCCTGCGCCGTCCCCTGAGCCCCCTTCGGCAGCAGGCGGATGGCGAAGACGAGCGCGGCGATGCCGAGGGGCACGTTCATCCAGAACAGCAGCCGCCAGCCGGACTCCTCGCCGCCGATCGCGATGAGGCCACCACCGATGGTCGGGCCGAGTGCGGTGGAGATGCCGATCATCGCGCCGAACAGCCCGAACGCACGGCCCCGCTCCGGCCCCCGGAACAGCTGCTGCACGAGTCCGATGACCTGGGGCATCTGGATGCCGGCGGCGAAGCCCTGCAGGATCCGGGTGACGATCAGGACCTCGATGTTCGGCGCCACGGCGCACAGCAGACTCGATCCGGTGAACGCGCTGAGCCCCACGATGAACATGACCCGTCGGCTCTTCAGGTCGCCGAGCCGGCCGGCGGGCACGAGGGCGAGACCGAAGGCCAGCGCGTACCCCGCCACGATGAGCTGGAGCGACGAACTGGTGGCCCCGAGGGACTGCTCGATCGAGGGCAGCCCGACGTTCACCTTCGACAGGTCGAGGATCGTCAGGGCCGCGACCGCCACGCAGACGGCGAAGGCGCGCCACCGGGTGCGGTCATCGAGGCGGGCGTCGGTCGGTTCGGCGTTGGACATCCCGTCCGTGGTACACCTGCGGCGACGAACACGGTCCGGACAGCCCTGTACCCCGGTTGGCTCCGACGGCCCCGATCGGCCCGTTCGGACACCCCGCAGCGAGCGGACGAGGGGCCCCCTCGTGGCCCCCCGTACTGGGGGCACGGATGTGGACATCCGTCCGCGCGAGTCCGCTCAGCGGGACGAGACCTGAGTTATCGTGCTCCAGACGGCAGGTCACGTGACGCCCTCGGATTCCCTAGATCCGAACGGTGGAACAGACCCGTCGTGTTCGTCCGAAGACCCTAACCCGAGGGGTGATACAGACGATGACATCATCGTTCCCGAGCGGAACCGAGTGCACCCTCACTCGACGACCGCATCCAATCCACGACAGTTCCGGCGCGCGCTCAGTCGCCGCCTCTCGTCCGCGCTCCGCCACGGTCACCCGCCGTGCAGCAGCCCGGTCCGCCGCAGTGCGCCCCGTCGCAGCGACCCCCGTGTTCGCCGACGCCCTCCTCGCAGCATCCGCCTCCGGACCCGGAGGCCGGTGAGTCATGGCACTCACCGGTCGACGTCTCGAGGTCGACCGGATCGCGACCCTCGCAGTGCTCCCACGGGAGTCCGCGATGGTCGTGGTCGGCGACCCTGGTTCCGGACGCAGCAGCGTCCTCGACGCGGTCTCGAACCGCGTTTCCCTGCCCATCGTCCGGGTCGGTGTCAACGGGAGTGAATCCCGCTGGCCACTGGCCGGGGTGACCTCCCTGTTCACCGCGCTGGACGACCCACGAGCCACCGCGCACATCGCCCACCTGCTGCAGGCCGGTGGGACCGCGGCCGCTGTGACGGCCGGACTGGCGGCGGCGCACGACTTCCTCGACGCCGTGCACGCTCTGACCCTGCCGCCGACGCTCGTCCTCATCGACGACCTCGACCGGATGGACACGGAGAGCCAGGAGCTCATCGCGTTCCTCGCCGGACGGCTCGCGGGCACCGCCCTGCGCGTCGTGGCGACGGTCCGCTCGGTGCCGTCGGACGGTCCGCTCGCGGCCCTGCCGACCCTGCGCATCGAACCGCTGCCGTCGGACGAGGCCCTGCTCCTCGCCCGGTCCATGGCACCGGCCGAGGCGAACGACGGCGTCCTCGCCGTCCTCGCCGAGGAGACCGGCGGCAACCCCGGCGCGCTCCGCGAACAGCTCGCGGTGCTCACCCGGGAGCAACTCACCGGTGCCGAGCCGATCGTGCTCCCGCTCCGCCCCACTCCGACCACCGAGGCCATCGCTGCGCTCGCACTCGAGCCGGCCGCAGGACGCGATCTGGACGTCCTCGCGAAGCTCGCCCTGGTGCCCGTCGCGAAGACCACGGCGTGGGACCGGGACGAGCTGGACGACCTGGTCGGGGCCGGTCTCGCGACCGTCCGCGGGCAGAGCGTCACCGTGCGGCATCCGCTGGTCCGTTCCGCGCTCTACTGGCGGATGCCCGCCCGTGACCGCCGCGCGGCACACGCCGAGCTGGCCACGGCGAGCGCCGAGACCGACCCGCGGTCGGCCGCGTGGCACCGGAGCTTCGTCGACGACGTCCCCGACGTGGTCGCGCTGCTGCAGGCCGCACGGTCGTACGTCGTGGACGGCGCCGTGCACGCCGCGATCGCGCTGACCGAGCGTGCCCTGCACATCGGTGGCGGGACCGAGGACGAGCACGTCGCGCTCCTCGGGGTCGCGGAGGCCATGCTCGGCAAGCGTCTGCTCGGTTTCGCCGCGCGGTACCTGGCGGCGCTCCGTCCGTTCCGGACGACGGCGAACGAGGTCCGCCGGCTGCGTCTGCAGTACTCGGCCGAGTACCTCAGCGGTGACGCCGTGCACGCGGACGAGTTGCTCGTCCCCGTCGACGCGACCGACCCCACCGAGGTGGACGCCGTGGCCGGACTGATGGCCATGGTGGCGTGCTTCCGCGCCGAGGCGTGGGAGCTCGACCAGGCGAAGGACCTGCTGCACCGGATCGAACCGCTCGAGGCGTCGGCGTCCGCGCACACCCTCGAGATCACGACGACCGCGCGCGAGCTCATCGCCGCGGTGGACGGCGTGCTGCCGCCCGACACCGAGCTGCACGACGGGCTCGCGACGTCGGCGCTCGTGGCGATGTCCGACCCGGCCCTGCTGCTCCTCGCCCACGCGCTGAGCATCGGCGAGCGCTACCGGAGCGCGCGACGGGTGTTCGCACTCGTGCTCGCCCGTGGGCAGGAGTCCGCGGCGGTGTGGAACGAGGCGGCCCGGTACCTGACGTCCGAGAACGAGGTGCGCTCCGGCAACTTCCGGCAGGCGCTCCGCGCGATCGACGTCTGGGAGTCCGGCTCGTCCGTCGCCGAGCGGCTGCGTGAGCCGTCCCGGGCGATCGCCGTCGCGTGGCGGCACTTCGCTGAGGGCCGGTCGGCCGAGGCGCTCGACGTGGTGGACCGGTGCCTCGAGCACCGTTCGACGAGTCGGCTCTGGGGTGCGACGGCGAAGCTGCACGCGCTCCGCGGCAAGGTCCTGCTGCTCGACGGTCGGCTCGACGAGGCAGCGACCGCGCTCGAGGCCGCCGACGCGATCGGCCGGTCGCTCCGGAACCCGGCGGTGCTCCGGCACCTCGGTGACCTGGTCGAGGCGTACGTGCGCCTCGGTCGGATCGACGATGCCCGGACGATCACGGCCCGTCTTGCTGCGGACCACCACGCCCGCCCGGGTCGGTGGGGTGCCCTGGTGCTGGCGCGGAGCCTGGCGCTCGTCGCCGACGACACCACCCGCGAGTCGGCTCGTCGCCGCGCGCTGGAGCTGTTCCAGCCGCACGACTCGCAGTACGAGCGGGCTCGCACGTTCGCGGCGCTGGCCGCGGTCGGCAACCCCGCGGAGCGTCCGCGCCTGGGTGCGGCGGCCGCAGCGGCCTACGAGGCGGCGGGCCTGCGTCGTCCGCTCGTGACCCCGGCGCCGGCTGCGGCGATGCCGCCGTTCGGCACGGGCTCGTCGTCGGTCCGGTCCGCGCCGGTGCTGTCGCCGGCGTTCCCCGGGACGCCGCGCAGCGCGCCGGACGCGTCGGCGGTGCTCACGTCGCTGACCGCCGAGGAGCGCGCGGTGGTGCAGAAGGTCACCGAGGGGTACCGCAACCGTGAGATCGCGTCGTCGCTGTTCATGTCGCAGCGCACGGTGGAACTGCGGCTCACGCAGATCTACCGCAAGGTCGGCGCGCGGTCGCGATCGCACCTGGTCGCGCTCCTCACGTAGGAGACGCCACCACAGGATGAAGGGGAGGCCCGGTACCAGCTGGTACCGGGCCTCCTGTCCGTCTGCGCTCCACGTCTTCACGCAACCGACCTCGCAGGCTCGGTCGGCGCTGGCGCCGCGCGCCGCTGGCGCGTCGCTCCACGCGAAGCGCGCGCGGTTGCGGGAGTCCGCACGCGCCCGCAGGGCGGTGTGCCCCCGCGCGCGGGGAACCGCAAGAGCGGCCGACCGGTGTTGCCGTGGGGTCGGCGGCGGGTGAGGCTTCTCCTGCACCGACCGCCGTGCCCCTCCCCCGGGGCCAGCCCGCGGTACCCCCGTCCGGTACCCGAGCCCCTCGGCCCAACGACACCGACGTCCGTCCTCGCCTGATCCGAGGACGGGCGCCGGTTCCCCCGCCCAGGGGACCCGGACGCGCGGCAGACCCGACGGCGGTCGGTGCAGCCCCACCGCCCCGTTCCACCCACCCTCGCTCCCCCGAAGGGACAACCGATGTGCGGCATCATCGCGGCCCGCGTGTCTGACGACGCGACCCCCTACCTGCTCGACGGACTCGAACGACTCGAGTACCGCGGGTACGACTCCGCCGGCATCGCCGTCCGGACGGCCGTCGGCGGCGCCGAGACGATCCGCTCGGTCTCCCGCGTCGGCGACCTGCGCACGCTCGTCGCGGCCCGTTCCGGCGACGCGCTCACCGGCATCGGCATCGGCCACACCCGCTGGGCCACGCACGGTGCGGTGCGTGAGGCGAACGCACACCCGCACGCCGACTGCACCGGCCGGATCTCGATCGTGCACAACGGCATCATCGAGAACGCGGAGCGGCTGCGGCAGACGCTCGAGGCGCAGGGGCACCGGTTCCGGTCCGACGTCGACTCCGAGGTCATCGCCCACCTGGTCGAGCGGGCCCTGACGGTCGACCCAGACCTGATGCTCGCGGTGCAGATCGCGACGGCGCAGCTCGAGGGGTCGTGGGCGATCGTGGTGCTGGACGCCCGGGACGGCCGGATGGTCGTGGCGGCGGACTGTTCCCCGCTGGTCGTCGCCCGCTCCGGCCGCGGTGACTTCGTGGCGAGCGACATCGGTGCGATCGCCGAGTGGTGCGAGACGTTCGTGGCGCTCCGCGACGGCGACGTCGTCGAGCTCGGCGAAGCCTGGACCTGGTCGTCCGACGGCATCACGGTGCCCGTGCCGTTCCCCACGGCGTCCCCGTTCGCCGCGGCCGCGCTCGACCTCGGTGACCACACCGACCACATGGCCAAGGAGATCGGCGAGCAGGCCGACGTCGTCGCGACGATCCTGGACCGGGTGGCCCGGCGCACCGCCGACGGCAGCATGTGGGTGGGCCTCGGTCTGGCCGGCTTCCACCGGCTGGCGATCGTCGCCTGCGGCACGTCGTTGAACGCCGGTCAGGTGATCGCGACGGCACTGCGCGGGATCGGCGGGGTGCCGACCGACATCGTCGTCGCGAGCGAGGCCGACCAGGCCGTGCTCGGTCCTGACACCCTGGTCGTCGCGATCAGCCAGTCCGGTGAGACGGCCGACGTGCTCCGCGCCCTGGACCGGTTCGAGGACCGCCACCCGGTGCTCGCGCTGACGAACAACATGCACTCCTCGCTGGCCCGACGAGCGGACGCCGTGCTCGACTGCCACGCCGGTCCGGAGATCGGGGTCGCCGCCACGAAGACGTTCACGGCGCAGGTCGTCGTCGGCGTCGCGGCGATGATCGCCGCGATGGTCGCCTCCGGCCGCATCGAGCCGTCGCACGCCCAGGTGCTCGTCGACGAGCTGCTCGACCTGCCCGTCCGGATCGAGCACGCCGCGCGGGTGTCCGCCGAGCGGATGCCGCTGCTGGCGTCGAGCGTCAAGGAGGCGACCGGATTCCTGTTCCTCGGCCGTGGCACCGGGCTGCCGTACGCCGCCGAGGGCGCCCTGAAGCTCAAGGAGCTCAGCTACCGCTGGGCCGAGGCCTACCCCGCCGGTGAACTCAAGCACGGACCGCTCGCCCTGGTGGACGAGGGCACACCGGTGGTCGTCATCGACCACGGCGAACCGAAGATCCGGTCGGCGATCGCCGAGGTCCGGGCCCGCGGTGGCTTCGTCATCACCATCGGCGGCGAGTCGGCGGACATCCCCGCGCTCGGCCGCCGTGGCACCGGTGGCCTGACCTGGGGCGCGATGACGGCGCCGTGGGGTCCGCTCGAGGCCGTCGTGCCCCTGCAGATGCTCGCCCGTGAACTCGCCCTGCAGCTCGGGTGCGACGTCGACAAACCCCGGAACCTGGCGAAGTCGGTGACGGTCGAGTAGCCGGGCGCCGACGCGTGAACCGCCTGACGGTGTTCCTCGCCGTCCTCACCGCCCTGGCGATCGCCAGCACCGTGGTCCTGGTCACGGTGGTGCTGACGACCGCCGTGCTCCCCTGACGCCGGTCCCGCAGGATCTTCCTGGGCGGGGCTGCGATGCTGGTGGCTTGACCACCGCAGCCCCGCCCCTCGTCTTCGTCGCGCTCCTCGTCGGCGCCGTCCTGCCGTTCGTGCCGTTCGTCGGCCGTGTGGCACGCATCGCCGCCACCATCGCGCACGAGGTCGGGCACGCGATCGTCGTCGTGCCGTTCGGCGGACGCATCCAGCGCATCGAACTGCACCCGGACGGCTCCGGCGAGGCCTGGGTCCAACTCGGACGGGTGCCCGGCGGCATCCGGTGGCTCGTCCGCATCCTCAACCTGTACGCCGGCTACAGCGCGCCCCTGTGGGCGGGTGTGCTCCTGGTCACCGGGGTGCTGCACGGCTCCCGCTGGCTGCCCGTGGTGGTGCTCGCGGTCATCGGCCTCGTGGCGCTCGCCTTCGTCCGGAACTGGTTCGGCCTGCTCGTCGTGCTCGGCTTCGACGCCCTCGCCCTGTGGGTGGCCGTCCGCCCGTCCGAGGTGACCGTGCTGGTGGTCGCCGCCGTCGGGGCCTTCTTCGTCGTCGACGGCCTGCGGTCGGTGGTGCAGGTCGGTCGCTGGCTGCTCACCGGCGCCCGGGTGCAGACCGATTTCCACATCGCCGCAGCCGAGATGCGGGTGCCGGCGTCGCTGTGGTTCGTGCTGTTCGTCCTCGTCAACGCCGTCGCGGTGTGGCTGGCGCGTGAGCCCCTGCTCCAGGTCTGGGACACCGTCGTCGCCGGGGTCCGCGCGCTCGTCTGAGGGGTGGCGGCCACGTAACCGGGGGCCGCAATCGCCTGTCCGCCCCGAGGGGCTGCGAGGCTATCGCCACACGACCCCCGGAGGTGTCCCATGGCGACCGACGACCACGGCTTCGCGACCGAACAGGTGCACGGCGGCTTCGTGCCCGACGCCGGGCACGGCGCCCGGGTGCCCGCGATCCACATGTCCTCCGGGTTCCTGTTCGACGACTTCGACCAGGCCCGTGACCGCTTCGCCGACACCGACGACGGCTACACCTACACGCGACTCGGCAACCCCACGAACGCCGGCGTCGAGCGTCGCGTGGCGCTGCTCGAACGCGGGGTCCAGGCGATCCTGGTCGGCAGCGGCCAGGCGGCGGCGACCGTGGCGTTCCTCGGGCTGCTGCAGGCCGGCGACCACGTCGTCAGCGCCCGGAGCATCTACGAGGGCACCCGCGGACTGCTGCTGCAGAACCTCGGCCGGCTCGGCATCGAGGTCGACTTCGTCACCGACGCCCGCGACCTCGACGTCTGGGCAGCCGCGGTCCGGCCGAACACCAAGGCGTTCTTCGCCGAGACGATCCCCAACCCGAAGAACGACGTCCTCGACATCGCCGGCGTCGCCGAGACCGCGCACCACGCCGGGGTCCCGCTGATCGTCGACAACACCCTCGCCACGCCGTACCTGGTGCGCCCGGTCGAGCACGGTGCGGACATCGTCGTGCACTCGGCGTCGAAGTTCCTGTCCGGGCACGGTGCCGGACTCGGCGGGGTGGTCGTCGACGGCGGCCGCTTCGACTGGTCCGCCGCCCCCGAGCGCTGGACGCACCTGACCAGCCCCGAACGGTCCCTCGGCGGCGAGAGCTACGTCGAGCGGTACGGCAACCGGGCGTTCGCCGTGTTCGCCCGCGACGTCGTCGCCGCACGCATCGGTCCGGCGCCGTCCCCGTTCAACGCGTTCCTGCTCCGCCAGGGCATCGAGACGCTGTCGCTGCGGGTGGAACGCCACTGCGCGAACGCGCTGGCCGTCGCGTCCTGGCTGGACCAGCAGCCGGAGGTGACGAGCGTCGACCACGCGGGCCTGGCCTCCAGTCCGTTCCACGACCTCGCCCAGCGCTACCTGCCCCGTGGGGCCGGATCCGTCTTCGCCTTCACGCTCGCCGGTGGCGGAGCCGCCGCGCGCGCGTTCATCGACGCCGTGCAGCTGTTCAGCCGGATGACCCACCTGGGCGACGTCCGCTCGCTGATCCTGCACCCGGCGACCACCACCCACGCCGGCCGCACGCCGGAAGAACGCGCCGAGCAGGGCATCGACGACGGCCTGATCCGGCTGTCGGTGGGCATCGAGGAAATCGCGGACCTGCTCAGCGACCTGGAACGCGGGTTCGCCGCCGTGCGGTCCGCAGCGACCACCGGCCTGGAGGCACGTGGAGCGTCCGACGCGCACCGCTCGTCGGTCGATGGGCCGGCCCTCGACCGGCAGGAGCGCTGAATGGCCGAGCTGCAGCACTTCGGGTACTTCTTCTCGCGGGGCTTCGGCCCGCAGGCGTGGGGGCGGTCCGACTGGGACTGGGGCCACGACTGGACGAAGCCGGACCTGTACCAGCAGTCCGTCCGGACACTCGAGCAGGCCGGCATGGACCTGGTCATCGCCGAGGACGCCGTCTCGCTCGGGAACCCCGCGACCCTCGACCTGCGCATCCGGCAGGCGTACGGCGGCCCGAAGCACGACCCGCTGCTGCTCGCCCCGTACCTGTTCGCCGCCACCTCGCACATCGGCATCGCGCCGACCGTCAACGCGGGGATCACCCCGCCGTACCTGGCGGCACGGCAGTTCGCGACCCTGGCACACCTGTCCTCGGACCGCCTGGGGATCAACGTCGTCACCGACGTCGGCAGTGCACGGCACGCCGGCCTGCTGCCGCTGCCCCACGACCAGGCGTACGACCGCGCCGAGGAGTGGATCACGCTGCTCCGCCGGCTCTGGCACTCGTGGGGCGACGGGTACGTCGGGGCGCCGGACTCCTGGCACTTCGCGGACGGGGACGCCCTCGACGCGTTCCACCACGAGGGCACCCACTTCACCGCCGACGGGCCGCTCAACGCGTTGCCGCTCGCCTCGGACCCGGTCGTCGTCTCCCCCGGCGGCTCCGGTCGTGGGCTCGCGTTCGCCGGGACCCACTCGGACGTGCAGCTCGCGCTCGCGCCGTTGTCGGCCGCCGCGGTGACGGACTACCGAGCACGGATGATCGCTGCAGCGGAAGCGGCGGGGCGCTCCGCGTCGGACCTGCGGATCCTGTTCGTGCTCAAGCCGGTGATCGTGTCCTCGCCGGAGGAGGCCGACCGCATCGTCGCGGCGTCCGAGCACCCTTCGGACGACGCGCTGCGTGCGGCGGCCATCGCGTGGTCGAGCGACTCCGAGACCGACCTGCTCGCGCTCGACCTGGACGCCCCGGTACCCGACGGGACCTTCGGTGAGCACGTCTCGGCCGGCACGATCCGCGGGCTGCTCGGGGACACCCCGGACGCACCGCTGCGGGAACTGCTCACCCGCAAGGCACGGCAGGGGCGGATCGCGTCACGCTCGGGGTTTGTGGGGACCGCCGACGAGTTCGCGGACTTCATCGAGGAGCTCGGCAGCGACGCCGACAACGACGGGATCATCTTCTCGGGTGACCTGCACCCGGCGCAGATCCACCGGATGTTCGGCGACCTGGTGCCCGTGCTCCGGCGCCGCGGGCTGCTGCGACGGGACTACGGCGCCGGAGGGATCCGGGCGAACCTGTTCGACTTCTAGCGGGAGCGGCGGCGAGCTACTTCTTCTTGGACTTCTTGTCGTCGTCCTTCTTGGACTGCTTCTTGCCGTCGTCCTTCTTCGACTGCTTCTTGCCGTCGTCCTTCTTCGACTGCTTCTTCTTGCCGTCGTCCTGCTTCGACTGCTTCTTCTTGCTGTCGTCCTGCTTCGACTGCTTCTTCTTGTCGCCGTCCTGCTTGGACTTCTTCTTCTTGCCGTCGTCCTGCTTCGACTTCGCCTTGCTCGCACCCGTCGGCAGCGGCAGGACGGCCGACACGGCCTCCCGCTCCGCCTGCGAGGCGTCGGCGTCGCCGGGCGCAGCCTCGGTCTCCGGCGACTCCACCCCGTCGATCGGCGCGACGACCACGGCGGAGCCGGTGTCCAGCTCGACGTCGACCGCGTGCTCCTCGAGCACCGGCGCCAGGGCATCGGCGACCCGTTCGACCGTGAGCACCGCGTCCGCCTCGGCGAGTCGGAGCAGCGCCTGCGCGGTCCGCACGCGGGTCGTGGACCGGCGCGCGAGGACGTCGGACCGTGCCCCCTCGAGGAACGTCCGCAGGGCGCGTTCCACGACGGAGCGGCCGCGCGGGGCAGCGCGGTCGAGCCGGTCGAGTTCCCCGGCGACCCCGGAGACGTCGTCGGCGACGTGCTCGTGCCGGACCGACTCGATGAGCGCGGCGATGGCGGCGGCGGCACGTTCCACCCCGGCGGAGCGCTGGTCGAGCACGACGAGCATCTCGACCACCGACCCGTACGTGACGGTCTCGAGCCGCACCGGTTCGGCACCGCGGCCGCGGACGACCAGTCGGGTGTCGGGGTTCGGCAGCCAGGCGGCGAGGGCGGCGACCGTGGCGACGGAGCCCACGATCCGCTCGTACTCGCTGAGCACCACTCGTTCCTGCTCCCGCAGACGGACACGGATCGCGATCTCCTGCACCACGTGCTGACCTCTCGTTCGGGTTCGACGCGAGCATGTTCTGCGCGCCTGCTCCGCAGCGTAGTCCTCGGACGTGGCGGAACAGGAAACGCCCCGGCACTGTCCAGGGGACGGTGCCGGGGCGTTCAGGTGGCTCAGCGTGACAGCGGTTCGTCGTTCGGCGAATGGTGGAGATGGGGGGAATCGAACCCCCGTCCATCGCTGCAATTCGACGTCTTCTACGGGCGTATCCGGATAGTTCGTTCTGCTCGGCCCCGTCCTTTGCTACCGGCTTCTAGGACGACGGGCCCAGTCTCAGTGCAAGTCCCGCACGGCCCTGAGGCGCAACCGTGCAGCAAGTCCTCTGGATGACGTCGGGATCAGGTTAGGGGACGGTCACCTGGCCGACGGACTTCATGTGCTGGGCTGCTTACGCAGCGAGAGCGAAGTCAGTGCGCTTGGAATTGGCACTTGTTGGTTTCCACGGATCGTTAACGAGATAACCGTGGGTCCTCGGCCCGCTTCCCGTCGGCACACAGGCAATGTCGAAACCGATCATCCCCATGCGGGCCGGACGTGCGAACCGCTGTCACGCTGTTGAGTTGCCAATGCCCCGATCGGAGCAGTCCCTCAGTCTAGCCGAGGACGTGCGTCGGCGCTACTCGCCGACACGGTTCCGCGTGCGCATGGCCCGCTCGGCCTCACGCTTGTCGGTCTTCTCGCGCAGGGCCTGGCGCTTGTCGAACTCGCGCTTGCCCTTCGCGACGGCGATCTCGATCTTGGCCCGACCGTCGTGGAAGTAGATCTGCAACGGCACCAGGGTGTAGCCACCCTGCGCCGTCTTGTGCGAGATCTTCACGATCTGCTGCTTGTGCAGGAGCAGCTTGCGCTTCCGTCGGGGCGAGTGGTTGTTCCACGTGCCCTCGGTGTACTCCGGGATGTGCACGGCGTCGATCCAGGCTTCGCCACCGTCGATGAAGGCGTACCCGTCGACGAGTGACGCACGCCCCATGCGCAGGGACTTCACCTCGGTGCCGGACAGGACCATGCCTGCTTCGTACGTGTCCTCGATGAGGTAGTCGTGTCGGGCGCGACGGTTCGTCGCGACGATCTTCTCACCGCGTTCCTTCGCCATGACGACTCCTCTCGATGGTGACCGGTGCACTGCGCCGGATGGTTCCGCGCAGCCCTACAGACTACTCAACACGAAGCGGGCGGCGCACCTTCCCGGCGCGCCGCCCGCTCGCGGATGCTGTGCTGCGTCAGACCTTCAGGTACCGACGGATGGCGATCGATGCCGATGCCGCTGCGAGGAGCACCCCGATCACGATCACCGCGGGGACCACGATGGCCGCGTCCCCCATGCCGATGAACGCCGTGCCGGTGAAGCGCTCCGCCAGGAAGTTCCGGACGAAGAACCACACCACGGCGGTGATCGCGCCGCCGGCCAGGACGGCTCCGATGGCTGCGGCGATCACCCCCTCGAGCACGAACGGTGTCTGGATGAACCGGTTCGACGCACCCACGAGTCGCATGATGCCGAGCTCTCGCCGTCGACTGAACGCCGACAACCGGATCGTCGTCGCGATGAGCAGCACGGCCGCCACGAGCATGAGCCCCGCGATGCCGATCGCCGTGTACGACGATGCGTTGAGCAGGTTGAAGATCGGTTGCAGGTACCCGCGTTGGTCGACGACGCTCTGCACGCCGGCGACCTTCGACAGGCTCTCGACCAGGACATCGGCCTGCGACGGGTTCTTCAGGTTGACCCAGAAGGTCTCGTTCAGGTACTCCGGCTTGACGAACTCCGTCGCGGCCGAGTCCTTGAACTGCTCCTTGAACCGGGTGAAGGCCTGGTCCTGGTTCTCGTAGTAGGTCTTCTCGATGTAGGGCTTGAGCGTCGACGACTCGAGTTGCGCCTGGACCTGTTCGCGCTGGTCCGCGGTGGCCTTCGCGCCGGTGCAGTTGCCCGTGGTGTCGGTGTCGGTGCACAGGTAGACGGCGACCTGCGCCCGGTCGTACCAGTACCCCTTCATCTGGTTGATCTGCATCTGCAGCAGGATCGCGGTACCGACGAAGGTCAGTGAGATGAAGGTCACGAGGACGACGGAGACGACCATCGACGCGTTGCGCCGCAGGCCCGAGCCGACCTCGGACATGACGAGTCCGAGCCTCATCGGATGAGCCCCGGGATCGTCTGGATGCCGGTGGTGTTGGACACGGTGCCTCGCTGGATCGGGACGGCCTGGGTCTGGTAGCCGCCGGACTGCTCGTCACGCAGGACGGTGCCGTTCGAGAGCTCGATGACCCGCCGCTGCATCTGGTTCACGATGCTGGCGTCGTGCGTCGCCATCAGCACGGTGGTGCCTCCCTGGTTGATGCGTTCGAGGAGCGCCATGATGCCGGCGGACGTGGTGGGGTCCAGGTTTCCGGTGGGCTCGTCGGCCAGCAGGATCGCCGGCTTGTTCACGACGGCGCGGGCGATGGCCACACGCTGCTGCTCACCACCGGAGAGTTCGTGCGGCATGCGGGTGGCCTTGCCGGCGAGTCCGACGAGCTTCAGCACGTCGGTCACGGCTTCACTGATGAAGCCCTTGCTCTTGCCGATGACCTGCAGCGAGAACGCCACGTTGTCGAACACGTTCTTGTTCGGCAGCAGACGGAAGTCCTGGAACACCACGCCGAGGTTGCGTCGGAAGTACGGGACCTTCCGCGACGCCAGGGACCCGAGGCGCTGCCCGAGCACGTGGATCTGCCCGCTGGTGGGCTTCTCCTCCTTGAGCACGAGGCGCAGGAAGCTGGACTTGCCGGAACCGGACGCGCCCACGAGGAACACGAACTCACCCTTGAGGATCTCGAGGGTGAGGTTGTCGAGCGCCGGACTCGGGTTGCCCGAGTAGACCTTGGTGACCTGGTCGAATTTGATCATGACCGGATCAGGGTAGGTCGCCCCGCTTGGAAAGCAAGCGAGGCGCGCGGCTCACGGACCCCTAGTCGGCGACGGATTGCTTGCGCCAGCGGATGCCGGCGTTGATGAAGCCGTCCAGATCGCCGTCGAACACGGCTGAGGGGTTGTTCACCTCGTGCTCCGTCCGGAGGTCCTTGACCATCTGGTACGGCGCCAGGACGTACGAGCGGATCTGGTCGCCCCAGCTCGCCGTGATGTTGCCGGCGAGCTCCTTCTTCTTCGCGTTCTCCTCTTCCTTCTTCAGCAGGAGCAGGCGCGACTGCAGCACGCGCATGGCGGCTGCGCGGTTCTGGATCTGTGACTTCTCGTTCTGCATCGAGACCACGGTGCCGGTCGGGATGTGCGTCAGCCGCACCGCCGAGTCGGTCGTGTTGACGGACTGTCCGCCGGGGCCCGACGAGCGGAACACGTCGACACGGATGTCGTTCTCGGGGATGTCGATGACGGCGGTCTCCGGCATGAGCGGGATGACCTCGACCGCCGCGAAGGACGTCTGGCGCTTGCCGGCGGCGCCGAACGGCGACATCCGGACCAGGCGGTGGGTGCCGGCCTCGACCGACAGCGTGCCGAACGCGTGCGGGGCGTCGATCTCGAACGTCGCGGACTTGATGCCCGCTTCTTCGGCGTAGGAGGTGTCCATCACGGTGGTCTTGAAGTTGTGCTGCTCGGCGTACCGGAGGTACATGCGGAGGAGCATCTCGGCGAAGTCCGCCGCGTCGACACCACCGGCGCCGGCACGGATCGTGATGACGGCCGGACGGTCGTCGTACTCGCCGTCGAGGAGCGTCTGCACCTCGAAGTCGCCGATCATCTTCTGGATCGCCTTGAGCTCGGCGAGGGCTTCGTCGGCCGACTCCTGGTCGTCGCCCTCGTTCGCCATCTCGACCAGCACCTCGAGGTCGTCGATGCGCTGCTCGGTGTCGGTGATCTTCTTCAGCTCCGACTGCCGGTGCGAGAGCGAGCTCGTCACCTGCTGCGCGTGGTCGACGTCGTCCCAGAGGTCCTGGGCCCCGGCCTGCTCGCTGAGGTCGGCGATCTCACGCTGCAGGCGGTCGACGTCGACCACCGAGCGGATGTTGCCGAAGGTCTCGCGAAGGGCGGAGAGCTGCTCGGTGAAGTCCAGTTCGACCATGGTCATCGATCCTACCGGCGCGAGTCCGACTCGGCCGACCGGGGGTCAGTAGTCGATGTGCTCCGTCCGTCCCGACGACAGGGCACGAGTGGCCGCCTCGGCGATGGCCTGGGCCCTGAGCCCGTCCTCCAGGGAGACCGGCGGCTCGGATCCGGACTCGAGCGACGCGACGAAGGCGGCGAGCGTCGCGGCGTAGGTGGGCTGCACACGCTCGAACCAGCCGTCGTGGAGTCCGTCCGCGACGATCTGCCCATCGGTGTAACGAGCGACGTTCCCGCGGTGGTTCCGCCGCGACTCGACGAGTCCGGACGATCCCATGACCTCGATGCGCTCGTCGTAGCCGTAGCCGGTGCGCCGCACGCTGTCGATCTGCACGAGCGCGCCGGAGGGCATCGTGAGAGTCGTGACCGATGTGTCCACGTCGCCGAACTCGCGGATGGCCGGGTCGACGAGCGCGGAACCCGCCACCGCGACCGTCACCGGGTCCTCGCCGGTGATCCACCGCACGAGGTCGAAGAAGTGCACGGTCTGGTCACGAAGCTGTCCGCCCGAGACCCGCAGGTAGTCGAGCGGCGGCAGGGACGGACCGCGGGAACTGAGCTGGACGAGCTCGACCGCCCCGATCTCCCCCGCGGCGACGATGCGCTGCAGCTCGGCGTGGTCGCGGTCCCACCGCCGGTTGAAGTCGAGCATCGCGGGCACGCCGCTGGCACGCACGTGCTCCACCACCGCGACCGCGTCGGCGAACCCGGCAGCGATGGGTTTCTCGCAGAGCACGGCGATCCCGGCGTCTGCGGCAGCGCGCAGGTGCTGCGCGTGGGTGTCGGTGGAGGAAGCGACGAAGACCGCGTCGACCTGCGCCGCGTCGAACGCCTCGTCCTGGGTGAGCGCCCGGGTGCCGTGGCGTGCCGCCAGCGACGCAGCGCGGTCACGATCGACGTCGTGGATCCCCACGAAGTCGACGTCGGTGTGCGCTGCGAGGGACGCGGCGTGCACAGCGCCGATGAACCCGGCGCCGACGAGGGCAAAGCGTTGCGTCATGATCAGCCCACCAGGATCGCGGTCAGGTCGTGCATCGTGCGTGCGACGACGGCGGGATCCTGTTCGTTCGCCCGGTCGGAGAACATCTCGGTGACCCACCATCCGTCGTAGCCGGTGGCCTTGATCGCGTCGACCCACTGCTGCAGCGGGATCGCACCGCCACCGATGACGACGTTGCGGTGGACGGCTTGGTCGGGAACCGTCCGGTCGCGGTCCAGGTCGAACCCGTCCGACAGGTGGACGGCCTTGATGACCGACGCGGGCAGCGCTCGGACCTCGGCCAGCGTGTCCCCGGTCGTCCAGAAGTGCCAGGTGTCGAGTGCGATGCCGACGTTGTCGCGCCCGGCCTCCTCGATGATGTCCAGCGCGTGCCGGCATCGGTTGAGGTGCGCCCACGCGAGGGGCTCCAGGTAGACCTCGAGTCCGTGGTCCGCAGCGATGTCCGCCGCCAGACGGACGTTCGCTCCGGTGATGCGGACCGCTGCGTCCTCGTCGAGTCCGAGCGTCGCCCGGTACCGGGTGTCGTCGTCGGCCAGGCGGCCCGCGCGGTGGTCACGGACGACCGCGGAATCGACCGGCCCGGTGCACAGCTGCACGATGGGCGCCCCGACGGCGGTCGCCACACCGCACATGCGCTCGACCTCCGCCACGAAGTCGTCGCGACCGGCACCCCGACGCTCGATGTCGAGCACCGCACCGAGCCCCGTCACTTCGAGCCCCTCGAGCAGCGGCGGCAGCGTCCGGATGTCGTAGCCGGCGTCGAGGTACCGGTAGAGCTTCGGGCTCTGCAGCTCGATCCCGCCGTACCCGGCTTCCCTCGCCAGTCGGATGTCCTGGACGACGTTGCCGTGGAACGTCGTCGTGACGTTCATGGAGATCTTCGGGGGCATCTGCGCTCGCTTCGTTGGACAGCAATGGAATAAACTGGACCGGTCCAGAATAGGACTAGCCTGCATCCATGTCGAGACCGCACCACGCCCCGACCATCCGGGACGTCGCCGAGCACGCCGGGGTCTCGAAGTCGCTGGTCTCGCTCGCGCTCCGCGGCGACCCAGGGGTCAGTGACGCTCGTCGCGCGGCCGTCGAACGAGCAGTCGCCGAACTCGGCTACCGACCGAACCGCGCAGCCAGGAGCCTCGGTGAGCAGCGGACGGGCACCGTCGGCGTGCTGCTGAACGACCTGCGGAACCCCTGGTTCGTCGACCTGCTCGCCGGCCTGACCGCCACACTCGACACCGTCGGGCTGGCACCCATCCTGGTCGACTCGGCGACCACCCGGCGCGTGGGCGGCTCCCCCGTGGACATGCTCCTGCGACAACAGGTCGACGGGATCGTCGTGGTCGGCACCACCGAGGACGACGCCGCGCTCCGACGGGCCGCCCAGGATATCCCGGTGGTCCTCGCCGGGACCTACGAGCCGGACGACCTGCACACCGACGTGGTCGTGAACGACGACCACGCCGGCGCGTCGATCGCGACCGAGCACCTCCTCGCACTCGGGCACACGCGGATCGGTCACCTCGTCGGCCCCGGGCGCGTCGGGGAGCTCCGCGAGCAGGGTTTCCGCACGACGATGACCCGCCACGGTGCCGACGCCGTCGTGGTACCGGCCGGCATGAGCGAGGAGAGCGGGTACGCGGCGGCCCGACGAGTCCTGGCCACGGCTGACCGTCCGACCGCGCTCGTCGCCTACAACGACCTCGTCGCCATCGGCGCGTTGTCCGCGGCCGACGACCTCGGCCTCGTCGTCCCGGACGACGTGTCGCTCGTCGGCTACGACGACACGTACCTCGGCAGCATCCGGCACATCTCGCTGACCACGGTCGACAACGGGACCTTCGCGATCGGGGCCCAGGCCGCACGCTGGCTCGGGGAACGCGTGCACGGCCGAACGCCGGAGCCGCGCGTGCACCGAGTGCCGGTGTCACTGGTGGTGCGGCGCACGACGAGCAGTCCGAGACCGACGGCCGACGACCGCTGACGACGGACGCGCCGACCGTGCGGTGTCCCAGCGCGCCCGCCTGTCCGGCGCGCTGGGAAACAGCCGACCGGGAGGCCCGGCGCAGGTCCGTCACACCGGTCACGGTGACGTCGACCGGGGGCCTGCCACCCGCGTCCGCCCGCGGCGCGACACGCCGTCGGACGCCGCTGTGTCAGGATCGCGTCGCTGGCGACACTCCTGAGGTGAGAGGGGGCAACCGTGGATGACGGCGCCAACGCCGACGCAGCACTGAGGCGTCGACTCGCGAACGGCGAACGTGCGGCGTTGGCTGACGCGTTCGATCGGTACGCGGCCGCCCTGACCCGCTTCGCATGGGCCCTGGCCTCCAGCAGCGAGGACGCCGAACGGATCGTGCAGGACACCTTCCTCACGCTCTGGTAGCACGGCGGAACGCTCCGCCTGGCGACCGACGCCCTGCTGCCCTGGCTGCTCGTCGCGTGCCGCGACCACGCGCGCCGCCCCGGCACGGGTGACGGCGACACCGCAGGCACCGACGCGGACGATGCCCGCGTCGGACTGCGCTGGGTCCGCGACGAGATCGATGCGCTGGCACCCGTCGACCGCCGCCTCTGCGAAGCCTGCCTCGTCGACGGACGCTCCTACGCGGACGCCGCCGAGGCCCTCGGCCTCACCGTCGACGCTGCTCCCCGCGGTGCAGCCCGATCCCGTGCCCGACTGCAGCAGGCGGTGATGCACGATGAACACTGAGCCTCCCTCCGGCGACGACCTGCAGCGCATGCTCGTCGCGATGAAGCGCACCGTGCTCACCCGCGCGACCGAACAGCGCCCTGCGCCGCGCCGACGTGGTCGCCGCGCCGCGATCGTCATCGGTGTCGTCGCCCTGCTCGGCCTCGGGATCACCGGTGGCGGCGTCGCACTCGGCGTGATCCCGCAGCCGTTCTCCGCCGACCCCGCCCCCGTCTCCACGCCGGGGCCCAGCGAACCGGCCACGACCAGCACCCCGGAGTCCGCTCCGGTCCAGGAGACCCCGGAGCCCACAGCCCCACCGACACGATCCACTGCCCCGACCCCGAGCAAGGGCCCCTTCGCGCTCGACGCCCCGTCCTCGTGGACCATCTCGGGCGACGAGGTCGGTCCGATCGCGCTCGGCGGCGCCACGGAGGCGGAGAGCGACGACCTCGCCCAGGCGTACCGTCTGGTGCCCGCAACGCCGAGCACGTGCACGGCTCCGGGAACGTGGGCGCGCGACGGCAGCCCGACGCTGCGGATCACCGAGGAGGACGACCGCGTGACCGGGGTCCTGATCGGCGCCGAGGGTGACTCTGCCCGGACGACGACGGCGGGGCCGACGACCGCCGCGGGGATCGGTGTGGGGTCGAGCTCCGATGCACTCCGGGCCGCGTACCCGTCACTCACGGAACGGATCTCGACACCGGACGGATCCTGGTCGCGGTGGGACGTCCAGCTGCCCGGCGGCCTCGTCTCGTTCCAACTCGGCGAGGGCGGGGCGAACGTCGAATCGGTGTGGGTCAGCGCCGAGCAGAACCTGCCCACCGCGGTCTGCGACCTCTGAGCGTCGAGGCACCCGGACCGGACCGGCCGGTCATCCACTGAGCGCGGAGACACGACTGAACAGGTCTTGTACATGTACGCTCACGGCATGCCGATCACCTCGAAGCGACGTCTCGTCGCCGACGCGCTCCGCGACGAGATCGCGACGGGGCGGTACCGAGCCGGCGAGCGCCTGCCCGGCGAGCACGACCTGGCCGTGCGCTTCGCCGTCAGTCGTGGCACCGTCCGAGCTGCCCTCGCCGACCTGGCAGACGACGAGTACATCGCCACCCGGGGTGGGATCGGCTCGGTCGTCACGTTCGACGGCGCCTCCCTCGACCCCCGCGGCGGCTGGGCACGGTCCATCGCCGCTTCCGGGACCGAGGTGTCGACCCGCACCCTGCGCATCGAGCGGTTCGAGGACACAGCGCTCCAGACCGAGGTCGATGCCGCCAGCGCGACGTTCGTCGCGGTCGACCGGCTCCGTGTCGTCGTCGGTGGCAGTCCGGTGTCCCTGGAGCGCAGCGTCGTGCCGCACCTGGGGCGCCTGGCGTCCGCGACCACCGACGGACTCGTCGACGGCTCCCTGACGGCAACGATCGCCGAGACCGGTCTAGTGCCGGCGAGCGCCGAGCAGTGGATCGACGTCGTGCCGCTCGACATCGACGACGCGGCCTTGCTCGACCGCACCGCGGGCACGCCGTTCCTGCGCAGCCGACGCATCGCACGCACGGCCGAAGGCGCGTTCGTCGAGCGTGTCGACAGCCTCCTCGACCCCGACCGCTTCCGACTGCACATGCGCTTCGGGACCACGTCACGACCCCACGACAGGACACCGTGAACCAGCACCGCCACCGAGACCACGCCCTCGCTGCCCTGACGGGCCTGGCGATCGGCGACGCCCTCGGCATGCCGACCCAGTCGATGTCCCGCGCGCAGATCCTCGCCGACCACGGGGCCATCGCCGGGTTCGCCGACGCCGGACCGCACCAGCGCATCGCCACCGGCATGCCGGCTGGCACGATCACCGACGACACCGAACAGGCCCTGATGCTCGCCGAGCTGCTGCTCGAGGGCAACGGACGACTGGACCCGGTCCGCTTCGCCGAGGCGCTCATCGCCTGGGAGCGCGGGATGGAGGCGAAGGGCTCGCTCGACCTGCTCGGCCCGAGCACGAAGACCGCGGTGCAGCGGATCCTCGACGGCGTCCCCGCGTCCGAGGCGGGCTCGACCGGCACGACGAACGGGGCCGCGATGCGGATCACACCGGTCGGCGTCGCCGTGCCCTCGAACGACCTGGTCCGCTTGGTCGACGCCGTCCAGGACGCCAGCCGCGTCACGCACGACACCGGACTCGGCATCGCCGGAGCGAGCGCGATCGCCGGGGCCGTGAGCGCCGGCATCGACGGGGCGACGCGGTCCGGAGCGCTCGACGCCGCGGTCGCCGCCGCCACGATCGGCGCGGAGCGCGGCCACTGGGTCGCCGGTGCGGACATCGCTGCGAGGACGACGTGGGCGCGTGAGCACCTGCCGACCGTGCCCGCGTCCGCGCAGATCGACACGATCACGCGGCTCATCGGCACGAGCGTGGCCAGCCAGGAGTCCGTCGTCGCCGCACTCGCCCTCGTCGCCCTCGACCTCGACCCGTGGCAGACCCTCTGCGCAGCGGCTGCACTCGGCGGCGACACCGACACGATCGCCGCGATGGCCGGTGCGGTGCTCGGCGCCGTCCACGGGCCGGATGCCTGGCCCGCCGATGCCGTCGCCACCGTGACCACGGTCAACGACCTCCGGCTCGACCGGGTCGTCGACGGACTCCTCACCCTCCGCGCGGGCAGCTGACCCGCCTCCCCCCTCCCCCCACGCTGTGGCGTCGCCTGGACAGGCCGACGCACGGTTTCGCGCACCACCCTTCCGACGACGTAAGAGGAACCGAACCATGTCCCACACGCCCACCACGCTCAGCAGCGGCACGCTGACGACGATCGAGCAGCGGGGCATCGAGCCCGTGCCCCACGACGAACGGACCGGTACGCCCGGCGCGCTGTTCTGGGTCTGGTTCGCCGCGAACATCTCCATCCTCGGTCTTCCGCTCGGTGCGACCCTGGTCGCGTTCCAGGGCCTGACCATCTGGCAGGCGTTGCTCGTCGCGGTGATCGGCGCCGCAGGGTCCTTCGCGGTCGTCGGCGTGATCTCCGTCGCCGGCCGCCGCGGCGGTGCTCCGGGTCTGACCCTCAGCCGAGCGGTGTTCGGCGTCCGCGGGAACATCGGGCCGACGTTCGTGTCGCTGCTGTCGCGGCTCGGCTGGGAGACGGTGAACACCACGACGGCGGCGTTCGTGCTCCTGTCGCTGTTCACGATCCTGTTCGGGACGGGCGGTGACGCGAAGGCGAACCCGGTGTTGACGATCGTCGCGATCCTGGTGTTCGTCGTCGCCACGGTGCTGGTCTCCGGCCTCGGGCACGCGTTCATCGTCGCCGTCCAGAAGTGGGCGACGTGGGTGTTCGGTGCGCTCAACGTGTTCGTCGCGGTCTTCCTCGTGCTGCGCGTCGACTGGGACGTCGTCGGGTCCCAGCCCGCGGGCCCCGTCGCCGCGATGGTCATCGGCATCGGCACGATCGCAGCCGGTACCGGCATCGGTTGGGCCACGGCCGGAGCGGACATCGCCCGCTACACCCGCACCTCGTCGAAGGCCGGCGCGCTCATCGCGTCGAGTGCCGCCGGTGCGGGCATCCCGCTCGTCGTCCTGGTCGGCCTCGGCGCGCTCGTCTCCGCCGGAGACCCGACGCTGGCGCAGGCCGGTGACCCGGTCGCTGCGATCCGCGACCTGCTGCCGAGCTGGATGGCGATCCCGTACCTCATCGCGGCGTTCGGTGGCCTGCTGCTGTCGAACCACCTGTCCGTGTACTCGGCGAGCCTCACCACGCTGACCCTCGGCATCAAGGTCCCGCGCGTGTGGGCGGTCGCGGTCGACGTGGTCGTCACCACACTCGGCGCGATGTACTTCATGCTCGTCGCCGACGGTTTCTACGCCCCGTTCATCACGTTCATCTCCGTCCTCGCCGTCCCGATCACCGCGTGGCTCGGCGTCTTCACCGCCGACATGGTCCGGCGGCGCTGGTACGACCCGGCGGCGCTCCTCGACCTGCGCGCTGGCGGCCGGTACTGGTACCGCGGTGGTGTCGCCTGGGGTGCCCTTGCCGCTTGGATCGTCGCGATCGTGATCGGCTTCCTGTTCACCGAGGTGCAGGTCGGTGACGCGGACCCCGTCTTCGTCGGTGCGTTCTCCGCGACCTGGATCGGCGCGAACGGACTCGGCTGGGTGATCACGTTCATCGTCGCTGCCGCGGTCTACCTGCTGACCGGCGGAGCACGTGGCCGGCTCACCGAGCACGAGCCGGCCACCACCACGGACGCCGGGGCGCGCGCCTGATGCCCCGCCTCGTCTCGGTCGGCAACGTCATCGTCGACATCGTCATGCGCGTCGACGCGATCCCGGATCCGGGCGGCGACGTCATCGCCTCCGCGTCGGAGATCACCGCGGGCGGCGGCCTGAACACGATGGTCGCCGCCGTCCGGGACGGACTCGACGTCGCGTTCGGGGGGCAGTACGGCAGCGGGCCGTTCGGCGACGTGGTGCGTCGCGCGCTCGCCACGTCCGGCGTGGACGTCCTGCAGCCCGGTCTCGACGACGTCGACAGCGGGTACTGCGTCGCACTCGTGGACGCCTCGACGGAGCGGACCTTCGTCACGAGCGTCGGCGCAGAGGGGCAGCTCGGCCGCGCCGACCTCGACCGGATCGCCCTCGTCGCCGACGACACCGTGTTCGTGTCCGGCTACGGCCTCGCGCACGCCGTCAACGGGCGAGCGATCGCCGACTGGCTCGGGGGTGTCCCCGACTCCGTCCGCGTCGTCCTGGACCCGTCGCCGCTGGTCGACACGCTGCCCCCGGCGGTGCTCGGCCCCGTCATGGCGCGTGCGGACGTGGTCAGCGCCAACGGACGGGAGGCGCGACTCATGGCTCCCACGTCCGCGGGACTCCCCGAGGCGGTCACCACGATCGCCGCGGCCGCCCGCGGGACCGCCCTGGTGCGCGACGGCGCAGCCGGCTGCTGGGTCGTCGAGCCCGGTGCCTCCCCCGTGCTGGTCCCCGGCTTCCGGGTCGTCGCGGTGGACTCCAACGGTGCGGGAGACGCCCACGGCGGAGTGCTCGTCGCTGCGCTGTCCCGTGGTGCGTCGCTCGTCGAGGCCGTCCGCCGGGCGAACGCCGCGGCGGCCCTCGCGGTCACCAGGAACGGTCCGGCGACAGCGCCGACCGCAGCCGAGACGGACGCGCTCCTCGCCCGGCTGGTGTGACGCGTCGACACGGGTTCCCGGGGGCGGCCGTGCGCTCGATCGGCTACCCGGGACGCCGGTGCGACCGGGAGACGGCGTACCGCCGGAGCCGCACTCCCTCACGCCGTTCGATCGACGACAGCACCGCGTCGTAGTGCTCCAGGACCCGGATGGACCCGGCGTTGTCATCGCGGCAGAGCACGATCACGGGGTCGATCCCGACTCGCGAGGCGTGGGCGAGCACCTGGCCCAGCGCCCACGTCGCCACGCCGCGGCCCCGTGCTGACGGGCGGATCCCGTACCCGACGTGGCCGAACCGGTGCACGCCGGCGGTGTCTCCCGGAGCCCGGAGTGCGATCCCGCCCAGGACACGGCCGTCCTCGACGATCCACCAGAGTGCGCCGGGCCTGGCGTGCACTCGGCCGACCCAGGTGCGGAACCCGTCCTCGTCGCTGACGTCGTCGTGCGCGGTGATCCCGAACCCGTCCTCGTGCAGACCCGGCCCCCACTCGGCATGCGCTTCAGCCCACGCCTCGTACAACGCCGTCTGCGGTCGCACCAACTCGAGCATGTCCAAGTATCACAACGATGCGGGTCGGTCGCGAGGCCCTCGTGGAGATCGCGTCGAGGACGGTCCTGTCGGATTACCATCGGGCCGTGGCTGGAACAGGTCTGCTCGCAGCGAGCATCGCGGTCTTGCTGGGCACCGTCGCGATCGTCCTGTGGCGCGTGCGGAACCCGGCCTGGGTGCGTGACGCTCGGCTCGCCCAGAACGCCAGTCCCGTGTCCAGTCTGCTCATGCTCGCCTTCGGTGCAGTCGTGACGACGCTCGTCCTCGTCCTCGGGGTCTTCTGGGTCACGACCGGGCACGGCGTCGTCGGGTGGGCGATGGTCGGTCTCGCAGCGACCGGTCTCTCGCACGTCTGGGTCGGTGTGTGGATCCGACGGCAGCCGCTCCCGCAGCCGCGCGCGACCCGCACCCGCCGTGACCCGGAGAGTCGCGAGGCTCTCGACGTCAGGACCAGAACGATGTCCAGCACCGCAACCGTGCCCCGTGGCATCCAGCCCGACGGAAGAGGCCCTACCGCCCGAGCAGCGGCTCCCGCGACGCCATCCCCGCGGCACCGGCCCGCGCGACCGCATCCGGCAGCGCAGCCAGGAACGCGTCGACGTCGGCGTCGGTCGTCGTGTGCCCGAGTGTGATCCGGAGCGCACCGCGGGCGTCCTGCTCCGACAGCCCCATCGCGAGCAGCACGTGCGACGCCTCGGGCACCCCGGCATGGCACGCCGATCCGGTCGACACCGCGACCCCGGCGGCGTCGAGCAGGAACAGGAGCGAATCGCCCTCGCACCCGGGGAACGTGAAGTGCGCGTTGCCCGGCAGCCGGTCGACGGGGTCCCCCATCAGCACGGCTGACGGGACGGCCGCACGCACCCCGGCGACCAGGCGGTCCCGCAGGGCGGCGAGCGCCGGGTGCGGCATCGGCTCGGCGACCACCGCGCCGGCCGCCACGCCGAAGGCCGCAGCGGCAGGGGCGTCCTGCGTGCCGCTCCGCACCTGCCGCTGCTGCCCACCACCGTGGATGAGGGGTTCGACGGTCGCCTTCCGTCCGAGCACGAGCGCACCGATGCCGACGGGCCCGCCGATCTTGTGGGCGGAGACGCTGAGGGCGTCGAGGCCGGACGCCGCGAACGACACGGGCACCTGGCCGTAGGCGGCGACCGCGTCGCTGTGCACGGGCACGCCGGCGGCGTGCGCGAGTTCGACGATCCGTGACACGGGCTGGATGGTGCCCACCTCGTTGTTCGCCCACAGGAACGTGACCAGGGCGACGTCCGAGGCGTCGGCGAGCCGCGCCTCCAGTCCGGCGAGGTCGACGCGACCCTGCGCGTCCAACGGGACCACGTCGACGACGGCCCCCTCGTGCGTCTCCAACCAGGTCAGGGTGTCGACGGTGGCGTGGTGCTCGCCGCCCGGGACGACGATGCGGGGCCGCTGGCGGTCACGCTGGCGAGCCCAGAACAGGCCCTTCACGGCGAGGTTGATGCTCTCGGTGCCGCCGGAGGTGAACACGACCTCGACCGGGTCCGCGTCGAGCGAGCGGGCGACGGCGGCGCGGCCGTCCTCGAGCAGCATCTTCGCGCGCTGACCGGCGCTGTGGATGGACGACGGGTTGCCGACGGTGCCCAGGGCATCGGTGAAGGCGGCGAGCGCCTCCGGCAGGATCGGCGTCGTCGCGGCGTGGTCGAGGTAGACCGACAAATGCACCCCCTGGATCGAGCAGTGTCCAGGATACGCGCCGGTCCTCGTACCCTTGTCGCGTGCACGAGACAGCGATCGACCTGACGCCGGGGTTCTCCCTGGGCGGGACCGTCCCCCGGTTCACCCTGCGGTCCGCGACGGCGACGGGCGTCGTCCTGGTCGTGACGAGCGCGGGAAGCGCCGACGGCGCGGACGGGACCGACCGCTCCGACGGCTCCGAGGGCCGGCCGACCCGACACCCGCTCGAGCGCGTGCCGGACACGGACGTGTGGACCGGCGAGGTCCCCGGGGTCGTGCCCGGCGACCGGTACCACCTGCTCGTCGACGGCCCGGTCGGCCCGCGGCACGAGTTCGACCCGACGCGTCCGCTGCTCGACCCGTACGCGCGGGGCATCCTGCCGACGGGGAACGACGAAGCAGCCGGCCCGCGCTGGACCAGCGTCGTCGTCGACGACGCCTTCGACTGGGGCGGCGTCGTGAAGCCGCAGGTCCCGCTCGACCGCGCCGTCGTCTACGAGGCGAACGTCCGCACCCTGACGGCAGCGAACCCGCACCTGCCGGAACACCTGCGCGGCACGTACGCCGGGGTCGCACACGAGAGCACGATCGCGCACCTGCACCGCATCGGCGTCACCACGCTCGAGCTGCTGCCCGTGCAGGCCTTCGACACCGAGCGGTGGCTCCGCGACGCCGGCCGGCAGAACGCCTGGGGCTACAACACGCTCGGGTTCTTCGCCCCGCACGCCGCGCACGCCTCGGCACCGGCCCGGCAGCAGGGTGCCGACGCCGTCCTGCGCGAGTTCAAGGGCATGGTCCGGCTGCTGCACGAGGCCGGCATCCAGGTCGTCCTCGACGTCGTCTACAACCACACCGCGGAAGAGGGCCTGGGTGGCCCGACGACGAGCCTGCGCGGCATCGACGGTGCGAACCGGTACCGCTGGGCGCACTCCGCCTCGCCGTACCGGGACGGCTACTACGACACCACCGGGTGCGGGAACACGCTCGACACCTCGGTCGAGGCGACCGCGGACCTCATCGTCGACAGCCTGGTGTACTGGGCGCGCGAGGTGCAGGTCGACGGCTTCCGCTTCGACCTGATGGCCGCCCTGGCCCGCGACGGCGAGCACCGGTTCGACCCGTCGCACCCGCTGCTCGAACGCATCCGGAACCACCCCGACCTGCAGGACACCCTGGTGGTCGCCGAGCCGTGGGACGTCGGCCCCGACGGCTGGAAGACCGGGGCGTTCGGTGCGGCCGGGGACCGCACGAGCGAGTGGAACGACGGCTTCCGGAACACGGTCAGGCAGTTCTGGCTCACCGACATCGCCGAGGAGCGCCGCACCGGCTTGCCGCAGACCGGCATCGGCCGGCTGGCTGAAGCGTTGTCGGGGTCGAGGAGTGTCTTCGGAGCCGACCGCGGCCCGCTGGCGAGCGTGAACTTCGTCACCGCGCACGACGGCTTCACCCTGCTCGACCTGGTGTCGTACGACGGCAAGCACAACGAGGCCAACGGCGAGGACAACCACGACGGCTCGAACGACAACCGCTCGTTCAACCACGGCATCGAGGGCGACACCGCCGACCGGGGGGTCCGCGCCGCGCGTGGCCGGTCGATGCGCAACCTGGTGGCGACGCTCATGCTGTCCGCCGGGGTGCCGATGCTCACCGCCGGCGACGAGCGGAGCCGCACCCAGCACGGCAACAACAACGCCTACGTGGTGTCCGACGACCTGACCCCGGTCGACTGGTCCGACGACGAGGACGCCGAGACGATGACCGAGGCCGTCGCCGCGCTGGCCCGGTTCCGGCAGGCGCACCCGTCACTCCGGCCCACCCGCTTCGGCGTCGAGGGCCAGGAGACACCGGGGGCCTCGCGGATGTCCTGGTACGGACCGGACGGGCACGCGATGACGATCGAGGGCTGGGACCAGCCGGTGCACCGCGCCCTGCAGTACTTCGTCGAGTCGACACCGGAGCACGAGCCCTTCGACCGCGTCCTGGTGGTCGTGCACGGCAGCGGCCGTACCCGCGACCTGACCCTGCCGGTGCGCGAGGACGTCCTCGGGTACCGCCTGGCCTGGTCGAGCGAGAAGCACCGAGACCACGAGCGCCTCCGTCCCGCCGGGCAGGTCTTCACCGCCTACGGCCCCGGCATCCACCTGTTCGAGGTGGCGTAGCGCGAGCAGGCGGGTGCGGCCGGGCACAGCGACCGACAGGCGGACGCAAGGCTCGTGGCGGCCCCGCCACGGGCCTTGCGTCCGGTCCTCCACAGGGTCCACGGCGCGCCCGGCCCCTCCACAGTGGGCGGAATCCGGGGAACGCGGAGCCGCCCGCCGGGTAGCGTCGCTTCCGTGGCCACCGCAGACCGACCCCGACGCCCGAAGATCGGGCGCATCCCGATCACCGAGCTCGCCCCGAGGACGCCGAACGGCTTCCCCGGCAAGGCATTCGACGGCGAGGTGATCACGTTCGGTGCGACCGTCTTCCGAGAAGGACACGGCATCATCGGCGCCGACCTCGTCCTCGAACGCCCAGACGGTGGAACACGCACCGTCCCCATGACCCTCGGTGCCCCCGGCACCGACCGCTACGACGCCACGGTGCAGGTCGACCACGTCGGCGTCTGGACCTGGCACGTCGAGTCGTACTCCGACGACTGGGCGAGCTGGCTGCACGGCGCACGCCTGAAGATCGCAGCCGGCGTCGACACCGAGGCGACGCTGCTCGACGGCGCCGTGCTGCTCGACCGGCTGGCCGACGAGACCGGCTCCCCCGCCGCCACACGCGCCGCCGCACGGGTCCGCGACACCGACCTCGACCCGGCGGAACGCCTGGCCGCCGTCGACGACCCGCGCATCGTCGCCGAGGTCGAGGAAGCCCCCCTCACCTCGCTCCGCACGCACTCCGCCACCCAGCTGCTCGACGTCGAACGCACCCGCGCCGGCGTCGGCGCCTGGTACGAGTTCTTCCCCCGCTCCGAAGGCGCGAAGAAGAACCCCGACGGCTCCTGGAAGAGCGGTGACTTCCGCACCGCGGCCCGCCGCCTGCCCGCCGTCGCCCGGATGGGCTTCGACGTCATCTACCTGCCGCCGATCCACCCCATCGGCACCACCGCCCGCAAGGGGCCGAACAACACGCTCACGCCCGGGCCGAACGACCCCGGCAGCCCCTGGGCGATCGGCTCCCCCGAAGGCGGGCACGACGCGATCCACCCCGACCTCGGCACCGAGGACGACTTCCGCGACTTCGTCGAGACGGCGAAGAACACCGGCATGGAAGTCGCGCTCGACTTCGCGCTCCAGTGCTCCCCCGACCACCCCTGGGTCGCCCAGCACCCGGAGTGGTTCACGCAGCGCGCCGACGGCTCCATCGCGACCGCCGAGAACCCGCCGAAGCGCTACCAGGACATCTACCCGATCCAGTTCGACACCGACCCCGAGGGCCTGGTCACCGAGGTCGAGCGCGTCCTGCGCCACTGGATCGCCTTCGGCATCCGCATCTTCCGCGTCGACAACCCGCACACCAAGCCGCTGTGGTTCTGGGAACGGGTCATCCGTGAGATCCGCGACGAGCACCCCGACACCGTGTTCCTGGCCGAGGCGTTCACCCGCCCGGCGATGATGCGCGCGCTCGCCGAAGCCGGGTTCCAGCAGTCGTACTCGTACTTCACCTGGCGCAACACCAAGGACGAGATCGAGGACTACTTCACCGAGCTCTCGCACGAGACGAGCGACTACCTGCGCCCGAACCTGTTCGTGAACACCCCCGACATCCTCACCGAGTACCTGCAGTTCGGCGGCCGAGCCGGCTACAAGGTGCGTGCGGCGCTCGCCGCCACCGGTGCGCCGACGTGGGGCATGTACGCCGGGTACGAGCTGTTCGAGGACGTCGCACGACCGGGCTCCGAAGAGAACATCGACAACGAGAAGTACGAGTACAAGCCGCGCGACTTCGCGCTGGCCGAGGCCGAGGGCGCATCCCTCGCCCCGTACGTCACGATGCTCAACCGGTTCCGGGCGGCGCACCCCGCGCTGCGACAGCTGCGGAACCTGCACGTGCACGCCGCTGACGACCCGGCGATCGTCGTCTACTCGAAGCACCTGTCGGGTGACTTCATCCGGTCGGGTCGGCCCGACACGGTGATCGTCGTCGCCAACGTCGACCCGCACTCCGCCCGTGAGACCACCGTGCACCTGGACCTCGCCGCACTCGGTCTGCCGACCGAGGGCCTGTTCGACGTCCGTGACGTCGTGACCGGTCAGCGCTGGACCTGGGGCGCGTCGAACTACGTCCGCCTGGACGCGTTCCAGGAGCCCGTGCACCTGCTCGTCGTGGAAGGACCCCACCGATGACCCCCGAACCGACCGACCCCACGAAGCGCGGACCGGCCGTGCCGCCGGTGCCGCCTCCGCCGCCGGCCGTGCCGCGCTACGAGCCGAAGGTGTCCGCTCCCGCCGAGGACCTGCCCGGTGCCCCTCCGGCCGAGCGCGAGGCGCCCGACCGCGGCGTGTCGGAGTCCGCGACGCTCGCCGGACACCCCGCCGACCCGACGCACCCGCGGCAGCCGTCCGTGGCGGCCGCCTCGTCGTCGGACGACCCGCAGGCCCCGACCGGAGGCTCGGCACCGGTCGTCCGTCCGGCGTCCGTCGACGCCCCGGTCGCCCCCGGCGCTGCTGCCGCCTCCCCGGCTCCGGCCGATGCCCCGGCCCCGGCCGTCGGCACTGCCGGTGCCGCCACGGACCCGCGCCCGGCACCGATCGAGGACTGGCTGCGCCTGCAGGTGGCCGAGGGCCGGTGGTCCCAGCCGCACGACGTGCTCGGCCCGCACCCCGTCGACGGCGGCACGAGCGTCCGCGTCGTCCGCCACCTGGCCCGCGCGGTGCGACTCGTCCGCCCCGACGGCGACGACATCGAGCTCACGCACGAGGGCGACGGGCTCTGGGCCGGCGCCACGGCCGACACCCTCGGTCGGTACCGCGTCGAGTCGGAGTACGACTACGACGCGTCAACGGACGAGGACGACGCCACCTGGACCACCGACGACGCGTACCGGTTCGCCCCGACGCTCGGCGAGCTCGACCTGCACCTGTTCGGCGAAGGCCGCGACGAGCAGCTCTGGCAGCACCTCGGTGCACACGCCCGCACGGTCGACGGGGTCGACGGGGTCGCATTCGCCGTCTGGGCACCGCGCGGCACCGCCGTGCGTGTCATCGGGGACTTCGAGGGCTGGGAAGGCCGCACCACCGCGATGCGCCGGCTGAGCGACCTCGGTGTCTGGGAACTCTTCTGGCCCGGTGCCGTCGTCGGCCAGCGCTACAAGTTCCAGATCCTCACCGACTCCGGCTGGGTGGAGCGGGCCGACCCGTTCGCCCGCGAAGCCGAGATCGCGCCGGCGACGGCCTCCGTCATCACCGAGTCCACGTACACGTGGTCCGAGGGCGACGCCGCGTGGATGGAGCGCCGTGCGCAGACCACCACGCACGACGCCCCCATGAGCGTCTACGAGGTGCACCTCGGCTCGTGGCGCCCCGGCCTGTCGTACCGCGAGGTCGCCGACCAGCTCATCGGGCACATGGAGTACACCGGCTTCACGCACGTGGAGTTCCTGCCGCTCTCCGAGCACCCGTTCGGTGGCTCGTGGGGCTACCAGGTCACCGGGTACTACGCCCCGACCGCACGCTTCGGTTCACCGGACGACCTGCGCTACCTGATCGACCGCCTGCATTCCGCGGGCATCGGCGTGATCATGGACTGGGTCCCCGGGCACTTCCCGAAGGACGAGTGGGCGCTCGGCCGCTTCGACGGCTACGCCCTGTTCGAGCACCCCGACCCCCGCCGCGGTGAGCAGCTCGACTGGGGCACCTACGTCTTCGACTTCGGGCAGCCGCAGGTCCGCAACTTCCTGGTCGCGAACGCGCTGTACTGGCTCGAGGAGTTCCACATCGACGGTCTGCGCGTCGACGCGGTGGCGTCGATGCTGTACCTCGACTACTCCCGCACCGACTGGCTGCCGAACATCCACGGTGGGCGCGAGAACCTCGACGCGATCGCCTTCCTGCAGGAGACGAACGCGACGGCGTACAAGCGGTACCCCGGCATCGTGATGATCGCGGAGGAGAGCACCTCGTGGCCGGGGGTGACCCAGCCGACGAGCGCCGGTGGGCTCGGCTTCGGGCAGAAGTGGAACATGGGCTGGATGCACGACTCGCTCGAGTACGTGCAGCGCGACCCCGCCTACCGCAGCTACCACCACGACGAGATCACGTTCTCGTTCGTCTACGCGTTCAGCGAGCAGTTCACCCTGCCGATCAGCCACGACGAGGTCGTGCACGGCAAGGGCTCCCTGTACGGCAAGATGCCCGGCGACGAGTGGCAGAAGCTCGCGAACGTGCGCGCCTACCTGGCGTTCATGTGGGCGCACCCCGGCAAGCAGCTGCTCTTCATGGGCCAGGAGTTCGCGCAGCCCGCGGAGTGGTCCGAGGCGAAGGGCCTCGACTGGTGGCTCCTCGACCAGCCCGGCCACCGCGGCGTGCAGGACCTCGTCGCCGAACTCAACCGCGTCTACAAGGACTCCCCGGCGCTCTGGACCCACGACTCGACGGCCGACGGCTTCGAGTGGCTCGAGGGCGGCGACGCACCGCACTCGACCCTCGGGTTCCTGCGGAAGGACGGCGACGACCGCGTCGCGGTGTTCGTCAACTTCTCCGGCGTCCCGGTGGAGCGTCGCTTCGGGCTGCCGACCGCGGGCGAGTGGCACGAGGTGCTCAACACCGACGCGGCCGAGTACGGCGGCTCCGGAGTCGGCAACCTCGGCGTCGTCACCGCCGAGGACACCCCGTGGGCGGGCCGCCCGGCCTCAGCGCACGTCGTGGTCCCGCCGCTCGGCGCCGTCTGGCTGAAGCTGGCCTGGTAACCCGGCCCGCGTCCAGGACGCGACCGACCGACAGACGGGAGGCCCGGTGCCAGCTGGCACCGGGCCTCCCGTCTGTCGCGTTGCGGGTCCGGGCGGTCCTGCGCGAGACGCCGTCGTGTCCGCGAGACACCGTCGTGTCCGCGAGACACCGTCGTGTCCGCGAGACGCCGCGGAAACGCCGAGACGCCGCCGGATCCGGCGGCGTCTCGGCGTGACGACGGCGTCTGCTGCGCCGCACGGACCCGGCAGCGGCTAGTACAGCGCGTTCGCCAGGCGGCGGCGAGCCGCGACCACGCGCGGGTCCTCGGAACCGATGAGCTCGAAGTACTCGACGAGCCGCACGCGCAGGGCTTCACGGTCATCGCCGAACACGGTCGGGACGAGGTCGAGCAGGCGCCCGAAGGCGTC
This sequence comes from Curtobacterium sp. MEB011, assembly GCF_030209655.1. NCBI lineage: Bacteria > Bacillati > Actinomycetota > Actinomycetes > Micrococcales > Microbacteriaceae > Curtobacterium > Curtobacterium sp. MEB011. The sequence goes on along the minus strand of NZ_JARVRN010000011.1, from coordinate 84,053 downwards.
GTCGACGTGTCCGCCCGAGATGTCGAGGTCGGCGACGGCGAGCTGCGCCTGGACGTCCTGCGGGCCTGCGGCAGCAGCGGCGCGGATCTCGTCGGCCGTCCGACCGTCCAACCGGTCGAGCAGCGACACCTGCGCGAGCCCGGCGACGGCCATCTGGTCGTGCGGGTCCTGCAGGATGGCGGTCTTGTACTCCTCGATCGCGGTGGCGTAGTCGCCCTGCTCGATCGCGTCGTACGCGGCCTGGTGGTGCGGCGGGAGCGGCTCCGGCTCCGGCTCGCCCTGCTCCGCGTCGACGTCGGCCACTGCGCCGTCGACGGACACGCGACCGGACACCCCGTTCTGCTCGGCGGCCTGGAGCACCTGCTCGTAGACGTCGCGGACCTGCGCCTCGGGCAGTGCGCCGACGAAGAGCCCGAGCGGGCGTCCGCCGATCACGGCTGCGACGGTCGGGATCGACTGCGCCTGGAACGCCTGCACGAGCTGCGGGTTCGTGTCGGCGTCCACCTTGGCGAGCACCACGCGGCCGTCGTACTCGGCGGTGAGCTGCTCGAGGATCGGTGAGAGCTGCTTGCACGGCCCGCACCACTCGGCCCAGATGTCCACGATGACCGGGACGACGTTCGACAGCTCCAGGACGTCCTGGAACGTCGCGTCGGTGACGTCGATGACGAGCGACGGGACCGTCGGGCCGGCGCCGCTCGCAGTGCCGACGTCGGAACCGGGCGCGGCACCGCCGGCTTGACCCGCCGGGGCCGGAGCGCCGGACGGCTGGGGCGGCCGCTGTGCGCGGTCGACGAGGGACGACAGGTCCACGGCTCCGCGGAGCCCGGACGGGGTCGGGGGGATGTTGCTCATTGCACCTCACTTGCTGCGGTCAGGCCCTGCGTGAACCCGAGCAGGACCACTTTGCCATCCGAGGCGACCGGCGGCACGTAGAAGAGCAGCTGGACGCTGTAGGTGGCGCTGATGCCCTTCTTGCTCGTGTCGACGCCGGACAGTGCCTTCACGGCACCTTCGGTGTTCACCTCGGCGCCCGACGCGGTCGGGGTCACCTTCTCGATCTCGTCCAGGTCGGCGGAAACCAGGGCGCCGGCGTCGTCCGTCGCGATGGCGACGGCGGAGTCGGCGGGGACCTCGGACGAGTACTCGATCTTCGCCGTGTCCGGCAGCGCCTTGGCCTTCTTGTCCTTGTACGCCTTGCCGATGGTCGTGCGGAGTGCGTCACCCTCGGTGGTGAACAGGTCGGCGTACTCGCTGGCGGTGTCCTTCGACAGGATGTCGCCGTAGGCGGTCGCGACCTGGTCCGGCTGGATGGTCAGGAGCTTCGACTCCGGCGCGAGCAGCGCCGCACCGATCGTCGTCGGGGCGAGGCTCGGGATCTTCGCGTCGGCCTCGAGCGACACGTCGTACGCGACCTTGTAGGGATCACGGGCGCTGTCCTGCACCAGGGTCAGGGCCTGCGGCGCCGACTTGGCGTCACAGTCCTCGGCGACGATCGTGAAGACCGTCCGCGGCCAGGTGTCGGTCTGCTGCGGCAGCGCGACGCACACCTGCGCTGCGGAGATGGCCGGCGGCGCCTTGACGTCCGAGTCCTTGCCGCGGATCGAGTAGTTGGCCAGCCGGAGGTCGAGCGCCGCGCCGGAGAACCGGGTGCGGACCAGGTCGCGGTCGCGCGCCCCGTCGGCCTGCTTCGCGACGGCCGCGGCGCGCTGCACGATGCGGGTGATCTGCTGCTTGGTCGCGGCGGTCGGTTCGGTGGGTTCCGCCGCCCCCGTGGCGGTGGCCGTCGGAGTCGGCGTGGCCAGCGACGGATCGCCGCCCTGCGGCCAGTAGTCCGACGAGCAGCCGGCCAGGGTCAGGGCACCGACGAGCAGCACCGGGACGCCGACGAACGCGCGGGTCCCACGACGACCGGGGCGAGGCACCTGCGCTCCGGCGGCGGCGGCACGGCGCGAGGCACGCACCCGCGGCGGACGGCTGCCACCGCTGCGACGGCGGGGACCGCGTCCACGGCGCTGGTGCAGGAAGGCGAGGACGAGCAGCACGAGGCCTCCGAGGACGAACACGCCGCCGGCCACGAGCAGCGGACCGACCGCCGGCGTCGCGGTGTCCTGCGGCCAGGTGACGGACACGTCGCTCGGTGCGGCGGCCTTGCCGTCGCTCACGACCAGGACCGAGACGTCCTGGGGCAGGCGGACGGTGAACTGTCCGGCACCGTCGTACTCCTGGTACCAGAGGTCGCTGCCCTTCGGCGACGGCACGCTCGTCTCGCTGCCCGAGGTCGACCCGACCAGCGAGCCCTTCTCGGCGTCGAAGCGGAGCGTGGTGTGCTCGGCGTCACCGATCCAGGCGTCGACGTCGGCGGTCTTGCCGTACGCCGCGAACACCTTGCCGGAGCCGGACACGTTGATGCGCTGGTAGCCGGGGTTGGCGTTGAGCGTCGTCCCCGGGATCACCGTCACCGGGGCGGAACTGGTCGTCGAGCTCTCGGCCACGAGCGAGGACGGCGGCGCGAACACGGTCCGCTGCCCCACCGCCAGCACCACGAGCAGCAGGCCGATGACGAAACTGACGATCGCCAGGACGAATCGCACGAACACTCTCCCTACCGCGCCGGGGTGGGGATGTCGGCGCGCGAATCAGCGACTCAGGATAGCGAGCATCGCTGGACAGTGCATCAATCCGCGCTGTCGCCGGACTCAGACGACCCGCTCCGGCCGCCACTACAATCGACCGCGGGCCGATCCGGGCCCTCCGCCGAGCACCCAGGAGCGACACGTGGCGAACGACGAGGCCGAGTTCGGGACCGAGCTGCGCGGGTACCGCCGCGACGAGGTGGAGCGTTCACTGAACGACCTGCGCCGCGAGCTCATCAAGTCGAACAACGACCGCGCCGACGCCGCGAAGGAGATCCGTCTCCTGCAGGCCCGCGTGTCCGAGCTGCAGGGCGAGCTGGACGAAGCCGGCACCCCCACGTACAGCGGTCTGGGCACCCGCCTCGAGTCCACGCTGCGTGTCGCCGAGGAACAGTCGACCCGGCTCATCAGCCAGGCCGACATCGACGCCCAGCGGCTCCGAGCCTCGAGCCGCGCCGAAGCTGAGCGCACCGTCCGCGAAGCGCAGGAAGAAGCGCGCGACGCCCTCGAGGACGCCCGCACCCGCGCCACCAACGAGCTGACCCGTGCCCGCGCCGAAGCCGCCGACACCGTCGAGCGCTCCCGCGCCGAGGCCGGTCTGCTCACGCAGGACGCCCGCAACGAGGCAGCCGCCATCCGCGGTGCCGCGGTGACCGAGGCCGCCGAGGTCCGCTCCGTCGCCATCCGCGAGACGAACGCACTGCGCGCCCAGGTCGAGCACGAGGTCGCGGAGCTGCGTGAGATCGCCCAGCGCGAGTCCGCCGACGCCCGCACCGCCGCAGCCGAGCTCGACCGTGAGACCGAGCACCGCCGTTCGGTCTTCGAAGCCGACCACACCCGCCGCACCGAGGACCTCGACCGTGAGGAGACGACCCGGCGCGCGGCCCTCGAGCGCGAGGTCACCGAGGGCCGCGCCGCCTGGCACCGCGAACGGGACGAGGAGCAGCAGGCACACGCGCTGGCCCTCGAGACCGGTCGCGCCGAACTCGAGTCCGAGGTCGCGCGTCGGCGGGCCGAGCTCGACAGCGAGATCGGTGACCGCCGCCGCGAACTGGACGAGGAGCTCGCGGCCGCCCGCGCCGAGTGGGAGCGCGAACTCGCCGTGGCCCGCACCGACCTCGAACAGGAGATCGAAGCAGCCCGCGCCCAGCTGCGCGTCGACGAGGAACAGACCCGCGTCGAGAACGCGCGCCTGGTGCAGGAGACCGCCGACCGGATCGCCCGCGAACTCGAGCAGCACGACGCCCGGATCGCGCAGGAGCGGGCCGAAGCCGACGCAGCAGCCGAGCGTGCCGTCCGCGAGCACGAGAACGCCATCGCCGCCCGCCGCGAACGCGAGCACGCCGAGGTCGACGCCGAGATCGCCGACCGCCGGACCGCCGAGCTCGGGGTGCTCGAAGCCGAGCGCACCGCCCTGCAGCAGGAGATCGACACCGCCCGCGCCGCCCTCGTGAAGGAACGCGACGAGGTCCGTGCCGAGATCGCCCGGGCACGCGACGAAGCCCGCACGACCCTCGAGTCGGAACTCGCGGCCCGCCGCGACGACGCCGAGCAGGACTACCTGCAGAAGCACCACGAGACCGTGACCGAGACGCAGAAGTACCTGGACGAGGCGAACCTGCAGCTCGCCGAGGCCACGCGCCGCGCCACCGAGGCCCGTGAGCGAGCCGAGCGTCTGCAGCAGGAAGCCGACGACCTCGAGCGCACCAGCACGGCCGAGGCGCAGGAGCACGCACGCACCATCGTCGCCGACGCTCAAGACCGGGTGCACCGGATGGTCGCCGACGCCGAGGAGCGCACCGCCGGTGTCATCGCCGAGGCCGAGGACCGCCTGGCGGCGATCCGCACCGAGCGCGAGGCCGTCGCGGGCTACCTCGAGAACCTCCGCGGGGTCCTCACGAACGCGACCGGCCTGCTCGGCACGGCGCCAACCGCAGCGTCCGCTGCGGACGAGCGCGACGACGTGGAGGCGACCGAGCGCTGACGGTCACCGGCCCGGAGGCCCGACACGCGCCTCCAGGCCATCCCACCTGCAGCAGGTGGCGGGGCGCACGGCGTGCCGTGGGCGTTGCTCAGACCGGCCAGTGGGTCGGCAGCGGTGCGCTGCCCGGGACGACGAGGTCGGCGATCGCGTCGAGCACGATCCGCACGTACCGCTCCCCCACCCACAGGTGCTTCGCGCCCGCGACGGGCACCACCCGGACGTTGGGAGCGAGCGCGAACCGCGCGGCCGCAGCTTCGGGCTGCAGGAAGTCGTCGTGCTCCGGCACGAGCGCCACGACCGGGACGTCGACGGCGGCCCAGCGGGCGAGCTCGGCGTCCGACGTGCGGTGCAGCGGCGGTGACAGCAGGACGACCCCGGCGACGGTGCCGGCCTCGACGTGTTCGAGTGCGTGCTTGAGGATGACCTCGGTGCCGAACGACCACCCCACCAGCCACGGCGTCGGCAGCCCGCGGTCGACGACCTCGGCGACAGCGGCACGCAGGTCGAAGCCCTCGGAGACGCCGTCGCCGAAGCCCCCCTCGGACGTGCCGCGCGGCGACGTGACGGATCGGAAGTTGAACCGCAGCACCGCGATGTCGGCCAGGGCCGGCAACCGGGCAGCGGCCTTCTTGAGCACGTGGGAGTCCATGAAGCCGTGTGCGGTCGGCAGGGGGTGGAGCGTGACGATGGTGCCGCGGGCAGGCGCGTCGGCGGGCTCGGCCAGTTCCCCGACGAGCGTCAGGTGGTCGTCCGTGACCAGCTCGACCTCGGTGCGTCGGGCGGGCAGCTCGGTCGCGGAGCGGATCTCGGTGTCGTGCGTCACGTCGCGCTCGGTCATGCGATGCTCCAGCAGTGGTTGTGCCAGTGCCGACGGGACGCCAGGTCGGCGGCGTCACCCAGGACGCCGTCCGCGCGCCAGACCACCACGTGGGCGGTGCCGGGCGACACGGTGCCACCGCAGCCCGGGCAGATGTACTCCTTCTGCGCCGACGCGGCGGAGATCGGCTGCACCTGGTACTCGCGACCGTGGCGGACCTCGGTGCGCTTCCACGAACTCATCAGCCGATCGAGGGTGGACTCCTCGTCAGGCTCGACGTCGCGACCACGGGGACGCCGCGGCCGATTGCTGCGCGGCACCCGAGCAGCCGATCAGTACCAGTTGTTGGCCTGGCTGTGACCCCACGCACCACAGGGGGTGCCGTACACGCCGGCGATGTAGTTGAGACCCCAGGTGATCTGCGTCGCCGGGTTCGTCTGCCAGTCGGCGCCGGCCGTGGCCATCTTGCTGCCGGGCAGGGCCTGCGGGATGCCGTACGCACCGCTCGGGTTGTAGGCGTTCACCCGCCAGCCGGACTCCTTGTTCCAGAGCGAGACCAGGCAGTTGTACTGGTCAGTGCCCCAGCCGCGGGCCGTGACCTGCTGCAGGGCGATCGCCTGCGCGCTGCCGGGGTCGGGGGTCGCGGCGGTGGCCGCGAGCGTGTTGGCGGCCGAGACCGGCTCGGAATCGGGGGCTGCGGCATCCGCGGCGTCGTCGGTGGCATCGGCGTCGTCGTCTTCGACGACGGGCTTCACGACCTTCGGGGCCGGCACCGTCACGCCGTAGCCGTCGCGGTCGGCAGCGGCCTCGCCGTAGGTGCCGTGTGCGGTGTACTGCTGGGGTGCCGGGGCCTTCACGAGCACCGGGGTGTCGACGGCGGCCTGTGCCACGTCGGCCTGCAGCGGGTTGAACAGCGACCCGCCGACGAACAGGAACACGCCGACGAACGACAGCATCGGGGCCGTCGCGCGCTTGCGGGCCACGGCGTTGACCGACGCGACACGGGCTGGCTCGGCCAGCTTCGGCGTCGTACGGCGCTGGACCGTCGCGGTGCGCTGCTTCGGGGAACGCTGCTCGGCGACGAGCGCGTCGTGGGCGAAGGACGCCACACGCTCGTCCGAGACGCGGTTCGCCGCGACCGACTTCGGCGTGGCCACCGGCCCCGTCGCCGCTGCCTGCGGGGTCACCCCGAACGCCGACGTCTCCGTCGTGCGGGTTCGCTGCATTGCCGCGCGGCGCTCACCGGAAGCCTGGAGGCTGAGGTGCTCGCGGGTATCGCGGTCGGAGCTTGAATCTGCCGTGTGCCTGCCCATGAGTAGGACCAGGGTAACGGAACGATCACGGAAAGCGAAGCACCTGGGGACAGCGCGTCGTCATCGGACAGCGAGCATCACTTCGACGACGGCGTCGAGCACCGCGTCGACCTGCGCCTCGCGGTACCCGCCGTGCTTCGGGCGGAACACGATCGAGCGCACCTCGGTGAGACTGAGCGGCTTGCCTTCGCGGAAGTACCCCGCGAGTCGGGCGGCGAAGGCATCGACGTCCTTCGGGTGGTAGCCGGTGCCGAGGACGCTCACCCGGCTGAACCGCTGGCCGTCGGGCCGCTCGAGGCGTGCCACGACGTCCGACGCCTTCGTCCGCGCCTCGGCGTACCAGGCCTTCTTGCCGACCTCGCTCATCTCCCGCTCACGCTCGCGCGCCGCGAAGGCGTCCTCCAGCCGCTCGAGAGCGGCGTCGACGTGCGAGGTGGAGTAGCCGCCCTTGCGCATCGAGAACGCCGTGGCACGGATCTTCGCAGCCTCGATGCCGGGGGCACTGTCGTCGGCGGAGTACGCGCGCCGGGCGTCCTCGAGGAAACGCTCGACTTCGTCGACGTCGTAACCGAGGGCGGAACGGGCTGCGGTCGGGAAGGTGGTGGCCACGGCGTCATTCTGCCAGTCCCGACCCGTGGCACAACCTGGACGCGCTGAGTGCCACGTACAGCCCGGCCCGGGGGCGGGTCAGTGGTTGACGACCAGGTACAGCACGTAGGCGACCGCGGCCGACGGCAGGATGCTGTCGATGCGGTCGAGCAGTCCACCGTGCCCGGGCAGGAACGACGAGATGTCCTTGATGCCGAGGTCACGCTTGATCATCGACTCGGTCAGGTCGCCGAGCGTGGCCGACCCGGAGATGAGCACACCCAGCACGACACCGGTCCACCAGGGCAGCCCGAGCATGAACACGGCCACCAGGATGCCGACGACGATGCTCGCCGCCACGGACCCGGCGAAACCCTCCCACGTCTTCTTGGGGCTGATGCGGGGTGCCATCGGGTGCTTGCCGAGGTTCAGGCCGGTCGCGTACGCACCGGTGTCGACCGCGACGACCACGAGGATGAAGCCGATCACCCAGAGGTTGCCGTCCCGCTGGGCGGAGAGCAGCACGACGCAGGCACCGAGCAACGAGATGTACGCCTGGACGAACAGCCCGTTCGTCAGGTCACGGACGACGTTGCCGGCCGGGGGCTTCTGCCGGGCGAGGGCGACCTCGACCAGGCGCCAGACGCTGATCAGGACGATGCCGCCGAGCAGCGTGAACAGCGCCGGGGCCTGCCCGTACAGGAACGCCGCCGGCACCACCGCGATCGCGACGGCGACGCTCGGGATCCGCGGGACGTCGCGGCCGGCGAAGCGCATCGCGCTCGTCAGCTCGTAGACGCCGACGCCCAGCAGGAACGCCGCGACCACCATGAAGGACGGCGTGAACAGGAGCAGCGTGCCGAGCATGACGACCGCGAACGCGAGCGCGATGCCGATCGCCGCCGGCAGGTTCCGCCCGGTCCGCGCCGTCAGTGCTTCGTTCCGCGCACCGAAGTCGGCCTTGCGCTGGCGGAGCTGCGCCTCGAAGTCGGTGCGCGCCGCACGTGCGCGCGCATCGAAGTCTTGGCGGAGCCCCTTCTTCACAGGCCCGCTCGTCGCGGGCCCGTGCTCTGCTGTGGGGCGGTCATCGCCCTGGTCGGAGCGACGCATCAGACCTCGAGGAGTTCGGCTTCCTTCTTCTTCAGCGCGTCGTCGATCTGGTCGACGTGCTTCTTCGTCAGGCCCTCGAGGTCCTTGTCGCCACGCGAGATCTCGTCGTCGGAGATCTCACCCTTGAGCGCGTCGAGGTCGTCCTTGGCCTTGCGGCGGATGTTGCGGATGACGACCTTGTGGTCCTCGCCCTTCGTCCGCACGAGCTTGACGAACTCCTTGCGGCGGTCCTTGGTGAGCTCGGGGATCGTCACGCGGACGATGTCGCCGTCGTTCGTCGGGCTGGCACCGAGGTTCGGGAACGTCGCGATGGCGCGCTCGATCTCCTTGAGCGCCGACTTGTCGTACGGCGTGACGATGAGCGTTCGGGCCTCGGGCGTCTGCAGCGACGCGAGCTGCGCGAGCGGCGTCGGGGTGCCGTAGTACTCGACCGGGATCTTCTGGAAGAGCGCCGCGATGATGCGGCCGGTGCGGACGGTCGAGAAGTCGTCCTTGGCGACCTCGACAGCCTTCGCCATCTTCTCGGTGGCTTCGGTCAGGACATCACTGATCACGGTGTTACTCCTTCGGTACTGGCGTCGAGTCTAGTCAGCGCCGGGGGTCAGTTGCTGACGACGGTGCCGATGCGCTCGCCACGGATGGCGGCCTGGACGTTGCCGTCGCCCTCCATGCCGAAGACGTGCATCGGCATGCCGTTGTCCATGCAGAGCGAGAACGCGGTGGCGTCGACGACCTTGAGGCCCTTGAGCAGTGCGTCCTGGTAGGTCACGTGGTGCAGCTTCTCGGCCGAGGCGTCCTTCTTCGGGTCCGCGGTGTACACGCCGTCGACGCCGTTCTTGGCGACGAGGACCTCGTCCGCCTTGATCTCGAGCGCACGCTGCGCCGCCACCGTGTCGGTGGAGAAGTACGGCAGACCGGCGCCGGCACCGAAGATGACGACCCGGCCCTTCTCGAGGTGCCGCTCGGCCCGCCGCGGGATGTACGGCTCGGCGACCTGGGTCATCGCAATGGCGGACTGCACGCGCGTCGCGGCGCCGGCCTGCTCGAGGAAGTCCTGCAGCGCGAGCGCGTTCATCACCGTGCCGAGCATGCCCATGTAGTCGGCGCGTCCGCGGTCCATGCCGCGCTGCGAGAGCTCGGCGCCACGGAAGAAGTTGCCTCCGCCGACGACGATCGCGATCTCGACCTCGCGCGCGGCGACGGCGATCTCCTTGGCGATGGTGCCGATCACGTCGGGGTTCACCCCGAGGGAGCCGGCGCCGAACGCCTCTCCCGACAGCTTCAGCAGAACGCGGCGTCGTCCGGTCTTCTCGTCGGTCATCTGGTCCGCACCCTTCGTCGTGGTCTCGTGGAAATGTACTCGCGGATGTGTCGCGCGCGTGTCGTGTCGGTGCGCGCGAAAAACGGGGCCAGGAACCTCGTTGGTTCCTGACCCCGTCACGGGTTCGTTACGCGCCGACCTTGACGCGGGCGAAGCCCTGGATCGTGATGCCGGCGTTCTCGGCGGCCTTCGCGACGGAGATCTTGTTGTCCTTCGCGTAGTCCTGGTCGAGGAGCGACACCTGCTTGATGTAGGCGTTCACCCGACCCTCGACGATCTTCGGGAGGGCGGCCTCGGGCTTGCCCTCTTCGCGCGTGATCGCCTCGACGGTCGCACGCTCCTTCTCGATGGCCTCGGCCGGGACCTCGTCGCGGGTCAGGTACGTCGGGTTCGCGAACGCGACGTGCTGGGCGATCGAACGCGCCTCGGCGGCGTTGTCACCCTCGTACGCGATGACGACGGCGATCTGCGGCGGCAGGTCCTGGCTGGTCTTGTGCAGGTAGATCTCGAAGGCCGAGCCCTCGACACGGCGGACCGTGCGGACCTCGAGCTTCTCGCCCAGCGCGGCTGCCGACTCGTTGACGACCTCGAGGACGGTCTTGCCGTCCAGCGGTGCAGCGTTGGCGGCGGCGACGTCGGCGGCACCGGCAGCGGCGACCGCACCCAGCACCTTGTCGGCGAGGGTCGTGAACTTCTCGTTCTTGGCGACGAAGTCGGTCTCGCTCGCGAGCTCGACGACCGTGGCGGCGCCGTTCTCGGAGGTCGCGACGACGACGCCTTCGGAGGTGGCTCGGTCGTCGCGCTTGGCGACGGCCTTGGCACCCTTGATGCGGAGCAGCTCGACGGCCTTGTCGTAGTCGCCGTCGGCCTCGACGAGCGCGTTCTTCGCGTCCATCATGCCGGCGCCGAGGTCCTCGCGGAGCTTCTTCACGTCAGCAGCGGTGAAGTTTGCCATTGACTGGAGTCCTTTCTGGACTGTACGTGTGTGGAGAGTGGAGTGCAGTCGGGGCGCCGGACCCGGTGGGTCCGACGCCCCGGCGGCTCACTCGGCGGGGGTGGTCTCCGCGGCTGCCTCGGCCTCGGCCGTCGGCTCCGCGTTCTTCGCCTCGTCGGCGATCGGCTCGCCGATCTCCTTCGCGGCGACCTGCGCGTCAGCGTTGTTCTCCTCGACGGTCGCACCCTCGGGGGCGGCGTCGGCGGACGGGGTTGCCGTCTCGCCACCGAGGAGCTCCTGCTCCCACTCGGCGAGGGGCTCGCTGGCCTCGTCCTCGTCGCCACCGTTGTGGCGGGTCTTCAGGCCCTCGGCCGCGGCGTCGGCGACGATGCGGGTCAGGAGACCGACGGAGCGGATCGCGTCGTCGTTGCCCGGGATCGGGTACGTGATCTCGTCGGGGTCGCAGTTGGTGTCGAGGATGCCGATGATCGGGATACCGAGCTTCTGCGCCTCGTCGACGGCGAGGTGCTCCTTCTTGGTGTCGACGATCCAGAGCGCGCTCGGGGTCCGCGTGAGGTTGCGGATACCACCGAGGGTCTTGTGGAGCTTGTCCAGCTCGCGCTTCTTGATGAGGAGCTCCTTCTTGGTGAAGCCCTTCGTCGTGTCGTCGAAGTCGATCTCCTCGAGCTCCTTCATGCGCGCGAGGCGCTTGGAGACCGTCTGGAAGTTCGTGAGCAGACCGCCGAGCCAACGCTGGTTGACGTACGGCTGGCCGACGCGGGTCGCCTGCTCGGCGATGGAGCCCTGGGCCTGCTTCTTGGTGCCCACGAAGAGGATCGTGCCACCGTGCGCGACCGTCTCCTTGACGAAGTCGTACGCGCGGTCGATGAAGGCCAGCGACTGCTGCAGGTCGATGATGTGGATGCCCGAGCGCTCGGCGAGGATGAAGCGCTTCACCTTCGGGTTCCACCGACGGGTCTGGTGTCCGAAGTGGACGCCGCTGTCGAGCAGCTGGCGGATGGTGACGACGGCCATGTGCCGTCCTCCTTCTGTGTTCTCGGCGCGCAGCCGTGCTCTCGCACGTCGCTGCAGACCTGTTGCGGTTGTGTCGATCGCGACCGTCGGTCGTGATCCCTGGTGTCCTGGCACGCGACCGCCCGCTCGTGAGAACGGGACCGGTGGTCGGGTACCGAGCCGATGAGGGCCTGGTGGACACGCGAAGTCAGCGCGCATCAGCACGCTGCTGGATAGATGCTAACAGAAGGGAGGCCCGGATCACGCGCGCCTCGCGGCTGACGTGATCCGGGCCTCCTGTCCGGTCGATCCGGCGGATCTCCGCGGCTCCGGCCGTCCTGATCAGGCCTTGGCGTCCACCGGGTCGCCGTCGGCGGAGATGCCCATCTCCTCGAGCGAGCGGCCCTTCGTCTCCGGGATCTTCGCGATGACGAAGAAGAGCGACAGCAGCGCGAACAGTGCGTAGATGCCGTACGTGACGGTGAGGTTGAAGCCCGAGAGCACCGGGAACGAGATCGTCACGATGAAGTTCGCGATCCAGTTGGCGGCGGAACCGATCCCCAGCGCCGTGGCACGGATGCGGTTCGGGAACATCTCACCGAGCAGGACCCACATCAGCGGACCCCAAGTAGCGCCGAAGGACACCACGAAGAGGTTCGCGAAGATCAGCGCGATGACGCCCCACGAGCCGGGGAGGCTCGGGCTGCCGTCGACGATCGTCGCCTGCGAGAACGCGATGGCGACCATGGTGAGCGAGACGAACATGCCCGCGGAACCCGCGACCAGCAGCGGCTTGCGGCCGACCTTGTCGACCAGGAAGATCGCGATGAAGGTCACGGCGACGTTGACCACCGAGGTGATCGTGGAGATGAGGAACGAGTCCTCCTCCTTGAAGCCGACCGCCTGCCAGAGCGTCGTCGAGTAGTAGAAGATCACGTTGATGCCGACGAACTGCTGCAGCACCGCCAGGATGATGCCCACCCAGACGATCGGCTGGAGCCCGAAGCGGTTGCCCCGGATGGAGCCCTTCTTCTCGCTGGCTTCCTTCTTGATGCCGTCCTGGATCTCCTCCAGGCTCGTGTTCACGGTGTCGCGCGGCACGATCTTGCCCATCACCACGCGCGCGTCGTCGTCCCGCCCCTTGGTGAGCAGGTACCGCGGGGACTCCGGCAGCGTGATCGCCAGGACGCCGTAGACGACCGAGGGGATCACCCCGACCAGGAACATCCAGCGCCAGGCAGCCAGGCCCCAGACCTCGGCCGACGCGCTGCCCGCGGTCACGGCGAAGAGCTGGTCGGACAGGAGCGCGGCGAAGATACCGAGCGTGATCGCGAGCTGCTGGAACGAGGCCAGCCGCCCGCGGATCGCCTTCGGGGAGACCTCGGAGATGTACGCCGGTGCGATGACCGAGGCGGTACCGATGCCGAGACCGCCGACGAGACGCCAGACCACGAGGTCCCACGTGGCGAACGCGAACGCCGATCCGATCGACGAGACGAAGAACAGCACGGCGGCCCAGAACATGATCCGGGTGCGGCCGTAGCGGTCGGCGAGACGGCCGGCGAAGTAGGCGCCGAACGCGCAGCCGATCAGGGCCGAGGCGACCGCGAAGCCGCTGGCCGCGTCGGAGAGGTTGAACTCACCCTTGATCGCGTCGACGGCGCCGTTGATGACGGACGAGTCGAAGCCGAACAGGAAGCCACCGACCGCCGCCGCGATGGCGAACAGGGTGACCTTCCCCTTGAACGCACGGTCTTCGCCGTGCCCGGTGGTCGTGGTGGACACGATGCTCCTGGGTTCTGCCGCCGTGCCGGTGTGCAGCACGGTGCCCCGGCGGTCGGCTGGTTCGCCGTCCGAGCGGCGTTGCGTGTTCCGGAGCGGCCCCGACTGTACTCCTCGCCCGGGATGTGGTCATAACCGGGTGCGAGATCGGGACGACTGGTCGGCGTGCCGACGCGGATCGACGGTGTCGCTGTCGGACGACGTCGACTCCGTCGCATCGGCCGTCGCGTCGTTCCTCCCCAGGCCTGGAGGCGCGACTCCCCCTCCACGGATCGCCCCGTGTCCGCCACGGGGCCGGTTCCACGGCCGAGGCTGGGGACATGCGATCGAGCTCCCGTCCCGTCCTGCTGTCCGTGGTGTGCGCGGCGGTGCTGTGCGGGACGGCGGCGTTCGGTGCGGGGGTGTTCGGGACGGCGGCGTTCGGGGCGGCGGCGTTCGGTGCTGCGCCGTCGTCGGGAGCCGGGCCGTCGGTGACTCCTGCGGCCGACGCCGACGGAGCCGAGGCCCGCTGGGTCTGGCCGACCGGGTCACGGGTGGTCGAACGTGCGTGGGAGGCGCCGTCCTCCGACTACGCCGCCGGCCACCGCGGCATCGACGTCCCCGCGGCCCTGGGGACGACCGCGTCAGCGGTGGCGGACGGCACCGTGGCGTTCGCCGGCGCGGTCGGCGGCCGCACCGTCGTGACGATCGACCACGGCAGCGGGCTGGTCAGCACGCTCGACTCGGTGACGCCCCTGGTCGCCGCCGGTGACGAGGTCGTGCAGGGCGATGCAGTCGGGCGCGTCTCGGTCGGGCACTGTCCGGCGACGGCACCGTGCCTCCACCTGGGTGCGCGGGTCGACGGTCGCTACGTCGACCCGATGCCGTACCTGCCGCCTGCCGAGTGGCCGGTGCTGCTGCCCGAGTCGGCGTGGCCCGGCTGAGCCCACCGGCGACCGAGCGTCAGGGACGTCGGCGCAGCGTCAGGCGCGCGGGTGCGCCGTCCGGTAGACCTCGCGCAGCCGCGCCGACGACACGTGGGTGTAGATCTGCGTCGTCCCCAGGCTCGCGTGCCCGAGGAGTTCCTGCACCGCGCGCAGGTCCGCTCCCCCGTCGAGCAGGTGCGTCGCCGCGGTGTGGCGGAAGGTGTGCGGGCCGCTCGGGCCCTCGCCCGGCAGATCACTGAGCAACCGCGCCACCACGCGGTACGCACTCCGGACGCCGAGTCGGGCGCCACGGTCGCCGAGGAACAGCGCCGTGCTCGCCGGGCCGACGCTCCGAGCGGCGAGGGCGGGCCGTCCGCGCTCCAGCCATGCCTCGAGCGCATCGCGCGCCGGAACGCCGAACGGCACCACGCGTTCCTTGCCGCCCTTGCCGAGGACCCGCACGGTCAGGCGTCCGCGGTCCAGGTCGGTCACGTCGATCCCGACGAGTTCGCTGACTCGGATCGCCGCCGCGTACAGGAGCTCGACGAGGGCCAGGTCCCGCAGCGCCGTCGGGTCGTCCGTCGCGGCCCGGGCGCCGAGCCCGTCGAGCAGGGTGCGCACCTGGTCGGCGGACACCACTCGGGGCAGGTGCGCTCCACCCTTCGGCGCACGGAGCCGGACCCCGGCATCCGTCGGGGTCACCCCGGTCTCGCTCGCCCACCGGGTGAACGCCCGCACGGACGAGGACCGTCGGGCGATGGTCGACCGGGCCAGCCCCCGCTGGTCGGCGTCCCAGAGCCAGTCACGCAGGAGCTCCAGCTCGACGTCGGCGACGCGGTCGACGCTGCGGCCGCCCGCGAAGGTGACGAGCTGCTCGAGGTCGTTGGCGTACGCGCGGAGGGTCTGCTCGCTGAGGCCCCGCGCGTGCCGCGCGTGTCCGAGGAAGGCGTGCACCGCCGCCTCGAGTCGATCGTCCGTCCGCGAAGCCACGACGTCAGCGTACGGCTGCAGACCGTCATGCCCGCCCCCACCCGCCGCCGCTCGGGACGACGAGCCCCTGCAGCTGCGCCAGCGCGAGCGCGTCGGCGACGTCCGCAGTCGACATCCCGGCTCGGCGGGCGATCTCGGCTTCGGGCAGCGCACGACGGCCGAGCGCGTCGAGGACCCGGACCACCTCGGGGTCCTGCCTGCCGGACAGCAACGGCTCGTCCGGCACCGCTCCCCCACAGGTCCCGGACACCGCACGGATCGCCGCGACCGGATCGCCGGGGTGCACGACGATCTCCGCCCGCCCCTGCGCGATGAGCCGGTGGCACCCGACCGACGCCGAGGACGCGAAGGCTCCGGGCACGGCGAACACCGGCCGGCCGAGCTGCGCGGCGTGGTGAGCGGTGTTGAGCGCCCCCGACCGAGCACCGGCCTCGACCACCACCGTGACGTCGGCCAGCGCGGCGATCAGCCGGTTCCGAGCGAGGAAACGCCACCGCGTCGGTCGTGTCCCCGGTGCCGACTCGGCGAGCAGGGCGCCCTGCCGTGCCACGTTGTGGAGCAGCTGCGCGTTGCCCACCGGGTAGAGCTGGTCGATGCCACCGGCCAGGACCGCGATCGTGGGTGTTCCGGCAGCGACGGCCACGCGGTGCGCCACGGCGTCGATGCCGTAGGCGCCACCGCTGACGACGCGGAATCCGGCGTCCACCGCCGTCGAGGTGATCTCCGCGGTCGCCTCGGCACCGGCCACCGTGTTCGCCCGGGACCCCACGACCCCGAGCACCGGCGTCCCGTCGCCGAGGCGGACGCCGGGGCTGCGCGTCCACAGGACCACCGGGGCGTGCGGCCCGAGGTCGTCCAGCGACGAGGGCCACCCGTCGCTCTCCGGGACGAGCAGACCGGCGCCGACCGCACCGGCGGCCGCGAGGACGTCGCCCACCTCGACGCTGGCCAGCCGGGGCCGCCAGCGCTCCACCGCGGTCCGCAGCACCCCGAGCAGCACCGCGGGGTCCTCGGCTCCGGGGACCTCGGCCTCGACGCAGTCCCCCAGCAGCGCGTCGTGGTCGCCGTCCGCGGCGAGCAACACCCCACCGAGTGCGCGCTCCGGCCCGAGCCCGGCGAGGAGCTCGCCGGCGACGGAGTCCCCGGGTTCGACGATGGCCGACCACGCGACCCGTGCCGCGGCCTGCACCGGGTCGACCGCGGCGCCGCTGCGTCCCAGCAGGCGCGCCACGGTGTCGAGGAGCTCCGTGCCCGCCGGCATCACAGCGCGCTCCGCAGGGCCAGGGCACCCCGGATGTGCTCACCCGTGGGCCGGTCGACGGCATCGAGGTCGGCGAGCGTCCACGCCAGTCGCATCACGCGGTCCCAGCCGCGCATCGTCAGGGTGCCGAGGTCGAGTGCACGGTCGAGGTCCGCGGTCGACCCGGGTTCGATGCGCCCGTCGGCGCGGAGCCAGGTCCCGGTGACCTCGGCGTTGCGGGACCATCCCGTCCCGTGCAGCCGCTCCGCCATGCGGGCCCGCGCTGCCGCGACCGCTGCACGGGCGACCGCCGTGGTCGGCGTGCTGCCGTCCGCGGCGCGCATCCGCCCCGTCGTCACCCGGGGCACGAGCACGCGGATGTCCATGCGGTCGAGCAACGGCCCGGACATCCGCCCGAGGTACCGGCGAACGGTGCTCGGCGAGCACTCACAGGGTTGCCCGTGGGCACCACCGGCGTTCCCGCACGGGCAGGGGTTCGCCGCGAGGACGACCTGGCAGCGTGCGGGGAACTCGGCGGCGCCCGCCGCCCGGTGGACGGTGATCCGACCGGACTCGAGCGGTTGCCGGAGCGCGTCGAGCACGGCCCGGGGGAACTCCGGCGCCTCGTCGAGGAACAGGATGCCCCCGGTGGCGCGCGACACGGCCCCCGGACGCAGCACCCCCGACCCACCGCCGATGAGCGAGACCGCCGAGGCGGAGTGGTGCGGGGCTTCCCACGGTGGCTTCGTGCTCCAGGACGCGGGGCCGAGTCCGGCGACGGACCGGACCGCGGCGACCTCGAGCGCGGTCTCGTCGTCCAGGTCCGGCAGCAGCCCGGGCAGCCGCTCGGCGAGCATCGTCTTGCCGGCACCCGGCGGCCCGAGCAGCAGCGCGTGGTGTCCCCCGGCCGCCGCCGCGATCACGGCACGGACCCCGACCGGGTTCCCCACGACGTCGGACAGCTCGGCCACGGGACGCGGCACCGACGGGATCGGGACCGGCAGCACCGGGTCGACCTCGACCTCCGGCAGGAGCGCCCCGGCGTCGATGGCCGCCGCCCGCAGCGAGTCCACACCCCGGACCCGCACACCGCTGACGACACGGGCCTCGGTCAGGTTGCCGACGGGCAGCACCACGCGGTCGACACCGGCGTCGCGCGCGGCGATGAGCATCGGGATCACCCCGGGGACCGGACGCACCCGACCGTCGAGGCCGAGCTCGCCGATGTACACGACACGCTCCGAGACGTCCGGCGCGAGTCCCGCGCCGGCGAGCACCGCCATCGCGATGGCCAGGTCGAACCCGGAACCGCGCTTCGGGATCGCAGCGGGGGTCAGGTTCACGGTGATCCGACGGGCGGGCAAGGGGCACCCCGCGTTCGCGGCCGCGGATCGCACGCGTTCCCGCGCCTCGCCCAACGAGGTGTCGGGCAGCCCGATGATGCTGAACGCCGGGAGCTGACTGGTGAGGTGGGCTTCGACTTCGATGCAGCGGCCGGTGACCCCCAGCAGCGCGACCGCGGCCGCGCGGCCGATGCCGGTCACAGCACGCCTGCCAGGTGTTCGACGACGATGCGGGGTCCGTCGACGTGGACCGCGACGACGTCCACGCGGACCGCACGTGCCGAGACCTCGGGATGCGCGTCGAACCACTCGGGGACGAGCCGACGCATCCGGGTGAGCTTCGCTGCGGTGATCGCCTCGAACGGGTGCCCGGTCGCCGCACCGGACCGGGTCTTCACCTCGATGAACGCGAGCGTGCAGGAATCCCACGCGACGATGTCGATCTCCCCGCGCGCACATCGCCAGTTCCGTTCGAGGACGCGGAATCCCCGAGCTTCGAGCCAGACCACCGCGCGTTCTTCACCGAATCGCCCGAGTCGGCCGTTCCGGAGCGACCGCCCCGGTGGGCGTTGCACCTGTTGTTCCATGTCGTTGCCTCCACGACAACGATCTCGGGAACGAACAACCACATCAGTGACGATGCAGAATCTGTGGAATCAGTGCGAGCAGATTGCCACTGTGGAGGAAAGAAGAAGGACCCGGGCGATCGAGATCACCCGGGTCCTGCTGCGGCGAGCGTCAGTGCGCTGCTGCGTACGCTTCCTGCACCTGCGTCGAGATACGACCACGGGACGAGACTTCGTACCCGTTCTCCTTGGCCCACTCGCGGATCTTGCCGAGCTCTTCCGAGTTGCCGCGCTTGGGTGCGGACTTCGGGGCGGAACCGCCACCGGTCCGACGACCGGAGACCTTGCGCGCCGCGGCGACGTAATCGGAGATCGCCTCGCGGAACTTGTCGACGTTGTCGTTCGACAGGTCGATCTCGTACGACGAGCCGTCGAACGCGAATTCGACCGTCCGGCCTTCACCGGTGGTGATGGGGGAATCGTCGAGGTCGTCGACGAGCTGGACGGTGACCTTCTGTGCCATGGGGTGCTCCTGTTCGTGGGGCGGTTAAATCCCCATCAGAATAGCGCGAACAATTCCATGGCGCTTCGGATCACCGGCGATTCACCGAGAAAGCAGCAGAATGAAAAGCGACGATCACTCGTCGAGTGCGAGTTCCTTCGGCAGTTCGAGTTCCCGCGTCGTGAGCTCCTCGACATTCACGTCCTTGAACGTGAGCACGCGGACACCCTTGACGAACCGGTCGGAACGGTAGACGTCCCAGACCCAGACGTCGTTCATGGTCAGTTCGAAGTAGAAGTCGTGCTCCGTGTCACGGCGCACGAGTTCGACCTCGTTCGCCAAGTAGAAACGGCGCTCCGTCTCGACCACGTAACGGAACTGCGAGACCACGTCTCGGTACTCGCGGTACAGGGCCAGCTCGACCTCGCGGTCGTAGTCGTCGAATTCGTCCTCATCCATTGCGCCCACAGTCTACGGCGACGGACGCCCGAGCGGAGGACCGGTGAGGGCCGCGGGGGCGTCGAGTTCGTCGAACCCGTCCAGCGCGACGCTCGAGGCCTGGTGCAGCCACGACTTCCGGTGCAGGGTGTGCGCCCCGACCGTCCGGATCGCGTCGTAGTGCGCCGTCGACCCGTACCCCTTGTTCGACACCCAGCCGTAGTGCGGAGCGTCGTCGTGCGCCGTGATCATGACGGCGTCACGCGCGACCTTGGCCACCACGGACGCCGCGGCCACCGAGGCGCAGTCGCGGTCGGCCTTGACCCGCACGACGACCTCGAGCGGTTCCGTCGCCGGCCGGAGGGATTCGGGGATGGCCCTGCTCAACCAGTCGAACGAGCCGTCGAGCACGACCACTGCGCCGTCGAGGGACACCCCGTCTGCGACCAGGGAACCGAGCGCCTGCGCCCCGGCAGCACCGAGGGCGGGGACGATGCCCTGCTGGTCGACGAACTCCGCCGAGGCCATGCCGACCGCTGTCCGCGCCCAACGCTGCACGACGGGCACCAGGTCGGTCCGGCGCGCTTCGGAGAGCAGCTTCGAGTCGGCGAGCCCCTGGGGCACACGTCCGATGTCGAGCGTCACCGCGGCCACTCCGACCCCGACAGGACCGGCGATGGCGCCACGGCCGACCTCGTCCATGCCGATCACGGTCACGCGGCCCTCGGCCAGCAGCCGTTTCTCGACCCGGAGCGACGGACGGACGGCGGTCACTCGTCGCGCTCCTCCACGCCGGCGAACACCTCGGGGTGGTCGTCGAGCCAGGTCCACCGGCTCGCCGGCCAGGAGATGACGAACGCGCGGCCGGTGACGTCGGACATCGGGACGAAGCCCTTCGACGGGGTGTCACCGTTGTACCGGGAGTCCTTCGAATCGTTCCGGTTGTCGCCCATCACCCAGATGGTGCCCTTCGGCACGGTCACCGAGAAATCGGTCGCCGAGGCCGGGGCACCGGCGGGCAGCTTCAGGTACGGCTCCTTGATGGGGACGCCGTTGACGGACATCTGCCCGAGGTCGTTGCAGCACGACACCTTGTCACCCGGCAGCCCGATGACGCGCTTGATGAGGTGGTCGTCGCTGTCCCCCGTGCCGAGCCCGACCTGCGTCAGGGCCCAGTCGATGGCCTTGGCGGGCTGCGTGTCCGGCGTGACGTTCGGCACGTCGGAACCGGTGAGCCATCCGCCCGGGTCCTTGAAGACGACGACGTCCCCCCGCTTCAGCGCCACGGTTCCGGGAACGAGCTCGTTGACGATCACGCGGTCGTTGATCTGCAGCGTGTTCTCCATCGATGCCGACGGGATGTAGAACGACCGGATCAGGAACGTCTTCACCAGGAACGACACGAGGAGTGCCGCGATGAAGATGATGACGAGGTCGCGGAGGAATGTGAGGACACCGTTCCGTTGCTTCTCGGCACGTGGCCTGCGCCCCGAATCGTCTGTCGTGTCCGTCATTTCCGCTCTCGTTCGAACCGCTCGCTCTGCCGCAATGGGAAGAGCCCCCCGTCGATGCACAACCGTACATGGACGAGGGGCTCGCAGCGTCGTCCGGCTCGCGGACGTTCACTGTGAAGGCGATCAGGCGTCGCGCTTCTCCTTGATCTTGCGGCGAGCCGCCTTGCCGCGGAGCTCGCGCAGGTAGTAGAGCTTCGCACGACGGACGTCACCCTTGGTGACGATCTCGATGTGGTCGATGATCGGCGAGTGCACCGGGAACCAGCGCTCGACGCCGACCTGGAAGCTCACCTTGCGGACCTTGAAGGTCTCGCCGATGCCGTGGCCCTGACGGCCGATGACGACACCCTGGAAGACCTGGATACGCGAGCGCGTGCCTTCGATGATGTTGACGTGCACCTTGATGGTGTCGCCGGGACGGAAGTCCGGGACGTCGGTCCGCAGCGATGCTGCGTCGACGTTGTCGAGGAGCTGGCTCATGGTGGGTTTCACTCTCTGCGGACGCACACGGGTCGCCGCGGATAGAAGGTTCGGAAAGTGGTGGTGCGTGCCCGGTGTCGGCGACTCCCCCGTGGCAGAGTCCAGCCAGGGCACAGCGTTCAATACTGCCACAGAGAGCGCGCGAGGCAAAACGACGAGGATGGACCCATGATCGAACTCCGCACCCCCGCCGAGCTGGACGGCCTGCGTGTCGCCGGCCGGTTCGTGGCCGACGTGCTCGACGAACTGCTCGAGACGGTCGACGTCGGCGTGAACCTGCTCGACCTCGACCGCGTCGCCGCCCGGATGATCGCCGAGCGCGGGGCCGAGAGCTGCTACGTCGACTACCACCCGTCGTTCGGGATGTCGCCGTTCGGCAAGAACCTCTGCACGTCGGTCAACGACGCCGCCCTGCACGGCCTGCCGCACGACTACGCGCTGCAGGACGGCGACCTGGTGAGCCTGGACTTCGCCGCGAGCGTCGACGGTTGGGTCGCGGACTCCGCCGTCAGCGTCCAGGTCGGGACGCCGCGTGCCGAGGACCAGGCCCTGATCGCCACCGTCGAGCGGGCGCTGGCGGCCGGCATCGCCCAGGCCGCCCCCGGCAACAAGCTCGGCGACGTCTCTCACGCCATCGGACACGTCGCGCACCAGGCCGGTCACGACGTCAACCTGCAGTTCGGCGGGCACGGCGTCGGCCGCACGATGCACGGGGACCCGCACGTGCCGAACGACGGCCGTCCGGGCCGCGGGCTCAAGCTCCGGCCGGGGCTGGTCGTCGCCATCGAACCGTGGCTCATGCAGACGACCGACGAGCTCTCCCAGGACGACGACGGCTGGACCCTGCGCAGCGTCGACGGCTCGCGCGCTGCGCACGTCGAGCACACCGTGGCGGTCACCGAGGCCGGACCCGAGGTCCTGACCCTGCGTCGCGCCCAGCGCGACCAGTAGCGGGCCTGGAGGCGCGGCACCAGCTGGCACCGCGCCTCCAGTCCGTCACGCGTCGCCCCCACCCCACCGAGGCGACAGATCTCGCAGGCCGCGGACCGTCAGAACAGCGAAAGCGACAGGTGTCCGCGGATGTTCCGCGGACGTCTGTCGCTTTCCCAGGACGGGTCGCGCTACGCGTCGGGCAGCAGGTCCGGACGGACGCGCCGCGTCCGCTCCAGCTGCTGCTCGTGCCGCCAGGCACCGACGCGGGCGTGGTGCCCGCTGAGCAGGACGTCGGGGACGTCCAGGCCGCGCCACGACGCGGGCTTGGTGTACGAGGGGTACTCGAGCAGACCGTCCTCGTGGGACTCCTCGACCAGTGACTCGGGGTTGCCGACCACGCCGGGGACCAGTCGACCGACGGCCTCGATGATCGCCATCGCGGCGACCTCGCCACCGTTCAGCACGTAGTCACCGAGCGAGAGCTCGACGACGGTGGCGCGCGATGACGCCCACTCGAAGACGCGGGCGTCGATGCCCTCGTACCGCCCGCAGGCGAACACGAGGTGGTCGGACGTCGACGCGAGCGAGCGCGCGATCGACTGCGTGAAGGGGGTGCCGGCCGGCGTCGGGACCACCAGGGTCGACGAGCCGTCGGGGCGGAAGAGCGCTTCGAGCGCCTGCGCCCACGGTTCCGGCTTCATCACCATGCCAGCGCCACCGCCGTACGGGGTGTCGTCGACGGTGCGGTGCCGGTCGGTGGTCCACGACCGCAGGTCGTGCACGTGCAGGTCGAGCAGGCCGCCGGAGCGCGCCTTGCCGAGCAGGGACACGTCCAGCACGGAGAAGAACTCCGGGAAGATCGTGACGATGTCGATCCGCACGGCAGCTAGTCCGTGACCGTCTCGGGGCGCGAGGTGTCCTCGGGGTCCTCGAACAGGCCCTGCGGCGGCGTGACCGTGACGGTGCCGGCAGCGATGTCGACCGCGGGCACGATGGCGGAGACGAACGGCACGAGGACCTCGCCGCGGGTCGGCGTGTCGATCGCGAGCAGGTCCTGCGCGGGCATGTGGTCCACACGGGCGACGGTGCCGACCTCGGCGCCGTCGCGCAGGACCTTCAACCCGACGAGCTGGTGGTCGTACCAGGCGTCGTCCTCACCGGTCTCGGCGTCGGCGTCCTGCTCGACCCAGAGGATGATGCGTGCCAGGGACTCGGCGCCGGTGCGGTCGTCGATCCCGGCGAAGAACGCGACGGGGTGACCGTTGTACCAGCGGAGTTCGTCCAGCTCGAGGGTCTTGCCCGACCACGGAGAGTCGTCGGGGACCTGGAGCGTGAAGGTGGCGCCCGGGGTGAACCGACGATCCGGGTCGTCGGTGTAGAGCTCGAGCTTGATGCCGCCCTTGAGCCCGTGCGCCTTCGTGATTCGACCCACCCGGAGCTGGGTCGTCTCCCTAGGAATCGGTGTCCACCACGTCGACCCGCACGCGCTTGCCGTCGGCCAGGGCCGTGACGAGGGTGCGGAGCGCCTTGGCGGTGCGCCCGGCGCGACCGATCACGCGGCCGAGGTCCTCGGGGTGCACACGCACCTCGAGGACCTCGCCGCGTGGGGAGGTGGAGCTGGCGACGCGCACGTCGTCAGGGTGATCGACGATCCCCTTGACGAGGTGCGTCAGCGCGGATTCGAGCAAGGACTACGCCTCGGTCGTCTCGTCGGCGGTCTCGGCGTCGTCGGCCTTGGCGGCGGGAGCCGTCTTCTCCGACTTCGGCTTGAGGACGGCCTTCTTCGAGGAGTCGACCTGGAAGGCCTGCTTCGGCTCGGCGACCTTGACCTTGGACTCGGTGTCCTTCTCGCCCTTGAACTTGGCCCAGTCGCCGGTCAGCTTGAGGAGGGCCGCGACCTGCTCGGTCGGCTGCGCGCCGACGCCGAGCCAGTAGAGCGCACGCTCGGACTCGATCTTGATGACCGAGGGCTCCTCGGTGGGGTGGTACTGACCGATCTCCTCGAGGACACGACCATCGCGCTTGGTGCGCGAGTCGGCGACGACGATGCGGTAGTAGGGCGCACGGATCTTACCGAGACGCTTCAGACGGATCTTGACAGCCACAATTGCTCCTGTTTGCTTTCGTTGTGGTTGAACTGGAACCGCGGGCGTGGGGGCACACACGGCGAAAGCTCGAGAGAGATCGCTCACAGCTGGATAGAGGGTCGAGCTGCGGCGATTCGACCGTTCATTCTTGCAGATTCCCGGCCGTGATGCGAGCCGACTCGCTACGGGGCGAGGCGCCGCACCGCTTCGAGGGCTTCGGACGTCGCCCGGACCGCGTCCACGCTCCGTGCGTCCCGCGCGCCGCCGACGACGGCGTACGGCACGCCGGCGGCCTGGAGGCCCGTGGCGAGTCCGTCGGGAGCGTCACCCTCGGCGTCGCTCGCCCGCTCCTGCCCGGCGCAGACCACGACGGTGTCCGCCGGCACGCCGACCTCGTCCCCGTGCTCGTCGCGGATCCAGAGCACCCCGGGTTCGATGCGCAGGTACTCCTGCACGCCGCCGACCATCCGCACGCCGGCGTCGCGCAGCCGACCGATCGCGACCCACCGCGAGGTGATGCCGATCCCGTGGCCGAACTTGCCCGATCGGCGGAGCACCGTCACGTCCGGCCCCGGTCGGGTGGTGCGCGGTGCCGCGGGGAGCCGCTGCGGGACGTCGCCGACGAGTTCCTCGGACACGTCGAGGTCCCAGCGCGCCGCGAACCCGGCGGCCCGGACGGCCTCGTCGGGCGACTCGGTCAGGAACGCCGCGGTGTCCACCCCGATGCCGCCGCCGCCGATGATCGCGACGGTGCCCTCGGGGACGCCGTCCCGCAGCGCCCGCTCGTAGGACAGCACGTGCGGCAAGTCGCTGCCAGGGACGTCGATGCTCCGCGGGACCACCCCGGCCGCGAGCACGACGGCGTCGCTGTCGACGAGGTCCCGAGCCGTGGCCGGGCGTCCGAGGTGGATGGTCGCGCCCCGCTCCTCGAGCTCCGTGCGGGCGGACCGCACCGTGGCGGCGTAGTCCTCCTTCCCCGGGACGAGTGCGGCGAGGCCGAACTGGCCGCCGAGACGGTCGGACGCCTCCCAGAGGGTGACCTCGTGGCCGCGGCGGGCGGCGTCCACCGCCGCGGCGAGCCCGGCCGGACCGCCGCCGACGACGTCGACGCGCTTCGGGTCGGCCGTCGGGCGTGCGGGGAACGCGACCTCGCGGCCGGCGCGGGGGTTCACCAGGCACGACACCGGTGCGCCGATGATCGACCGGTCGAGGCACGCCTGGTTGCAGCCGATGCAGGTGTTCACGAGGGCGAACCGGCCGGCCAGGGAGCGGTCGACGAGCGCGGGATCGGCCAGGAACGGTCGGGCGAGGGCGACGGCGTCGAGCAGGCCGTCCGCGAGCACCGCCTCGCCGTCCCGCAGGTCCGTCATCCGGTTCGAGGCGATCACGCGGACGTGCGGGTGCGGGGACGCGCGCACCACCCCGGCGATCCGGGACGCGTACGCCAGCCAGGCCCCGTGCGGCACCGCGGCCTGCACCGTCGGGGTGCGGGACTCGTGCCAGCCGATGCCGACCGAGATGCCGTCGAGCCCGAGCGGCAGCAGGTCGTGCACGAGTGCGTCGACCTCGTCGTCGGTCGAGGAGCCGGGCATCAGGTCGGCGCCGGACAGCCGGATCGTCACGGCGAGGTCCGGGACGGCGGTGCGCACCGCCCGGACGACCTCGATCGCGAACCGCCGACGACGTGCTGCGTCGCCGCCCCACTCGTCGTCGCGCAGGTTCGTCAGCGGCGACTGGAACTGGTTGATCAGGTACCCCTCGGACGCCATGATCTCCACGCCGTCGAACCCGATCGCGCGGGCGGTGCGGGCAGCGACGGCGAAGTCCTCGATGGTCCGCTCGACCTCGGCCGACGTCAGCGCGGTCGGCACCACGCCCCGGGCGGCTGCCCACGGCAGGGCCGAGGGCGCCACGACGCGCTGCGGGTCCCCGTGCCGGTCGACCATCCCCGACGCCAGGGCGTACCGACCGGCGTGGAACAGCTGCGCCAGGATCGTCCCGCCCTCGTCGTGCACGGCCTGCACCGCGACCCGGAACCGCTCGTCGGCTCCCCCGACCCCGAACACCGCGAAGTCCGGACCACCGCGGGCCTCGTCGTTGACCGCGATGCCGCCGGTGATGATGCACGCGGCTCCGCCGGCCGCGCGCTCCCGGTAGAACGCGGCCATGCCGGCACCACCGTCGTCCTGCACCTCGAGCCCGGTGTGCATCGACCCCATCACCACCCGGTTCGGCAGGTGCAGGGGCCCGAGGGTCCAGGGTGACGCCACGCTCCGGAGCGACTCCGGGACGACGGGGGCGGAAGCGACGCTGCTCATGCGCCCATTCTGCGGGGTCCGTGCGACCGGCGGACGGATCGTTGTGCGTGTCCGACAACGTTCCGGGCAGGATGGACGGCATGGACATCCGCTTCACCGAGTCCCGCCCGTCGACCATCGGCGTCGAGTGGGAACTCCCGCTGGTCGACCTGTCGACCGGCGACCTCGCGCCACGCGCCCCCGCCGTCATCGCCGCCGTGCACGAGCGGCTCGGTGACCCCGACCGCGTCACCGAGGAGCTGCTGACCAACACGGTCGAAGTCGTGTCGAGCGTCCACGATCGGGTGGGTGCGGCGACGAGCGAGCTGTCCGGCATCATCGGCGAGGTCATCGACGCCGCCGAACCGCTCGACGCCCAGGTGATGTGCTCCGGCACGCACCCGTTCGCCGTCTGGGACCAGCAGGAGATCACCCCGGACAGCGAGCACTACACGACCCTGATCGACCGCACCCGCTGGTGGGGACGCCAGATGCTCATCTGGGGGGTGCACGTGCACGTCGGCATCGACGACCGCGACAAGGCGGTCCCGATCATGAACGCGATGCTCGCCTACGTTCCGCACCTGCAGGCGTTCACGGCGTCGAGCCCGTTCTGGGGCGGGACCGACACCGGGTACGCCTCGAACCGTGCGCTCATGTTCCAGCAGCTCCCGACCGGTGGACTCCCGCCACAGCTCGGTGCCTGGGCGAACTTCGAGGAGGTCGTGGGCGACCTCACGCACACCGGCGTCATCGACAGCGTGAAGGACCTGCGCTGGGACATCCGCCCCTCGCCCGGCTGGGGCACCCTGGAAAACCGCGTGTCCGACGGCATCTCGACCCTGCACGAGGTCGGTGCCGTCACCGCGCTGGTGCAGTGCCTGGTCACCGCGTGCTCGGACCGGCTCGACGCCGGTGAGACCCTGCCGACGATGCAGCCGTGGTTCATCCGCGAGAACAAGTGGCGCGCGGCCCGCTACGGCATGGAGGCCGAGATCATCACGAACGTCGCCGGTGACGAGCGGCTCGTGACCGACGAGGTGCACGACCTGGTGCAGCGGCTCGACCCGATCGCGGAGCGGCTCGGCTGCCAGGACGAACTGCACCACCTCGACACGATGATCGAGCGCGGCGCCTCGTACCAGCGGCAGCTGCAGGTCGCGCGCGAGAACGGCGGCGACCTGCGCGCGGTGGTCCGCCACCTGGTCACGGAGTTCCGCGACGCGCTCTGACGCACCCGCCCGGACCGGGCGTACCCGGTCCAATCGGGCGTACCTGGACGTTCCTTCCGACCAGGTACGCCCGATTCAGGTTTCCAGCGCGCGTGCGATGGGAAGGAACGTCGCGACGCGACCGGACGACGGACGGGCGCGCCCCGCGTGCCGCTGGCGCGTCACGCTGAGCGGAGCGCGCCCGTCCGTCAGGTGGTCGCGATCGCGAGCCGCGTCAGCGACCCAGGAACTTCTGCAGCGACGCGAGCTCTTCCTCGGTCGGCGCCTTGGAACCCTTGGCGCCACCGAGGCCGAGGCCGGAGCCCTGCGGGGCCTGCTGCGGTGCAGCCGCGGCACCGGCCGCGAGGGCCGCGCGCTTGGCCGGGTTGCCGACCTTCGACTTCTTCTTGCCACCCTGCTGCTGCTTCTTGCCACCGTGCATGCCCGGGATCGGACCCATGCCCGGCATCTGCGGCACACCGCCGCGGGCGACGGTCTTCATCATCTTGGCGGCCTGCTCGAACCGGTTCACCAGGGCGTTGACCTCGGTGACGGTCGATCCGGCGCCGCGCGCGATGCGCAGACGACGCGAACCGTTCAGCAGCTTCGGGAGCTCGCGCTCCTGGGGCGTCATCGACTGGATGATCGCCTCGGTGCGGACGATCTCGCGCTCGTCGAAGTTGTCGAGCGCCTCGCGCATGCCCTTGGCGCCCGGGAGCATGCCGAGCATGCCCTTGATGGAGCCGGCCTTGCGGAGCTGCTGCATCTGCTGCAGGAAGTCGTTCAGCGTGAAGTTGTCGGTCGCGATCTTGTCCGCGACCTTGCGCGCCTCTTCCTCGTCGAAGGCACCCTGCGCCTGCTCGATGAGGGACAGGATGTCGCCGAGGTCGAGGATCCGGCTCGCCATGCGGTCCGGGTGGAACGGCTCGAAGTCGTCGAGCGACTCACCCGTCGACGCGAACATGATCGGGCGGCCGGTCACGCTGGCCACCGACAGGGCAGCACCACCGCGGGCGTCACCGTCGAGCTTCGACAGGACGACACCGGTGAAGTCGACGCCTTCCTGGAACGCGCGGGCCGTGTTGACGGCGTCCTGACCGATCATCGCGTCGATGACGAACAGGACCTCGTCCGGGTCGACGGCCTTGCGGATGTTCGCCGCCTGCTTCATCAGCTCGGCGTCGACACCGAGACGACCGGCGGTGTCCACGATGACGGTGTCGTACTGCTGGTCGATCGCGGCCTTGATGGCGTTCTTGGCGACCTTGACCGGGTCACCGACACCGTTGCCGGGCTCGGGCGCGAAGACGTGCACGCCGGCCTGCTCGCCGACCACCTGCAGCTGCTGCACGGCGTTCGGTCGCTGCAGGTCCGCCGCGACGAGCATCGGGGTGTGGCCGTCCTTCTTGAGCCACTTGCCGAGCTTGCCGGCCAGGGTCGTCTTACCGGCACCCTGCAGACCCGCGAGCATGATGACCGTCGGCGGCTTCTTCGCGAACTCGAGCCGTCGCTGCTGCCCGCCGAGGATGCCGACGAGTTCCTCGTTGACGATCTGGACGACCTGCTGCGCCGGGTTGAGCGCGCGGTTGACCTCGTCGGAGAGGGCACGCTCGCGCACCGAGGCGGTGAACGCCTTGACGACCTCGAGCGCGACGTCGGCGTCGAGGAGGGCCCGCCGGATCTCGCGGACGGTGCCGTCGACGTCGGACGGAGTCAGCCGACCCTTGCTCCGCAGATTGCGGAAGGTCTCGGTCAGCCGATCGGAGAGTGAGCCGAATTGCGCCATGATCCATCGATTCTACAAGGCTCGCGCAGGCCGCACCGGTCCGTTCACCGCAGGAGGACACCCTCGGTCAGTTCGAGCGGTGCCCCGAGGCCCAGGTCGACGACCACCGGCGCGATCGACGGACTCCGGTCACCGGTCGGGAACCAGCGCCGGTCGGGCGACACCAGGATCACGAGGCCGTCCACGTCGCCGACCGCGGCGAAGGACTCCCCCGGCGGGTTCGCGTAGGGCTCGAGACCGGCGCGTCGCAGGGCATCGACGGCGCCGAGGACGTCGGGGACGGGGACGCCGACCTCGCTGATGGAGACGAGCGGGACGACCGTGTTCTCGCCCGCGTCTGCGGGCAGGTCCCGCCGCTCGATGAGCTCGAGGAGCTGCTCGTCGGGCCCCTCGAAGTAGACCGACCGCGAGTTCCAGTTCGGCGGCCCCTCGAACTCGTCCTGGTCATCCGTACCGAGCACCGTCGTCAGTCCGGCGATCCAGGCCTTGGCCGCGTCGAACGTCCCAGTGGGGATCGTGATCGCCAGGTGCAGGGCTCCGGTCATCTCGGGCAGTTCACGGAACACGAGGAGCGACGACCCCACGACGACGCGCACCGCGGCGTCGACGATCTCGACCGGACACCCCAGCCGTTCGAAGAACCGGGCGGTGTCGTCGAGCGATCGGGTGGCGAGCTGTACCTGGCGGATGTCCATGTCCCCATCGGAACATCTCAACCATAGTTGAGGTCAAGAGGATGGTTGTTGGACGCCGTCCAGAAACTGTCGTACAGTCGCCGCATGCCGGAACTCGAGATCGTGCACCACCCCGGGCTGCTCGACTACGCCGACGGTCTCGCTCTGCAGCGGGACCTGCACGCCGCCGTCGTCGCAGGCCGTTCCCCCGGAGCCCTCGTGCTGTGCGAGCACCCGTCCGTGTACACCGCCGGACGCCGCACCGAACCCTCCGACCTACCGACGAACGGTGCCCCCGTCGTCGACACCGACCGCGGCGGCCGCATCACCTGGCACGGCCCGGGGCAGCTCGTCGCCTACCCGATCGTCCGACTCGCCGAACCCCTCGACGTCGTCGCCTGGGTGCGCGACCTGGAGCAGGTCATCATCGACGCTGCTGCCGCCGTCGGAGTGCACGCTGAACGGGTCGACGGGCGCAGCGGTGCATGGGTGCCGAGCTCGGACGGCTCCCCCGCCGCCAAGATCGGCGCCATCGGGCTGCACGTCGCCGAGGGCGTGACGAGCCACGGCATCGCGATCAACTGCGACAACGCCCTCGACGCCTACCGAGCGATCGTCCCGTGCGGCATCGCGGACGCCGGGGTCACGACGCTGCGCGCCGCCGCGGCGCACCTGGGGCTCGCTCCCGTGACCGTCGACGACCTCGCACCCCTGGTAGCGCACGGCGTCCAACAGGCCGTCGACGGCATGCACCGCGGCCACCGGATCAGCACGACAGCCCCCAGCACCAGCACGAGCACCAGCAACGCGCCCGCCCGACAGGAGACCCTCGTATGACCCTCGCCCCCGAAGGCCGCCGCATGCTCCGGGTCGAGGCCCGGAACGCCGAGACCCCGATCGAGACGAAACCCGGGTGGATCAAGACCCGCGCCACGCAGGGCCCCGAGTTCCGCGAGCTGTCCGCCCTGGTCAAGGACCAGCAGCTGCACACCGTCTGTCAGGAGGCCGGCTGCCCGAACATCTTCGAGTGCTGGGAGGACCGCGAGGCGACGTTCCTGATCGGCGGATCGCAGTGCACCCGCCGCTGCGACTTCTGCCAGATCGACACCGGCAAGCCGGAACCGCTCGACCGCGACGAGCCCCGCCGGGTCGCGGACTCCGTCGTCTCGATGGGCCTGAAGTACGCCACGGTGACCGGCGTCGCACGGGACGACCTGCCCGACGGCGGCTCCTGGCTCTACGCCGAGACGATCCGGCAGATCCACGAGCACTCCCCCGGCACCGGCGTCGAGATCCTGGTGCCGGACTTCAACGGCCGACCGGACCAGCTCGGCCAGGTGTTCGACGCCCGCCCCGAGGTCTTCGCGCACAACGTCGAGACCGTCCCGAGGATCTTCAAGCGGATCCGACCGGCGTTCACGTTCGAACGCTCCCTGGACGTCATCACCCAGGGCCGCGACGCCGGACTCGTCACGAAGTCGAACCTGATCCTCGGCATGGGCGAGGAGCGCATCGAGATCGAGGACGCCCTGCAGCGCCTGCACGACGCCGGCACGGACATCATCACGCTGACGCAGTACCTCCGCCCGTCACCGCGGCACCTGCCGGTCGCGCGCTGGGTCAGCCCTGCGGAGTTCGTCGAGCTCCGCCAGCTCGCCGAGCAGATGGGCTACGCGGGGGTCCTCGCCGGGCCGCTGGTCCGGTCGTCGTACCGGGCGGGCCGGCTGTGGGCACGGGCGACGGTGGCGCGCGGCGGCTCGGTTCCCGAGCACCTGGCCCACCTGCTCGACGCGACCCCCGGTCGCCAGGCCGTCTGACGCTCCGGGCGACGCTCCGGACAGACGCCAGGCGCGGTGCCAGCTGGCACCGCGCCTGGCGTCCGTCAGGTGGTGACGACTACTTCGCGTCGGCTTCCACCGACTCCTTCGGCTCACCCGACGGGGTGAGCCCGCGCTCCTGGCGGCGCTTCGAGACCACGAGCGAGGCGATCGTCGCGACCGTGATCGTCAGGGCGATGAAGCCCAGCGAGAACCAGATCGGGATCTCCGGCGCCCATTCGATGTGCTCGCCACCGTTGATGAAGGGCAGCTCGTTGACGTGCATGGCGTGGAAGACGAGCTTCACACCGATGAACGCCAGGATGACGGCCAGGCCCTGACCCAGGTAGATGAGGCGCTCGAGCAGACCGGCGATCAGGAAGTACAGCTGCCGGAGCCCGAGGAGCGAGAACGCGTTCGCGGTGAACACGATGAAGGCGTCCTGCGTCAGCCCGAAGATCGCGGGGATGGAGTCGAGCGCGAACAGCACGTCGGTGAGGCCGATGGCGACCATGACGAGCAGCATCGGGGTGAACAGGCGCTTGCCGTCGACGCGGGTGGTCAGGCGGTCACCGTCGTAGTGGTCCGAGGTCGGGATGAAGCGCTTGAGGATCCGGATGAGCCGCGAATCGCCCTCGTTGCCGTGGTCGTTGCCGCTGCGGGCCTGCGACCAGGCGAGCCAGAACAGCAGCGCACCGAACAGGTAGAAGACCCACGAGAAGTTCTCGATGATCGTGACGCCGAGGGCGATGAACACACCGCGGGCGACGAGCGCGATCGCGACGCCGACCAGCAGGACCTTCTGCTGGAACTCCTTCGGCACGGCGAAGCTCGACATGATGATGAGGAAGACGAAGAGGTTGTCGACCGACAACGCCTTCTCGGTCAGCCAGCCGGCGAAGTACTCACCACCGGCCTGTCCGCCGCCGAACACCAGGATCCCGATGCCGAACAGGATGGCCAGGCCGATGTAGAAGGCCGACCAGAACGCGGATTCGCGGATGTGCGGCACGTGCGGCGTGCGCACGTGCGAGTAGAAGTCGAACACGAGCAGCGCGAGGATGCCGGCGATCGTGATGAGCCAGACGAAGAGTGGGACGTCCACGGTTTCCTTCAGGTAGGGCGTGCCACTGGTGTGCGGGTACGCCGAGGCCTGAAGGTCTCTTCCGTCGCCCCGCACCGGAACCGGTGCCGCACGACCGGCGCCCCGGGGCCGGATCGTTCCGGACCGTACTGACGGGGTCACCGAGAGGGAATACTCCCCTTCGTGTCCCCGAGCATACCGGGCACAGCGGACATGTGCCGCGCTCTAAGCTGGGAGCATGGCGAGTTCTTGGTCACTGTCCACACGGCTGCGCGGCCTCTTCCAGCGCAAGACGATCGACGAGACCACGTGGGAGGACCTCGAGACCGCCCTGATCGGCGCCGACTTCGGCCCGGACATCTCCGAGGAGATCATCGAGGACCTGCACGCCCGCGTCGACCGGTACGGCACGACCGACCCCGCCGACCTGCAGCGCATGCTCCGCGAGGTCCTCGAGGAACGGCTCTCGAAGCTCGACACCACCCTGAAGCTCAGCGCGCGGCCCGCCGTGGTGCTCGTCGTCGGGGTGAACGGCGTCGGCAAGACCACGACGATCGGCAAGTTCGCCAAGTTCCTGAAGACCTACGACCGCACGGTGCTCGTCGGGGCGGCGGACACGTTCCGCGCCGCGGCGGTCGAGCAGGTCGCCACCTGGGCCCAGCGCGCCGGGGTCGACGTCGTCCGTCCGTCGCAGCCCGGGCAGGACCCCGCATCGGTGGCGTACCAGACCGTCGAGAAGGCGATCCGCGACCAGACCGAGATCGTCGTCATCGACACCGCCGGGCGCCTGCACACCAAGGCCGGGCTGATGGACGAGCTCACCAAGATCAAGCGCGTCGTCGAGAAGCAGACCGAGATCAGCGAGGTCCTGCTCGTCCTCGACGCGACGACCGGCCAGAACGGACTCGCCCAGGCCCAGGCATTCATCGAGGGCGCCGGCGTGACCGGCCTCGTCATCACGAAGCTCGACGGCTCGGCCAAGGCCGGCTTCGTGCTCAGCGTGCAGGAGAAGACCGGCATCCCGATCAAGCTCATCGGGCAGGGCGAGGGCATCAACGACCTGACGGGCTTCACGCCGCACGTGTTCGTGCAGAACCTCGTCGGCTGAGCGGGCGCGGTCCCGCCGCACGAGCGAACGCGATGCGGCGCCGAGGAGTAGCGTCCCGATCTGGTCCGGGCATCTGCTCGGTCTCGTTCCAGGGATAGGAGACCCTCATGCCCGCACTGCTGATCATCGCGATCATCGTCGGCCTCGTCCTGCTCTTCAGCGGCATCTTCGTCGGCGCCCTGAAGCTCCTGCTCTGGGTGGGCATCGTGCTCATCCTGCTCGGGATCATCGGCTGGCTGCTCCGGACGATCCGCGGTCGCGCGTAGCGACCCGGCGTCCTGTCCGGACGCACCTGACGGAACAGGAGGCGCGGTGCCAGCTGGCACCGCGCCTCCTGTCTGTCGTCGAGTCGCGACCAGGGCGCCTACGCGACCGCGTCCGCCGGCTCGCGCTTCTGCACCCGCTGCCCGACGACGGCGGAGACGCCGTCCTGCCGCATCGACACCCCGTACAGGGCGTCCGCGATCTCCATCGTGCGCTTCTGGTGCGTGATGACGATGAGCTGCGACGACTCGCGCAGGCGCTCGAACACGGTCAGCAGACGGCCGAGGTTGGCGTCGTCGAGCGCCGCCTCGACCTCGTCCATGATGTAGAACGGCGACGGCCTCGCGGTGAAGATCGCGACGAGGAGCGCCACCGCAGCCAGCGACCGCTCGCCGCCGGACAGCAGCGTCAGGCGGTCGATCTTCTTGCCGGCGGGCTTCACCTGCACGTCGATCCCGGTGCCCAGCAGGTCGGACGGATCGGTCAGGTTGATCGACCCCGATCCGCCCGGGAACAGGATCGGGAAGATGACGTCGAACGCTTCCTTCGTGTCGTTGAACGCGGACTCGAAGATCGTCTGCATCTTCGTGTCGAGCTCGTCGATGATCGTCAGCAGGTCCGTCCGGGTCTTCTGCAGGTCCTCGAGCTGCTCGGCGAGGAACGCGTGCCGCTGCTCGAGCGCCTGGAACTCCTCGAGCGCGAGCGGGTTCACCTTGCCGAGCTGCCCGAGGTCGCGCTCGGCGGCCTTGAGCCGGCGCTCCTGCTCGGCGCGGACGTAGGGGACGGTCTCGACGTCGGCGGGGTCGATCTCGTCGGTCGTGTCGAACTCGGGCAGGGCGGGGCCGCCGGGCAGGGTGGACGCAGGCTCGACGAGGGCCAGGTCGTCGGCCGGCTCGTCAGTGCCGTCGTCGGTGCTCATCTCGGCGTCTGCGTCTGCGTCTGCGTCTTCGTGCGCGTCCGCGCGGTCCGGCTCGGGCACGCCCGCGGCGTCGGCGGCGACGGCCGCCGCTGCGCGCTCCGCCTCGCGGTGCTTCCGCGCGAGCACCCGCGGGTCCACGAGCACGTCGACCGGCACCGGCACGTGCGGCCCGTACTCGGCCACCAGTACCGCCTCGGTCAGCCCGAGCTCGCTCTGCGCCCGGTCGAGGACGCCGGAGACGTGCAGCTTCTTCTCGTAGATCTCCATCTCGAGGGAGTGCACGCCGTCGGTGATGGTCTGCAGGCGGTCGCGGAGTTCACGTTCCTCGTTGCGGATCGTCTGCAGCTCGGTGTTGCGCTTCGACCGCTCGGCTTCCTCGGTCGCCAGCTGCACCCGCGCCTCGGCCAGCGAACGGTCGACCGCGCCGAGCACCCCGGGCAGGTCGGCGAGCACGGCTTCGGCGGTGCGGATCTGTCCGCGGCGGATCACCGCGAGCCGCGCGGCTTCCTCAGCGGCGGCACGCTCGGCCTCCAGCTGGCGTTCGAGCTGGTCGGCGCGGTTCCGTTCGGCGCGCACCCGCTCGCGCACGGTCTCGACCTGGATGCGCTGCTCGACCTCGGCGGCGCGCGCGGCCTCGAGCGCGTCCTGCAGCGCGGGGCGCTCGGACGCGTCGACCACGGGGCGGTCCTGCTCGGTGAAGGTCCGGTGGGCCGACTCGGCCTCGGCCAGCGCCGCCTCGGCGGTCTCGACGGCACCGTCGGTCTCCGCCAGCGCGGCGCGCAGGCGCTCGACCTCGGCCGCGGCGTTCTCCGCCTTCGCCCGCGTCGACGCACTCGTGCGGTCGTACTCGGCCTTCGCCCGCGTGTACGCCCGGGATGCCGCGTCGGCCTCGTCCGCACGACGGCGTGCGTCCTCGACGGCGCTGCGCGCGGTCTGGAGGCCCGTGGCGGCGTCCTCGGCGTCGGTCGCGATCGCGTCGCGTCGGGTCACGGCGTCGTCGCGCTCCGCGACGAGCTCGATGCGCGAGGTCACGCGTTCCCCGCCGCCGGTCACGCGGACCGCACGGACGAGGTCGCCGGACCGCGTGACCACCGTGGCCTGCGGGGCGGCGGTGAGCACCGCCTCCAGGTCGAGGTCGTCGGTCTCCGCGACCAGCGTGTCGCGCAGGATCGACGCGAGCGCCGGCGGTCCCTGCACCAGGTCGGTGGCACGGCGGACGCCGGCCGGCAGGGTCGCGGGCAGAGCGGTGGAGACGGGCGCGGCGTCCGCGACGACGACGTCGATCCGGCCGAGGTCAGCGGCACGGGCGTGGTCGACGGCGTCGAGCGCCACACCGCGGCCGTCGGCGAGCACGGCGTCGGCGATGCCCTCGAGCGCGGTGGCGATCGCGGCCTCGAACCCGGGCGACACGGTCAGGCTGTCGGCCAGGCGACCGACGATGCCCGCGCGGCCGGCGTCGATCAGGGCCTGCGAGCCGTCACGGACCTCGATCGACATGCCGAGCGCGGTGACCCGGGCGTCCAGGGCGTCCCGCTCGCGTTCGAGGGCGTGCAGCCGGTCGCGCTGCTCGTCGCGCGCGCTCTGTGCCCGTTCGAGCTCGGCACGCGCCTGCTCGAGGGTCTGCGCGAGTGCGGCCTCGTCGACACCTTCGGACGGGTCGACCCCGAGTTCGGCGAGGGCCGCCGCAGCACGCTCGGCACGCTCCCCGGCCTCGGCGAGAGCCCGCTCCCGCCGTTCACGGTCGGCGACGGCGGAACCGCGCTTCGACCGCGCGACGTCAACGGCACTGGCGAGCCGCTGCGCCTCGAGGTCGTGCTGCGAGACCCGGGCGGCCTGCGCGGCGATCCGCTCGTCGAGGGCGTCGAGGGCGACCCGGGCGTCCTGCACGGCACGGGCCGTCGTCGCCGAGCCGCCCTGCATCTCGTCGGCACGGGCCGCGAGGCGATCGGCCTCGGCGCGGACCCCGTCCACCTGCTCCTGGGTGACGGTCGGGCCCTGCTGCGGGGCGTCGGCCTGCTGCGCCAGGAACATCAGGCGCTGGTTCGCCAGGCTCGACAGGCCGCGGAGGCGCTCCTGCACGCTCTCGAGCCGGTGCACGACGGTGCGGGCGCGGTCGACGTCGTCGCCGACCATGCTCTGCTCGACGTGCTGCTGGCGCACCCGGGTCTGGTCGAGCCGTTCGGTCAGGACGATGCGCTCGGACTTGCGGCCGGCCTCGACCTCCTGGTGGTCGTGCAGCTCGCGGCGCAGGCGCACCACGTCGTCGGCCAGGATGCGGGCCTTGGCGTCGCGGAAGACCGCGGCGACCGACTGGGCCTTGCGCGCGACCTCGGCCTGTCGCCCGAGGGGCTTCAGCTGCCGCCGGATCTCACCGGCCAGGTCGGACAAGCGGGTCAGGTTGGTCTGCATCGCGTCGAGCTTGCGGAGGGTCTTCTCCTTGCGGCGGCGGTGCTTCAGGATCCCCGCGGCCTCCTCGATGAAGCCGCGGCGGTCCTCCGGCGTGGCGTGCAGCACCTTGTCGAGCTGCCCCTGCCCGACGATCACGTGCATCTCACGGCCCAGGCCGGTGTCGCTCAGCAGCTCCTGCACGTCGAGCAGTCGGCAGTTCTCACCGTTGATGGCGTACTCGCTGCCGCCGTTGCGGAACAGTGTGCGCGCGATCGTCACCTCGGAGTACTCGATCGGCAGCAGGCCGTCGCTGTTGTCGATGGTCAGCAGCACCTGGGCGCGACCGAGCGGACCGCGGGTGGAGGTGCCGGCGAAGATGACGTCCTCCATCTTGCCGCCGCGCAGGGTCTTCGCCCCCTGCTCCCCCATCACCCAGGCCAGGGCGTCCACCACGTTCGACTTGCCGGAGCCGTTCGGGCCGACGATGCACGTCACGCCCGGCTCGAACGCGAACGTCGTCGGCTGCGCGAAGGACTTGAACCCCTTGATGGTCAGGCTCTTCAAGTACATGCGGTCTCCGGATGCTCAGGTTGGCGTCAGGCTAACGCGTGCGGGCACGGGGACGCGGTTGGCACACGGGACAGATGTGGCTCGACCGGTTCATGAAGGCCTCGCGGACGATCGTGGTGCCGCAGCGGGGGCACGGCTTGCCCTGCTGGCCGTAGACGTTCAGGCGCTGCGAGAAGTACCCGGACTGCCCGTTCACGTTGACGTACTGGGCGTCGAAGCTCGTGCCTCCGTCCTCGAGCGCCCGGCGCAGGATGGCGCGGACCTCGTCGAGCAGGCGTCGCAGGTCGGCGCGGGTGAGCCGGTCGGCGGCGCGGTCGTAGTGCAGCTTCGCCGCCCACAGCGACTCGTCGGCGTAGATGTTGCCGATGCCGCTCACGACACCCTGGTCGAGCAGCACCCGCTTGATGCCGCTCGAGCGCTTCCGGGCCATCGCGGTGAACCGGTCGTCGTCGAACGCGGGATCGAGTGGGTCACGCGCGATGTGCGACACCTGGCCGGGCACCCAGCGGCGCCACACGGCGTCGGGGTCGGTCGCGTCGACCTGCCCGCCGAACCCGGCGGGAGCACCGTCGATCGTCGGCACCATCGCGTCGATCGCCATCGAACCGAACGTGCGCTGGTCGACGAACTCGAGCTCCACCGGGGGTTCCGGCGCACCCGCACGGTCGGTGCCCGCGGGCTGCACGTCGATGAGGATCCGCCGGTGCTTCGCCGCCTGCCGACCACGGCCCAGCAGGATCTGCCCGCTCATGCCGAGGTGGGCGACGAGTGCCTCGGGGCGGTCCCCGTCGTGCTCGGGCTGCAGCGGCATCCAGAGGAACTTGCCCCGGCGGACGGCGGCGGCGATGGTGCGACCGGTCAGTCGGTCGGCGAAGTCCTCGGCGGGGCCGTCGTGCCGGGTCAGGGCACGGTCGTCGACCACGTCGACGTGCAGGACCCGCGCGCCGCTGACGGCGGGTTCGAGGCCGGCGCGGACGACCTCGACCTCGGGGAGTTCGGGCACGCGGTCAGGCCGCTCGACCGGACAGCCGCGTCCACGCGTCGAGCGCGGCGGCCATCTCGGCTGCCTTCTTGCTCGACCCGGTGCCGGTGGCGATGTCCTCGCCCTGCAGGACGACCGTGGCCGTGAAGGTCTTGTCGTGGTCCGGGCCGGTCTCGGTGACGCGGTACGCCGGGTTGCCGAGCGAGCGGCTCGAGGCGAGCTCCTGCAGGCTCGTCTTCGGGTCCATCGCGGCGCCGAAGCGGTCCGGGTCGATCATGAGCGGCTCGACCAGACGGAGCACGAGCTCGGTGGCCGGGTCGGGGCCGGCCGACAGGTACGTCGCGCCGATCACGGCTTCGACCGTGTCGGCCAGGATCGACGACTTGTCGCGCCCACCGGTCTGTTCCTCGCCCTTGCCGAGGCGCAGGTAGCGGCCGAGCCCGATCATCCGGGCGATCTCGGCCAGCGCCACGGTCGACACCAGGCTCGCTCGACGCTTGGCGAGGTCGCCTTCGTCGAGGTCGGGGAACGACCGGTAGAGCTTCACGGTCACGGCCTGGCCGAGGATCGAGTCCCCGAGGAACTCGAGGCGCTCGTTGTGCTTGATGCCGCCGTGCTCGTAGGCGTAGGAACGGTGCGTCAGGGCGAGCTGGAGCAGCTCGAGGTCGATGTCGACCCCGAGGATGCCCTGCAGACGAACGACGTCCGGCCCCGCGGGGCGAGACCCCGCAGCGCCGGACGTTGTCGTCATGCGTTCGGTCCGATCAGACGTCGGCGACCTTGCGGCCCTTGTACTCCATGTACAGGGGCGTGCCGGCCGAGTCCTCGACGACCTTCG
The DNA here is from genome assembly GCF_030209655.1 of Curtobacterium sp. MEB011. Lineage (NCBI taxonomy): Bacteria > Bacillati > Actinomycetota > Actinomycetes > Micrococcales > Microbacteriaceae > Curtobacterium > Curtobacterium sp. MEB011. Next base: position 43,618 of record NZ_JARVRN010000011.1, on the reverse strand, counting down.
CGCGGTGCGGGAGGCTGTAGGTGACCTGACCGTTCTCGATCGTCTTCACGAGCTGGATCGGCGTGGCCTTCCACTGCGAACGACGGGCGTGCGTGTTCGCACGGGACTGCTTGCGCTTGGGAACGGCCATGGTGAATCTCTTTCGGTTGGTCGGTGGTCGGAACGGGGGCTGGCGGTGTCGGGACCTACTCGGTCTCGGCCCGCTCCTCGCCCTCGGTGGTCTTCGGTGCGGTGGTGTCACCGTCGGTGGATCCTGCAGCACTGTCGTCGAGAGCGATCCCGCTGAGCGCTGCCCACCGGGGGTCGATCACCTGACGAGCGGGCTGCTCGCCGAGGTCGGCCAGACGCTCACCCGTCACCGGGTCGAGTCCTGGGCAGTCCGGTCGGCAGACCGGCTGGAACGGCAGCGACAGCACCACCGCATCTCGAACGACCTGTTCGGTGTCCACGTGGTCATCGCGAACGAAGAAGTCGAAATCCTCCGAGGCATCATACGCGAACAGCTCGGCGAAATCGACCTCGATCGGTTCGCTGATGTCGATGAGGCAGCGCGAGCACTCCCCCGCGGCGTCGGCTGAAGCGTGCCCGGACACGAGGACGCCCTCGTGCAGGCCTTCGAGCTTGACGTCGATCCGCAGTTCCGCACCCTGGCGGACGGCGATCAGACCGGCCCCCATCGCGTCGGGCACCTCGATGTCGAGCGAGTGCTCGCGCATCTCGCCCGGCCGGTGCGCGAGGTCGCGCACGCGCAGGGCGTAGGGGCTGTTCACGGGGGAAGACACGATCGACAAGCCTAGCGCGATCCAGGCCGAGAGTCGAGGTGGCGACAGGCGTGTCCGGACGCGATGCCGCCCCGGGGACGCTCAGCGGGCCGCGAGGGCGTCCGCGACGGTCTTCGGCACGTAGGGCGTGACGTCGCCGCCGAGGGACGACACCTGGCGGATGAGCGAGCTCGACACGTGCGCCCGTGACGCCTCGGGCAGCAGGAACACCGTCTCGACGTCGGCCAGGTGGCGGTTCATGATGGCCATCGGGGTCTCGTACGCGACGTCCTCGCCGGACCGCACGCCCTTCACCAGGACCTTCGCGCCGACCTGTCGGCAGTAGTCGACCAGCAGGCCCGACGTCCATTCGCCGACCGTGACCGTCCCGGGCGCGCCGACCTCGACCAGCGAGTCCCGGATGAGCCGGACCCGGTCGACCGCCTCGAACATCGCCGGCTTCTTGTCGGGGTTGTGCACCACGAGGACGTGCACCTCGTCGAAGAGCCCGGCCGCGCGGCCGATGACGTCGAGGTGCCCGAGGGTGACGGGGTCGAAGGAACCGGGGACCACCGCGATCTGCGCCATGGCAGCGACGATACCGCGCGCGCCGTCGTGCCCCCGGGTCAGTTCTTGCCGAGGAACGCCGCGTCGGACTCGTCGAGGCGCCGGGCGAGCGCGTCACGGAGGGCCGGCGAACCCTCGAGCTCCGGGTCGGGTTCGAGCACCCGCTCGGCTTCTTCGCGCGCGTCGACGATGAGGTCCGCGTGCTCGACCACCCGGAGCAGGTTGAGCGAGGACCGCCCACCGGACTGCCGTTCACCCAGGACGTCGCCTTCGCGTCGGAGCTCGAGGTCGATCCGGGCGAGCTCGAAGCCGTCGTCCGAGGCGGCCACCGCGTCGACGCGCTCACGCGAGGTGGTCTCGAGCTCGGCCGTGGTGACGAGCAGGCAGACACCGGCCCACTGCCCACGGCCGATGCGACCGCGCAGCTGGTGGAGCTGCGAGACACCGAACCGGTCGGCGTCGAGGACCGCCATCATCGCCGCGTTCGGCACGTCGACCCCGACCTCGATCACGGTCGTGGCCACGACGACGTCGAGGTCACCGGCGGCGAAGGACGTCATCACGCGGTCCTTCTCGTCGGCGGTCATCCGGCCGTGCAGGACCGCGATCGAGCGCCCCTCGAGCGCGGGCATGGTGCGCATCCGCTCGGCCGTGGCGAGGACGGTCGCAGGAGCGCGCTTCGGGGCGTCGGCCTCGGCCTCGGCGGGTTCCGGCTCCCCGTCGTCCTCGGTGTGGGCGTCGTCGATGGCCGGACAGACGACGAACGCCTGCCGGCCCTTCGCGAGTTCCTCGGCCATCCGCGACCAGATCCGGGGCTCCCAGCCGGGGTGCTCCGCCAGCGGGACGGTGAAGGTCTCGACGCCGGCACGCCCCGACGGCATGCCCGTGATGGTCGAGACGTCGAGGTCGCCGAACACGGTCATCGCGACGGTGCGCGGGATCGGTGTGGCCGTGAGCACGAGCACGTGCGGCGGGGTCGTGCCCTTGGTGCGGAGGGCCTCGCGCTGCTCGACGCCGAAGCGGTGCTGCTCGTCGACCACCACGAGTCCGAGCTCGGCGAAGTCCACCCGGTCGCCCAGGAGGGCGTGGGTGCCGACGACCAGCCGTGAGCTGCCCGACACCGCGGCGAGCAGGGCACGACGGCGTTCGTCGGTGGACTGCGACCCCGTCAGGATCACCGGTCGGAGTTCGGCCGCCAGGTCCGGACCGAGGAACTTCACGATGGACCGCAGGTGCTGCGCCGCGAGCACCTCGGTCGGGGCGATGAGCGCGGACTGCCCGCCGGACTCGGCCACGGTGAGCATGGCCCGGATCGCCACGAGGGTCTTGCCGGAACCGACCTCACCCTGGATCAGGCGGTGCATGGGCCAGGTACGGGCGAGGTCGTGGTCGATGTCGGCACCGACGGCACGCTGGTCGTCGGTCAGCGTGAAGGGCAGGGTGGCGTCGAAGCGTTCGAGGATGCCACCGGGAGCGGCCACGCGCGGCGTCGCCGCGGTGCGACGGGCCGCGATCCGGCGCTGCACCAGGGCGGTCTGCAGCACGAACGCCTCGCGGTAGCGCAGGGCGTCCTGCGCGCGCTTGAAGTCGGCGACCTTCTCGGGGCGGTGCAGCAGTTCGAGAGCCCGGCGGAACGGCACGAGGTCGAGCCGGGACCGCGCGGACGCGGGCACGGGGTCGGGCAGGTCCGGCAGGGTGTCGAGGACGATGCCGATGGACTTCGCGATCTGCCACGAGGTGAGCGAGGCCGTCGCCGGGTAGATCGGGATCGGCTGGCGCGACCACCGGATCGCTTCGTCGGAACCGGGGTCGGCGGTGGCCCGTGGGTCGTCCGGGTCGAACAGCTCGTAGTCCGGGTGGGCGAGCTGCCGGGCACCGCGGTAGTCGCTGACCTTGCCGGAGAAGATGCCGCGGGCGCCGGGCACGAGGTCCTTCGTGCGCCATCCCTGGTTGAAGAACGTCAGGGTGAGCAGCCCCTTGCCGTCACCGATCTTCGCTTCGAGGATGGAGCCACGACGCGCGCGCATCGTGCGTTCGCGGACGTCGACCACCTCGGCCACGATGGTGACCGGTTCGCCGATCGCGAGCGAGTCGAGGGCCGTCAGCGCACCACGCTCGGCGTACCGACGCGGCGCGTGCTCGAGGAACTCCCCCACCGTGCGGTAGCCGAAGGCCTTCTCGATCGCGGTCGCCGTCCGACCGCCGAGGACGTTCGCGAGCCGCGCGTCGAGCGGCGCCGGACCGAGGTCGGGCGCGGCCGGCGCAGCGGGGGTTCCGGAGGTGACCACGGTCCAACGGTACCGGGCACGACCGACCCCACCCGCGCCTCCCGAACGGGCCTGTGGAGAACGCCGGAACGGACCCGCCGGGCCGATACGGTGGCTGCATGACCCGCATCATCGCCGGCGCCGCCGGCTCCCTGACGCTCCGCGTGCCGAAGTCCGGCACCCGGCCGACGAGCGACCGCGTGCGTGAGGCGCTGTTCTCGTCGCTCGAGGCGCGGGGACTGGTCGAGGACACGTCGGTGGCCGACCTGTACGCGGGCACGGGCGCGCTCGGGCTCGAAGCGGCATCGCGCGGGGCCGTCGAGGTGGTCCTGGTGGACCGGGCGTCCGCAGCGGCGCAGGCGTGCCGGGCGAACGCGAAGGCGGTGCAGCAGCGGATCCCCGGTGTCCGGATCGACGTGCAGCCGCAGCCCGTGCTCGGGTACCTGCGCGGAACCGTCCGCACCTTCGACCTGGTGTTCATCGACCCGCCCTACGACGTCACGGAGCACGAGCTCGCCGAGGTGCTCGAGGCGCTGGCGCCGAAGCTGACTCCCGACGCCGTCGTCGTGGTCGAGCGGAGCAAGCGCTCCCCCGAACCCACCTGGCCGACGGGGCTCGCGCCGTTCAGCAAGCGCAGCTACGGCGAGACCGTCGCGTGGGAGGCCGTCGCCGCCGACTGAGGCGCGGTGCGCCTGTGCACGCGCTCTGCGACAGTGCACGTGTCGAACGACGCGTGTCCTGTCGCAACACGGTCCTGCACCGACCGGATCGGGTCAGCCGGGTCAGCCGGCGGCGCCGTCCCAGTCGGCGTAGGGGTCCCAGCCGGTCGTCGGCACCGGGGAGCCGGCGCGCAACAGGTCTGCGTCGCCACGCTCCCGCACGACGCCGATGCGGCGGAAGCCCCCGGGCAGGACGACGTCGGCCGGGAACGTGGCGAGGAGTCCGTGGTCCTCGCCGCCGTGCAGCGCGGCGTCGTCGAGTTCGGCCTCGGCGTCGATCTCCAGCGTGACGCGGCTCGCGCGTGCCATCCGGCCGGCATCGATCGCCAGGCCGTCCGACAGGTCGAGCATCGCGGTGGCCCCCGTCTGCGCGGCGAGCGGGCCGTCGGCGATCGGCGGTACCGGGCGACGCTGCCGTCCGACGTCGGGGTCCGTGTCGGCGCCGCTCGTCACGGTCGCTGCGCGGTCCGGCTCGCCCCGGTCGTCCACGCCGTCGCGGAACAGCCGGGACAGCCCACGTGCGGCACGACCCGTCTCGCCGGACACCGCGAGCACGTCACCGACCCCGGCGCCCGACCGCAGCACGGGTGCGAGGCCGCGCAGGTCCCCGAAGGCGGTGACGGTGACCGTGAACGTGGCCGAGGTGGAGAGGTCCCCACCGACCACCCCGCACCCCGGCGCGAGCGCGTCGACGGCGAGCCGGAAGCCGTCGGCGATGCCCTCGAGGACCGCGACGGGGGTGTCCTGCGGCGCGGCCAGGGCGATCACGAGGCCACTCGGCACCGCACCCATCGCCGCGACGTCGGAGAGGTTCGTGGCGGCGGCCTTCCACCCGACGTCCGTCGGCGACGACCATGCCCACCGGAAGTCCGGACCGTGGACCATCATGTCGGTCGTGACGACGAACCGACCGTCGGGTGCTGCCACCACCGCGCAGTCGTCACCGGGGCCGAGGATCGGCGTCCCGGTCGGCAGGCGGCTCGTGATCCGGTCGAGGACGACGAGTTCGCCGAGCTCCCCCACCGTCGGTCCGGTCCAGGCGTCGTCCGTCGCGTCCACACGAGAACGGTAGCCTGGACGGCGATGGACACCGCGCGCCGCACCCCTCGGACCCTCGCGATCGTCGGGGTCGTGATCACCCTCGCCGCCGGGCTGACCGGGTGCACGAACGCCGTCTCGATGACCGCAGCGCCGTCGGCCGACGCCGCAGCGTGTGCCGCCGTGCAGGTCCGACTGCCCGCGACCGTGGGCTCCAAGTTCGACCTGCGGAACACGAACGCACAGGCCACGGCGGCCTGGGGCGACCCCGAGGTGGCGATCTACCACTGCGGCGTCGCCGTGCCCACCGTGTCCGACCTGCCGTGCTTCTCGCAGGGCGGCGTCGACTGGATCCGCGACGACCGCGGCGACCAGGTCGTCTTCACCACGTTCGGACGGTCGCCGGCCGTGCAGGTCGTCGTCGACTCGACGAAGACCACGTCGGTCGTGCAGGAGCTGTCCGACGCCGTGTCGTCGCTGCCGAAGGACGGACACGAGTGCCTCGACCCGGCGGACGTGCAGGGCTGACCGACCTGGTCAGCGGACGGCGGCGCGACCCAGTTCGATGAGCTCGGTGACCAGCTCGCCGTAGGACACGCCCGACGCCGCCCAGCAGCGCGGGTACATCGACAGCGGCGTGAAGCCCGGCATCGTGTTGACCTCGTTCACGACGAAGCCGTCGTCGGTCAGGAAGCAGTCGACACGGGCCAGGCCCGAACCGCCGATGGCCTCGAACGCGCGCGCGCCGATCGAGCGGATCTCGTCGGTCTGCGCCTCGGTCAGCGGGGCCGGGCAGAGGAGCGACTCGTCGCCGCCCAGGTACTTCGAGGCGAAGTCGTAGAAGCCGTCCTCGGCCACCACGATCTCGCCGGGCAGGCTCGTCCGCGGCGCACCGTCGCGCCCCTCGAGCACGGCCACCTCGACCTCGCGGCCGATCACCCGCGGCTCGATGATGACCTTGGAGTCGTGCTCGAACGCCAGGTCCATGGCGGCACCCAGCTGCGAGGGGTCGTCGACGCGCGAGACGCCCATGCTCGATCCCGCTCGGGCCGGCTTGACGAACAGCGGCCAGCCGTGTGCCGCGACCGTCTCGGCGACGTCGACCGGGTCGGCCGCCCACTGCCGGCGGAGCACCGTGGTCCACGGGGCGACCCGCAGCCCGGCGTGCTCGAGCACGGCCTTGGCGACGTGCTTGTCCATCGCCAGGGCGCTCGCGAGCACGCCGTCGCCGACGTAGGGCAGCCCGGCGATCTCGAGCAGGCCCTGGATCGTGCCGTCCTCACCGAAGGGGCCGTGCAGGATCGGGAACACCACGTCGACCGGGATCGCGGTGACGGTGCCGTCGGGGTGCGACACGACGAGTTCGTTCGTGGCCGGGGACGTCGGGAACGCGATCCGCGTGCCGTTGTCGGCCACGGTCGGCAGCGCGCCGTCGCGGATCGTCCACTGCGCCGGGTCGTCGGACTGCAGCGTGAAGGCACCGTCCTGGGTGATCCCGATCGGCACCAGGTCGTACTCGGACCGGTCGACGACGTCCATGATGCCGCCTGCGGTCACGCAGCTGATCTCGTGCTCGCTCGATCGACCGCCGAAGAGCACGGCGACGGTGGTCCTGGGCATGGGGGTTCCCTCGGGGATCGTGGGCACGGGAGTCCCTTCGTGACTCGGTGCGGGACCGGTCACTCGCCCTGCGGCTCGTCGGTCTCGGTGAGGTGCGGCGCGATGTTGCGCGGATCGAGCCTACCGGCGAGGACCTCGCCGACCTGGCTGACGATGGGCATGTCGACACCGTTCGCCGCGGCCAGCTCGAGGATCGGGGCGACCGAGGCCAGCCCCTCCGCCGTCTGGTTCATCTGGCGGACGACCTCGTCGAACCGGTAGCCCTGACCGAGCAGCCGCCCGGCGGTGTTGTTCCGCGACAGCGGCGACTGGCACGTGGCGATGAGGTCGCCGAGGCCCGCGAGCCCGGACAGCGTGGACGACTGCGCACCGAGCGACACCGCGAAGTCGGTCATCTCGGCCAGGCCGCGGGTGATGATCGAGGCCTTGGTGTTCTCGCCGTAGCCGACCCCGTCGACGATGCCGATCGCCACGGCGATGAGGTTCTTCAGCACGCCGCCGAACTCGGTGCCGATGACGTCGGTGTTGATGAACGACCGGAAGTACGGGTTCGTCGCGACGGCGGCGACGTCGGTGGCGGTCTCCAGCGAGGACGACGACACCACGGCGGCGGTCGGCTGCCGGCGGGCGATCTCGAGCGCCAGGTTCGGCCCGCTGGCCACGGCGATGCGGTCCTGGTCGATGCCGAGGCCCTGCAGCAGGACCTCGCTCATCCGCAGCCCCGTGCTCTTCTCGACGCCCTTCATCAGGCTGACGACCGGCACGTCGGCGGGCAGCAGCTCGCGGATCGCGGCGAGGTTCGATCGCAGGGTCTGCGAGGGCACCGAGACGTACACCTGCGAGGCACCGTCGAGCACGCGCTCGAGGGACGTCGAGGCGGTCAGCGTGCGCGGCAGGTTGATGCCGGGCAGGTAGTCCGAGTTGCGCTTGGTCTCGGTGATCTCGCGGGCGACCTCGGGGCGCCTTGCCCACACCACGGTGGACGCACCGCCCTCGGCCAGCACCTTCGCGAACGTGGTGCCCCAGCTGCCGGCACCGATGACGGCCACCCGGGGCTTGTCGGTCGACTGCATGACCACCCGGATCGCAGCGGTGTCGAAGGCCCCGGGAGCCGCCGCAGCGGGGTCGGGTCGGTCGTCGTGGGGGCGGAGGTCACTCAAACCGGCCGGTCTCCTTCTGGTTGTTCGCCGCCGGGTCCCAGCGGGTCGCGGGTGCCCGTTCACCACGGAGCACCTCGAGCAGCGCGGTGATCTCGCGCATGACGAGTTCGGTGGCCTCGCCGAGCATCTGCTGGTCGATCGGCCGACCGCGGTACGCCGACAGGTCGACCGGGTCGCCGATGATCACGTCGACGCGCGACGGCGGGAACAGCCGGAGCTTCTTGCCGTACCGCGCCATGATGTTCTGCGTGCCCCAGTGGGCCATCGGGATGATCGGGACGTCGTTCTCGAGCGCGATCCGGACCGCGCCCGTCTTGCCGCGCATCGGCCACAGGTCCGGGTCGCGCGTGAGCGTGCCCTCGGGGTAGACGATGATCGCCCCGCCCTGCTCGACGAGCGACCGGCCGCCGCCGAGCGGGTCGCTCAGACGCGTCCGGCCGGAGCGTTCGACCGGGATCTGCCCCATGCCGGACATGAGCTTGCCGACCACGGGGACCGTGAACAGCGACGCCTTCGCCAGGAACCGCGGCGCCCGCTTCGAGATGTACACGGCGGTGCCCACGACCAGCGGGTCGATGTTCGTGAAGTGGTTCGGCGCGAGCACGAACGCGCCCTCCGCCGGCAGGCGGTTCGGGCCGTGCCAGTGGTAGCGCGCCGAGAACCGGAACGTCGGGATGACGATGGAGGCGACGATGCGGAACGCGGTGTTCAGCTCGCCGCGGCGCCACCGGCGCCCACGCACTGGGACGCCGGTCGCTACCTGCGCGTCGGAGCCGCCACGGGCCTCCAGACCGTCACCCTTTCCTTCAGCCCGCACGGTGCCTACCCAGCGAAGTCGAAGTCGGCGCCGAGCTTGCGCAGCTTCGGGATGAAGTGCTCGTAGCCGCGGCTGATGATGCCGACGTTGGTGATGTGCGACTCGCCCTCGGCGGTCAGCGCCGCGATGAGGTGGCTGAAGCCACCGCGCAGGTCGGGGACGCGGACGTTCGCGGCGTGCAGCTTCGTGGGCCCGGTGACGACGGCGGCCTGCTCGAACGGTCGGCGGGCGACACGGCGGTCGTGGCCGGGGAGCCCCTCCTTGTGCACGACGATGTCGGCACCCATCTCGTTCAGGGCGTCGGTGAAGCCGAAGCGGTTCTCGTAGACGGTCTCGTGCACGATGCTCTGGCCGTCGGCCTGCGTCAGCGCGACGACGAGCGGCTGCTGCCAGTCCGTCATGAAGCCGGGGTGCACGTCGGTCTCGATGACGACGGGCTTCAGGGTGTCCAGCTCGCGGTAGAACCGGATGCCGTCCTCCTGGATGTCGAACCCGCCGCCGACCTTGCGGAAGACGTTGAGGAACGTCATGAGCTCCTGCTGGTTCGCACCCTCGACGAAGATGTCGCCGTTGGTGGCGAGCGCTGCGGAGGCCCAGCTCGCGGCCTCGTTGCGGTCGTTGATCGCACGGTGCGTGTAGCCGCGGAGCGACTCGACACCCTCGATGAAGATGACGCGGTTCGGCTCGACCGAGACGATGGCGCCCATCTTCTGCAGGATCGCGATGAGGTCCATGATCTCGGGCTCGATCGCGGCGTTCCGCAGCTCCGTGACGCCCTTGGCGAGGGTCGCCGAGAGCAGGACCTGCTCGGTGGCGCCGACGCTCGGGTACGGCAGCTCGATGGAGGCGCCGGTCAGGCCGTCCGGGGCCGTCAGGTGGATGCCGTTGACCTGCTTGTCGACGACCGCGCCCATGGCGCGGAGCGCGTCGAGGTGGAAGTCGATCGGGCGGTCGCCGATGCGGCAGCCGCCGAGGTCGGGGATGAACGCCTCGCCGAGCTTGTGCAGCAGCGGGCCGCAGAACAGGATCGGGATGCGGCTCGAGCCGGCGTGGGCGTCGATCTCGGCGAAGTGCGCCGACTCGACGCGCGACGGGTCGAGGATGAGCTCGCCTCGTGCCGGATCGGTGATGCGCACGCCGTGCACCTCGAGCAGCCCGCGGACCACCTTGACGTCGGAGATGTCCGGCACGTCACGGAGGATCGACGGGGTGTCACCGAGCAGCGACGCCACCATGGCCTTGGTCGCGAGGTTCTTCGCCCCACGGACCTCGATGCGCCCCACGAGGGGCTTGCCCCCGCGGATGACGATCTCGTCCGACGTGAGGCCCACGCGCGCCCCTGCGGCCGCTGCGTCCTGTACGAGAGAGTTCACTACTTCACCGGCAATGTCTTCGGCCGCCAACTGGAGCGGCGGGATTCGAACTCCGTGATCGAGGTCTCGTCACGGAGGGTGAGCCCGATGTCGTCGAGCCCTTCCATCAACCGCCAACGAGTGTAAGCGTCGATCTCGAAGGGGACGTCCACATCCCCCAGCGACACGCGCTGCGTCACGAGGTCGACCGTCGCCTCGACGCCCGGGTTCGCCTCGATGACGGCCCACAGCCGCTCGACTTCCGGTTCGGTCACGATCGCGGTGACCAGGCCCTGCTTGCCGGCGTTGCCCCGGAAGATGTCCGCGAACCGGGGCGAGATCACGACCGAGAAGCCGAAGTCACGGAGCGCCCAGACGGCGTGCTCGCGGGACGACCCGGTGCCGAAGTCGGGGCCGGCGATCAGGACGCGGGCGCCCTGGTAGCGCTCCTGGTTGAGGACGAAGTCGGGGTCCTGGCGCCACCCGGAGAACAGGGCGTCCTCGAAGCCGGTCTTCGTGACGCGCTTCAGGTAGACCGCGGGGATGATCTGGTCGGTGTCGACGTTGGACCGCTTGAGCGGGGCCGCGATGCCGGTGACGGTGGTGATCTTGTCCATCAGAAGGTCCCCTCGGTGGCGGTGGCGGACGTCGCCGCCGCGATCTCGTCGTCGGTCTCCAGGTCCCACGGGCTCGACAGCGTGCCGCGCACCGCGGTGGCCGCGGCGACGAGCGGCGAGACCAGGTGCGTACGGCCGCCCTTGCCCTGGCGCCCCTCGAAGTTGCGGTTCGAGGTGCTCGCGCAGCGCTCCCCCGGTGCCAGCTGGTCCGGGTTCATGCCGAGGCACATCGAGCAGCCGGCGAACCGCCACTCGGCGCCGAACTCGGTGAACACCTTGTCGAGCCCCTCGGCCTCGGCCTCGAGCCGGACGCGGGCGGAGCCGGGCACGACCATCACCCGGACGCCGTCGGCCTTGGTGCGGCCCTTGATGATCGACGCGAAGGCCCGCAGGTCCTCGATGCGCGAGTTCGTGCAGGACCCCATGAACACCGCGTCGACGGCGATGTCCTTCATCGGGGTGCCGGCGGTGATGTCCATGTACCCCAGGGCTCGGCGTGCTGCGGCCTGGTCGTTGGGGTCGCTGTAGCTCGACGGGTCCGGCACGTTCTCGGACAGCGAGACGCCCTGGCCGGGGTTCGTGCCCCAGGTGACGAAGGGCTCGAGGTCGTCGGCGTCGATGAACACCTCGGCGTCGAACACGGCGTCGTCGTCGGTGGCGAGGGTCTCCCAGTAGGCGACGGCGTCGTCCCAGTCCGCACCGGTCGGGGCGTGGTCGCGGCCCTGCACGTAGTCGTAGGTCGTCTGGTCGGGGGCGACCATGCCGGCGCGGGCACCGGCCTCGATCGACATGTTGCAGATCGTCATGCGCCCCTCCATCGAGAGCGCGCGGATCGCGGAGCCGCGGTACTCGAGCACGTAGCCCTGGCCGCCGCCGGTGCCGATCTTCGCGATGACGGCCAGGATGATGTCCTTCGCCGTCACCCCGGGGCGCAGCGTGCCCTCGACCGTGATCGCCATCGTCTTGAACGGCTTGAGCGGCAGGGTCTGCGTGGCGAGGACGTGCTCGACCTCGGACGTGCCGATGCCGAAGGCCATCGCGCCGAAGGCCCCGTGGGTGCTGGTGTGCGAGTCGCCGCAGACCACGGTGATGCCGGGCATGGTGAGGCCGAGCTGCGGGCCGACCACGTGGACGATGCCCTGCTCCTTGTCACCCAGGGAGTGCAGGCGGACGCCGAACTCCTCGCAGTTGCGACGGAGGGTCTCGATCTGGATCCGGCTCGTCGGGTCCGCGATGGGGCGGTCGATGGCGAGCGTGGGGGTGTTGTGGTCCTCGGTCGCGATCGTCAGGTCGAGGCGACGGACCGGCCGACCGGCCTGCCGCAGGCCGTCGAACGCCTGCGGACTCGTCACCTCGTGCACGAGGTGGAGGTCGATGTAGAGGAGGTCGGGGTTGCCGTCCTCACCCTTGACCACGACGTGGTCGTCCCACACCTTCTCGGCGAGCGTCTTTCCCATGAGCCCGGCCCTCCTCGTCCTCGTCGTTGCGCCGCGACCGCGGCACGATCAGGCGACTCTACCATTGGTATACCAACGCGCGGCACCCCGCCCGTCGCACATGCGGCACCCCGTCCGTCGCGGGCCCGTCACCCCGCCGTCGCACGCCCGTCACCCCGTGACGGCGCGGCCTGGAGGCCCGGGGCGACTCCCCGACACCTGTCGCGGTGGGAAGATGGGGACGACATGACGACACCTGCGCACTCGACCCGGACCATCAACCTCGAGGGCGCGGCCCGCGCCGCGATCGCCGGTGGCGCACCGCTCGCGCTGCTCATCGCCCTCGGGATGCCCGGGTACGCCGCCTTCGCCATGTTCGCCGGGTTCACCGCCATCTTCGGTGCGACCGAGCCCTACCGGCAGCGTGCCGTCACCACCGGCGTCGCGGGTGCACTGCAGACGCTCTGCATGTTCGCCGGCGTCGGGGTCGGGCTCGTCGGGTCGCCGCTCTGGCTGCAGGCCGTGGGTCTCGTCGTCGTCCTGGTGGTCGCGGTCTGCACCCTCTCCGCGCTCCGGGCGATCCCCGCTCAGCCGATCTTCCCGGTGTTCGCGTTCGTCGTGTCCGCACTCGTCCCGATGCGTCCGGCGGACGTCCCGCTCGTCGCGACGATCATCGTGTGCTCGGTGGTCTGGGCCTGGCTCGTCGCGATGTCCGGTTCGGTGCTCCGCCGGGTGCTCCACCCGCACGCCCCGCACCGGTTCCGCCCGCTGGCCGACCGCAAGCACCGCTCGCTCGCGGTCCTCGGGACCCCGGCGCTGTGGGAGACCGTCGGGCTCAACGTCGTCGGGTCACTCGTCGCCGGTGCGGTCGCGGAGTCGATCCCCGGACTCGGCCACCCGTACTGGGCCGTCATCGCGGTGGTTTCTACGCTGCCGGCGATCCGGCAGCGGCACACCGTCGTCCGCGCCGGGCAGCGTGTGGTCGGCACGATCGGGGGCACCGTGGTCGCGGTCGGCGTCCTGCTGCTCGAACCGTCGGCGTGGTGGATCGTCGTGCTGGCCGTCGTCGGGCAGTTCTTCGCCGAGATCTTCGTCGCCCGGAACTACGCCGTGTGCCTGCTGTTCCTCACCCCGCTTGCGTTGGCGGTCTCGTGGCTGAGCCTGCCCGAGGCGCCCCAGCTGCTCGCGCTCGACCGGATCGCGCAGACCGTGCTCGGTGCCGTGGTCAGCGTGGGGCTGCTGCTCGTCGGGCGTGCGATCGAGCGCCGGCGCGGCCGTGCCCTCGGTGCGACGAGCGCGATCCGCACGGTCTGACGCACCCGGTCGTTCCGGGCGTTCCTGGTCATTCCTTCCGACCAGGGATGCCCGATTCCGCCTGCCATCGCGCGTGACAGGGGAAGGAACGGGCGCGGACGACGGACGGGAGGCCCGTGGCGGGGCCGCCACGGGCCTCCCGTCCGTCCGTGGTCACGACCACCGCGCCCTGCGAAAGCGACAGATCGCTGCGGAACAACCGCGGAGGTCTGTCGCCCTCGCGGACGGGACCGCACCGGGTGCCGCGGGTCTGTCGCTTTCGTGAGCACCGGACGCCCCACCAGCGCGTCAGTCGCGCGGCTGGATGTTCCAGGCGTCGATGACGGGGCGGCCGTGCTCGTAGCCCAGGACGCTGACCGAAGCGGTGCCGAGCTTCAGCACGGCACCGTCCTGCGGTGCGAGCCGGATCCACGCGGCGCCGAGCGCCCGCAGCACGTGGCCGTGCGCGATGAACACGGCGTCGTGGCCCTCGGCGAGCACCGGACGGGCACGGTTCAGGATGCGCTCGACGCGGACCCGGACCTCGGCAGCGTTCTCACCGGGAGTGTCGCCGGCGGGGACGCCGTCGGTCCACAGGTCCCACGGTCCGTGGCGCAGCACCTTGATCTGCGGGGTGGTGAGGCCCTCGTACGCGCCGTAGTCCCACTCGTACAGGTCCTCGTCGAGCTCCGGCTCGACGCCGATCAGGTGTGCGGTGTCGCGGGCGCGCTGCAGCGGGCTCGACAGCGCCAGCGCGAACGACCGGTCCCCGAGGTACCGGCCTGCGCGCTTCGCCTGCTCGACGCCGTTGTCGGTGAGCGGGATGTCGGTGCGGCCGGTGTGTTGCCCGCTCTTCGACCACTCCGTCTCTCCGTGACGGACGAGGACGAGTTCGCCGGGGCGTTCCGAGGTCATGAGTTCCTTCCGATCCAGAGGCCGAGCGCAGCTGCGCCGACCGAGACGACGAGCATCCCGAGGCCGTTCAGGACGGCGAGCCGGGTCTTGCCGGATCGGAGGAGCTGTACGGTCTCGACGCTCGCCGTCGAGAACGTCGTGTACCCACCCATCATGCCCGTCCCGAGCACCGCGACCGTCGAGGCGGGGATGGTGCCGGCCTGTCCGAGGCCCGTCAGCACGCCGAGCAGGAGCGACCCGGACACGTTGATGAGCAGCGTGCCGACCGGGAACCCGGCGAACCGCGAACGGGCCACGCGGCCCTTGACGAGGCCGTCGAGCACGAAGCGCAGCGCGGCGCCTGCTCCCCCGCCGACCGCGACGAGGAGCAGTTCGACGGGGCTCATCGGGCATCCTGCAGCGGTTCCGGGCGGGTGCGGGGCCGGGTGGCCGCGGCGACCCAGAGACCGAGGACGACCGCGGCGAGTCCGAGCACGACCGACAGCAGGGCGTACCCGCTGCCGGCCGTCCACCGGCCGAGGTCGAGCAGCTGCGCGGTGTCGTCCGCGAGCGTGCTGTAGGTCGTGAAGCCGCCCAGGACGCCGGTGCCGACGAACAGGCGGGCCGCGCGACGACGACCGACGTCGGCGCCGCGGCGTGCGAGCGCGTCGAGCAGGAACCCGAGGCAGAACGCCCCGACGACGTTGATCGCCAGGATGGTCCAGCTGATGCCGTCGTGTGCGGGGAACGCCGCAGCGAGCAGTGCGCGGACGGTGGTCCCGATCGCGCCGCCGAGGGCGACCAGGGTGATGAAGCCCCATCGCAGGTGTGGTGGGCGCTCATCGGTCATCGGTACTCCTATCGCCGAGCACGCCGGATCGGCTCCGCGCGTGCGGTGTTCGGGATAGGGACCGTTGGCGGCTGGTGCGCGGTTGGGTCCGGCAGGCCCCACTGCCGGGTCTGGCGACGTCGACAGCGTACCGCCCCACCCGCGGCGCCCGCGATCGCCCGCACCTGGACGGTCTGTGGATGCGCACATATGCCGAGCCGGGTCGACACCGCCTGTCGGAGGGGACGACGAAACCCCCGCAGAGCAGGAGCTCGGCGGGGGTTTCGTGTGCTGGTGACCCCAGCGGGATTCGAACCCGCGTTACCGCCGTGAGAGGGCAGCGTACTAGGCCGCTATACGATGGGGCCGCGGCTGTTGTCGGACTCGGAGCATGTCACCTGTGGTGACCCCAGCGGGATTCGAACCCGCGTTACCGCCGTGAGAGGGCAGCGTACTAGGCCGCTATACGATGGGGCCGTTCCGACAACTCGACAAGTATTGCACAAGCCCTGCATCCGTACCAAAACGGGGCGTGTCGCCCGGGTGCGCCGTCGTGCTGCGCCCGGCATACGGCGCTCGCTGCGCGTGCAGATTCCGACGGAACACCGGTCGAACGACGCGCGTTCTGTCGCAACCTGCACACGCATCCGTTGCGTGCGCATCGAGCGACGAAACACCCGTCGAACGACGCGCAGTCTGTCGCAACATGCGCACGCATCGGTCGCGCGGCCGTGGACGCGACCGCCCCTCGGAAGGGAGGCGCGGGGCGGGCCCGCCACGGGCCTCCCGTCCGCCCGCGCGGTCAGATCGTGAGCGACTCCCCCGGCCGCAGCACGACGAGCGACCCCGCGGGTTCGACGGCCTCGCGCAGCCGCCCCGTGTGCATGTTGTAGCCGATGTCGGAGAGCGTGGCCTCGTGGATCGGGTACGCGCGGGACGGCGCGATCGCGGCGACGGCGTCCATCATCTCGCCGACCTTGAGCCACGGTGCCCCGACGGGCGCTGCGAGGACCTCGACGGGGACGCCCGGGTCCGTGTATGAGTCCCCCGGGTGGAACAGCCGGCCGTTCACGAGCACGCCGGTGTTGTCGACGATCGGCACCGAGGAGTGGATGAGCTGGTGTCGGGTGCCGTGGAAGGAGAGCTCGAACGGGCCGACGGTGCGGTGGTCGCCGTCGGTCACGACCTCGACCGCGATGCCGGAGTCGGCGAGCGCCGCGCGGACGCCTTCGGGGCCGAACACCACGGCGTCGGGGTCGGCGGCGAGGATCCGGTGCAGCTGTTCGGGCGTGACGTGGTCCGGGTGCTCGTGGGTCACGACGACGGCGACGACACCCGTGACGTCGACCGGGCGGGTGAAGTTGCCCGGGTCGAGCACCAAGCGGGTGTTGCCCTCGGTGATGATCTGGCAGGCGTGTTCGAGTTTCGTGACCTCCATGCGGGCGAGGCTACGCCGAGCCGAGCGAGGGAGGGCCGCTGGGGCTGCGTCGACTCGGATCGACACCGCCGTTGTCGCACGACATCCGGAACGTCGTTCCGAGTCGACCACGCCCACGCCACCCACGCCACCTACGCGCCGCCGACCTCACCCCGGCGGCGGCCCCGTCGACGCGCGGGCGACCAGGTGCGCCGGTGCCGCCGCGATCGGGCCGGCCACACCGCCGTCGACCTCGGCGAGCACCGCCCGCGCCGCGGTCCGCCCCTGGGCGACCGGGTCCTGCGCGACGGTGGTGAGTCCGACGGTGGCACCGAACTCGTGGCCGTCGATCCCCATCACGGACACGGCCTCGGGTACTGCGAGGCCGGCTCGGTGCGCGGCCAGCAGGACGCCGAGGGCCATCTCGTCCGAGGCGCAGAGCACCGCCGTCGGTCGCGCGGTCGCCGGCTCGGCGAACAGCACGGCCCCGGCGGCGGTCCCACCGGCGAACGAGAACCGGCCGTCCAGGGACCACCGTTCCGGCACCGCGGACCCCGCCGACCGCACCGCGTCGAGGAACCCGTCCCGACGCAGGTGCGGCACGGCGACGTTCAGGCCGGCCTCGTCCTGGCCGCCCACGTAGGCGATCCGCCGGTGCCCGAGTCCGTGCAGGTGCTCGACGGCGACCCGGGTGACCTCGCGGTCGTCGACGCCCACGTTCCGCAGGCCCGGTGCCGGGCCGCCGATGACGACCATCGGGTGCCGACTGAGTTCGAGCTCGGCCCGTTCGGTGGCGTCGAGCACCAGGGAGAGCAGGACGAGGCCGTCGACGCGGTGCCGCAGCATCGAGCGTCGGAACGCCCGGTCGCGGTCGCCGCCCGGGCCGCCGAGGTTGTAGAGGACCAGGTCGTACCCGGCCTGGCGGAGCTCCGCGTCGACACCGCCGAGCGCCTTCACGGAGAACCAGCGGTCGATGACGGGCACGACCACCCCGACGGCGCGCTGACGACCGGTGGCGAGACCGGCCGCCGCCGAGCTCGGGACGTACCCGAGTTCGTCGGCGACCCGGCGCACCTCGTCGATCGTGGTGTCGGCCACGTTCGACATGCCGCGGAGCGCCCGCGACACCGTCGACTTCGACAGCCCCGTGACGGTCGCGATCTCCTGGATCCCCATCGGTGCGACCCGGGAGGCCCGTCAGCCGTCCGTCCCGTGCGTCACGTCCGCCGGTCGGTCGGCCGCAGTGCCGGGGGTTGCGTGCGCGACGGCCGCTGCGGCCCGGCGGGCGCCGTGCGGCGCTCGACGACCGGCTGGTGCGAGCTCGTCCCACCCGCTGTGCCGGTGCACCCGCCCGTCCGCGGAGGGTCGTGGCCGGCGCCGGTGGTCGTCGCCGCGCGCGGTGCGGAACCCAGCGATGGCGGGAGTGGCACCGACACCGTCGACCTCGGCGTGCCGGCGGAGCACCCGCACCCGCCAGCGGTCGAGGGCGACGACGCCGAGCACGCACACCAGCAGGGTGAGCGCCCAGCCGAGTGCCGGTCGCCCGGTGAGCTCGCAGAACACCGTGACGCCGAGGAACAGCACGCCGAACATGCCGACGAAGCCGATCGATTCCTCGATGTGGGCGGTGGGACGGGTGGGTCCGCGCTGGGCCATGGCCGTCAGCCCTTCACGCCGCCGGCGGTGAGCCCCGCCACGATGCGCCGCTGGAAGATCAACACGAGGACCACGAGCGGTATCGTGACGATCGTGCCGGCGGCCATCACCGCCGTGTAGGGCTCCTGGTGCGGCTGCGACCCGGCGAACGAGGCGATCGCCACGGTCACCGGCTGTGTCGCGTCGCTCGAGAGCTGCGACGAGATGAGGTACTCGTTCCAGCTCGAGATGAACGCCAGGATCGCCGTGGTGAACACCGCGGGCGCCGCGAGCGGCAGGATGATCCGCCGGAACGCCTGCACCCGGGTGCACCCGTCGATGCGGGCGGCCTCTTCGAGGTCCCACGGCATCTCGCGGAAGAACGACGCGAGCGTGTACACGGTCAAGGGCAGCACGAACGAGATGCTCGGCAGGATGAGTGCCTGGTACGACCCCATCCAGCCGATGTCGGTGAACAGCTGGAACAGCGGCGAGATGAGGGCGACACCGGGGAACATCGACGCGGCCAGGATCGCACCGGCGATGAACGACTTGCCGCGGAACTCGAGCCGGGCCAGCGCGTACGCCGCCGTGGTGCCGACGAGCAGGGCGATGACGGTCACGGCGACGCCGATGAACACGCTGTTCAGGAGGGCTCGGCCGAGGTGGTTGCCCAGTGCCGTCGAGAACGCGGTCGCGTAGTTGTCGAGGGTCACGTGGGTGAACCACGGGGTGGCGTCGAACGTGTACCCGACCTCGCGGAAGCTCGTGACCACCATCCAGTAGAACGGCAGGAGGCACCAGACGGCGATGACGACGGCCTGCACGGCGGTCCGGAGCTTCGGGCCCGTCTCGCGTCGGACCCGCACGTCGGGACGGTCCGTCGCCCGGTCGCGGGTCGCGGTGGTGCGGCGGGGACGATCTGCTGCGAGGGTCACTTGAGTTCACCCTTCTGCTGGGCTGCCTGCGTCTGCACGACGTTCGCGCCGAGGAACCGGACGAAGACGAACGCGACGATGAAGACGATGAGGAACGTGATGGTGGACAGGGCGGATGCGGCGTTGAACCCCTGCCGGATCTGGTCGACGACCAGCACCGACAGCGACACGGTCGCGTTCCCGGAACCACCACCACCGCCGGTCATGATCGCGATGAGGTCGTAGATGCGCAGGGCATCGAGGACACGGAACAGGATGGCGACCATCAGGGCCGGCCGGACGAGCGGCAGCGTGATGAGGAAGAAGCGTTGGAGCGTCGAAGCGCCGTCCATCTTCCCCGCCTCGTAGACGTCCTCGGGGATGAGCTGCAGGCCCGCGAGGATCAGCAACGCCATGAACGGCGTCGTCTTCCAGGTGTCGGCGATGACGATCGCGAACCGAGACGCCCACTCGTCGGAGAACCAGAGGACCTGGTGCCCGATCACGTGGTTGAGCACGCCGTTCGCGTCGAAGATGAAGTACCAGAGCTTCGCGGTGACGGCGGTCGGGATCGCCCACGGCACCAGGATGGCGGCGCGGACGAGGGCGCGGCCCCTGAAGTTGCGGTTCATGATGATCGCCATCCACAGACCGATGACGGTCTCGAGGACCACGGTCACGATCGTGAAGAAGAACGTGTTCCCGAAGGCGACCCAGAACTGGGAGCCGAGGTTGCCGGGTGGGCACGCGACGTCCCCGCACCGCTGGCCGAGCCAGTGCACGTAGTTCGTGACGCCGGCGAAGCCGCCCTCGACGAACAGACCGGTCGCCTTGTCGAGGCCCTGGTCGAGCTGGAACGACTGGATGACCGCGCTGACCACGGGGTACCCGATGACGACCGCCAGGAGCACGATCGTCGGGCCGATGAGGTACACGGCCCACCGGCCGTGCTCGGCGTTGAGCCCGCCCTTGCGCCGCTGGGGCTTCGGTTCCGTGCCCGTCGGGTTCGGGACGGCTGCGGGGATCTCGGTTGCTGCTGACACGTGTCGGCCTCCTTGCCGGGGGTGTCGGAACGCAAGTGGGGACGGAGGGGAGGCCCGTGGCGGACCCGCCACGGGCCTCCTGTCCGGAAGGTGCGGCGGAAGCCGCGGTGCGGCCGCTAGCTCCCGCTGTCGGTCGCGGCCTTGAGGGCGTCCTGCATGTCCTTCATGGCTTCGTCGACCGACTTCGACCCCTTGAGCGCCGCGTAGGTGTTGTCCTGGATCGCCTTCGTGACGGCCGGGTAGAACGGCGTGACCGGGCGCGGCTCCGCCGACTCGATCGACTTGAGCAGCGTCGGCAGGTAGGGCAGCTGCTTCGTCAGCTCGGGGTCCGTGTAGAGGTCACCGACGACCGGTGCGAGCGAGCCCTGGGTCGCGAAGAACTTCTGCGTCTCGTCCGAGGTCAGGAACTCGAGGAAGTCGTGCGCCGTCGCCTTGTGCTTCGAGTACACGCTGATGGCCGCGTTGTGCCCACCGAGCGTCGAGGCTCCGACGCCGTCGGCACCGGGGATCGGCGCGATGCCGAAGGTGTCCTTGACCTTCGACGAGCCGTCGGTCTTGGCGAGGCTGTAGACGTAGGGCCAGTTGCGCAGGAACAGCAGCTTGCCGTCCTCGAACGCGGTGCGGCCCTGCTCCTCCTGGTAGGTGATCGCCTCGGCCGGGATGTTCCCGTCCTGGAACGCGTCGACCAGGTTCTGCAGACCGGCCTTCGCCTTGTCGGTGTCGACGTCGGGAGCACCGTCGCTGCCGAGCACCGAACCGCCGGAGCCGTTGATCGCCTCGGACGCGTTGACGGTGAGGCCCTCGTACTTCGCGAACTGCCCCGCGTAGCAACCGATGCCGGCAGCCTTCGCGATCGTGCAGTCGTCCATCATCTCCTTCCACGTGGTGGGGGGCGTCTTGACGAGGTCCTTGCGGTAGTAGAGCAGCGCGCCGTCCGAGGTCTGCGGCGCGGCGTAGAGGGTGTCGTTGTAGGTCGCGGTCTTCACCGTCGACGGCAGGAGCTTCGAGGTGTCGAGCTTCATCTCGCCGGTGAGCGGCGTGAGCCACTTCTTCGCGGCGAACTCGGCGGTCCAGACGACGTCCACGTCGACGACGTCGTAGTTCTCGTCCTTGGCCTGGAAGTGCTGCACCAGGTCGTCGTGCTGCTGGTCGGCCTGGTCGGACTGTTCCTTGAAGGTGACCTTCTCGTCCGGGTGGGCCTTGTTCCACTTCGCGATCAGCGGGCGGACGACGTTCGAGTTGTCCTTGCCCTGCACGTAGGTGATGGGTCCGCGGCTGTCCTGGCCGCTCTTGGCGTCGTCGTCCGCCGAGCTGCCGCTCGAGCATCCGGTGAGCACGAGCCCGATGACCGCGACCCCCGCAACGGACGCGAACCGCACCCTGGCGCGTGTTGTCTTCACAGCGTTGTCTCCTCGTTGAGATCACCAGGACGGCTCGGTCGGAGCACGACACCGCCGCCCTGGAGCAGGCGACACTGCCTGCTGGAGGAGGAAGCTACGCCCGGTCCGACCGGAGCGCAACCGGTTGCATCGGATCCGTGACCTGAGCGTGACCCATGAGCTTCCCGTGTCTTCCTGGGTGAGCGCTCACCCTCGTCCGGGGCACACGCGCCGTGCGGAACCCCGCACGAACCCCGCCACTGCGCCGATCTCCCGTTGTCGGCCGCTCCGGGCCGTCGTAGCGTCCCGCACATGGCCATCCCCTCCACCGCCGCCACCGTGCCCGCACCGCGCCGGGTGATCGGCGTCGACCTCGACGCCCCGCTCCCCCGGCTCGTCGCCGACGAGACCGGCGCGTCCGCCATGGTGATCGGCTACCGCGGCGGCCACCCCACCGGCACGCTCGACGTGCTGCTCACCGACGACCCCGCCGACGCGGCCCGCGCGCTCGAGGCCCTGCAGGAGACCGTGCTGGCTGACGTCCCCGTCGTGGCCGACGAGGACCTGCCGACCATCTCGGTCGTGGTGTCCACCGTCGTCGACCGCGTCGAGGACCTCGGCAAGCTGCTCGACGTCCTCGAGCACCTGGACTACCCGCGGCACGAGGTCATCCTCGTCGACAACCGGGTGCGCGTCCCCGCCGGTGACGCGCTGCCCGCGATGCTGGCCGGGCGGGACGTCCGTCTGGTCGAGGAACGTCGCCCGGGCCTGTCCGCCGGTCGCAACGCCGGTGTCGCCGCCGCGACCGGCGACGTGATCGCCTTCACCGACGACGACGTCCGCGTCGACCCGCAGTGGCTCCGCGCGATCGGTTCGCGGTTCGTCAGCGAGCCGGACCTGCAGGCCGTCACCGGCGTGATCCTGCCGAGCGAGCTCACCACCCCCGCGCAGATCTGGTACGAGGCGTACTACGGCGGGTTCAGCGCCGAGCGCACCTTCTCGCCCGTCACGATCGTCCCCGAGGACGTCGCCGGCACCATGCGGCACGCCCGCGTCCGTGCCCTCACCCCGTCGGGCCAGGTGCTCAAGCGCTTCGCGGTCTACGGCATCGGGGCGTACGGCGCCGGCGCGAACATGGCCTACCGACGCACCCTGATCGACACCGTCGGTGGCTTCGACCCCACGCTCGGCGCCGGCTCCCCCGCCCGCGGCGGTGAGGACCTGGCGATGTTCGTCGAGACGCTCTGGCGCGGCGGGAGGATCGGCTTCGAACCCCGCGCGGTCGTGCACCACCGGCACCGTCAGACCATCGAGGACCTGCACAAGCAGCTGCACGGCAACGGCGTCGGGTTCACCGCGCTGATGTTCGCGCTCGCCGCGAAGGACAAGCGGCACGTCGCCGTCCTCGCCCGCCTGATGCCGCTCGCCGCGAAGGTCAAGTCGAAGCAGATGGTGTCCCGTCTCGCCGGGCGCCGCGACGCCGCCACCGAGGTCACGAACGAGGCCTCGACCACACGCATCCCGAAGACCCTGGCGTACCACGAGCTGCGCGGCTTCCCTGCGGGTCCGGCCGCCTGGTTCCGGAGCCGTCGTCGCTGGCGCGACGTCGAGGCGGGACGGTTCCGGCCCTAGCCGGTCCCCCGCGCGGAACGGGAGGCCCGTGGCAGCGTCGCCACGGGCCTCCCGTCCGTTCTGCCGCGCACGCGGAGCGCGACAGAGCACGCGTCGATCGACGCGTGCTCTGTCGCAAAGCCGGTGCCGGCGTGCCCGCGCCTCAGCGCGCAGTCAGCCGCCCGGCCAGGTACCGCCACGGCCCGCCCAGCGCGGCCACGAGTTCAGCGCGCTTCAGCCCGCGCGTCGCCTCGGTGAACTCGGCGTCCACGGGCCAGCCGCCGATCGCGTCGACCGGGCGATCGTCCGCTCCCTGCCCCAGGGCACCGAGCCGCCGCACCGCCCCGGCCGCCCGCCGCAGCACCGCGAACGCGGTCGACGGCCGCAGGACGAGCTTCGTCACCCACGCGCCGAGGCCCGTGCCGTAACCGATGGCCTGCGACCGCAGAGCGGCACGGTCCTTCCGGTGTTCGTGCCACACGACGGCCGAGGGCTCCACGGCGAGCGCCCCACCGGCGAGCAGGACCCGGGTGAACAGGTCGGGGTCCTCGCCGGCCCGGGCCCGGGTGCCGGGGCCGAGGGCGACGTCGAAGCCGCCGAGCTGGCGGACCGCGTCGCGGCGCACGGACATGTTGGCCCCCGTGCCGAAGGCCCCGACGGTGAACGGGAACAGGGGTTCGTCGACCGGAGGGCTCGCCGTGCGGAGGACCCGGCGCTCGAGGTTCCGGGCCCAGGTGACCCGCTCGTCGAAGTAGCGCTGCGTGGGGGTGCGGAGCTCGCCGCTCGGTACCAGTCCGGTGACGCACCAGACGTCGCTGTCCCGCTCGTAGGCGGCGGCGATGGCGGCCATCCAGCGCGGGTCGGCGACGACGTCGTCGTCGATGAAGGCGACGACCGTGCCGGACGCGAGCGCGAGGCCGGCGTTGCGGGCACGCGAGACTCCGGCGCGGGGCTCGAGGACGTAGTGCACCCGCGGGTCGCCGAGCGCGGCGACGACGTCGCGCGTCCCGGTCGTGACCGGCGCGTTGTCGACGACGAACACCTCGAAGTCGTCGTACGCCGACGCCAGGACGGACCGGACGGCGCGGTCGAGTGACGCGGCGCGTTCGCGCGTGCCGATGACGACCGAGACGCGTGCGCCGGATGCGGGCGCGTCGACCGCGGGGCCCGGTGCCGGCAGTCGGCGCAGGACGGGTCCGAGCTCGGCCGGGTCCACCGCCCCGCCCTCGTCGACGCGCACGTCCACGAACCCGGCGACGTCGTCGCCGTCGCGGACCATCAGGCGTGCCCGGCGGAAGCCGGTGGCGCCGGCCAGCTGGACGGTGTCCGCGGCGAGCGCGGCGGACCGGTCGACGGCACCGACCCAGGCGGCTCCGGCCCAGGTGGGGGCGTGGGTCGAGGGCATCGCGGGCATCGCGGGCTCGAGTGTCAGGGCTCGGGCCGCGGTGGTGGTGTGGTCGGTCATGCTCGTCCCGTCGGGCCGGTCTCATCGGGTGGACCTGGCCATGGTCACCGGCCGACGACAGGGGGTCAACGGCGTTGCTCGGAGGATGCGGGGAGCCTGCGGTTTGCCGCCAGTAGAGTGGCGAACACGCCGGGCGACCACCCCGGTGCGCACCGGTTGCTCGCCGAGCACGAGGAGGACGAATGCCCCAGGCTCGCACGACGGCCCGGCCCGGCCCGACCAGGCGTCCGCGGACGCAGTTGCACCTGGTGCCCGAGACCTCGGGGGGTCTCCTCACGCTCGTGGCCGACGACGACGCGACCGGGTCCGGCTGCTCGAGCTGCGGGCACGCCGAAGGGGCGCACGAGCACTACCGTCCCGGCACCGACTGCGCCCTCTGCGACTGCCCGAAGTTCCGCCGCAGCCGCTGACCGGCCCCGCGTCCGATCGGTCCGAGCGGCCGGTCTGCGGGAAACCGCCGTTCCCCCGCACCCGCCCCTGACCGGCCTTGTCGGGGTTCCCGGGCCCGCTTAGCGTCGCGGACATGGCCATCTCCCCCACGCCGCTCGCGTGCATCGTCCTCGCCCACGAGGACCCGACGCACGTCCGTCGTCTCGTGGCGGCGCTCGACCCGTTCCCGGTGTTCCTGCACTGCGACGCGAGCACCGACGACGACGCGTTCGCAGCGATGACGGCCGACCTGCCCGAGCGGGTCCGTGTGCTGCCCCGGATGCGCACCGGCTGGGCGAAGTGGGAGAACGTCGCGGCCGAGGTCGCTGGCTACCGTGCTGCCCTCGCGGAGACCGACGCGACGCACGTGGCCGTGCTGACCGGCAGCGACTACCCGTTGGCCGGTGCCGCGGAGATCGCCGCGGTCATGACGGCGAACCCCGGTCGGTCGTTCGTCGACGTGCAGCCGCTCCCGCACCCCGCGTGGGGTCGTGACGGTGGCCGTTCCCGCGTGCGTTTCCGGCACTGGGCGTGGCGGAAGCACATGCTGCGCCTGCCGATCCCCCGCAGGGCGCCGCGCGGCGTCGTGTTCGGCGGTGGCTCGCAGCTCAAGGTCCTGGCGCGGCACCATGCGCAGGGCGTCGTCGACGTGGTCGACGGCCGGCCGGACCTGGTGACCTTCTGGGAGCGTGTGTGGATCGGTGACGAGACCTTCGTGCCGTCGGTGTTGCTGACCCCGGCGTTCACCCCCGACTTCGCCGACGCCCACGTCGCGCACCCGCTGTGGTGGATCGGGTGGGACGGCACGAAGCAGAAGAGCCCGCCGTGGCTCGGGATCGAGGACGCCGGACGGGTGCTGGAACGCCGTGCCTCGGCCGACCAGTCCGCCCCGTTCCTGTTCGCCCGCAAGTTCTCGACGGAACGCAGCGGCGACCTGCTCGACGTCGTCGACGCCGCGTTCGGGCTGCGCACCGGTGCCCGACGCGACGACGAACCGGCGGTGGTGTCGCGGTGACCGTCCCCCAGACCCGACGCGAGGCCCGTGCAGCCGAGGCCGCCGTCGAGCAGCCCGCCTCGCCCGGAGCGCTCTCCACGGACACCGGTTCGACGGCGGTGGCCCGCGGCTCGTCGGTGCTGTTCGGACGCGGCCTGCTCTACGTCGTGGTGTGGTCGATGCAGCTCGTCGTGAGTTCGCTCATCTCGCCCGTGCTGGCGCACCTGATGCCACCGGCCGAGTTCGGTGTGCTGGCCTCGGCGATCGCGCTCTACCAGGCGCTCGTGGTCGTCGCGGTGTGCGGCATCGACCAGGCGGCGGTGCTGCAGCGGGCCGAGGACGGCGACGACCGACGGGCGCGCGGCCTGCTGTTCGTCGGCATGGTCACCGCCGTCACCGTCACGGTGTTCGCACTCGTCTCGATCCCGCTGTGGGGGGACGCCGCGGGCTTCGTCGACCAGCACCCGCTGCTCCTGGTGGCCGTCCTGTGGACCGGGCCCGCCGCGATCGTGCAGCTCTCCCTCGCCCTGCTGGTGGCACAGGACCGCATCCGGGTCTTCGCGGTGACGAGCCTGCTGTCGTCGGTCGGCGGGTCGGTCATCGGCCTCGGGCTGCTGGCCGCCGTGCACGCCGACGCCACCACCTACGCCTGGGGCGGCGTCGTCGCCCAGGGCGTCGCGATGGTCATCGGCATCGTCGCGACCAGGCCCCGGTTCCGTGGCCTGTTCGACCACCGCACCACCGCTCGCGCCTTCCGGCTGGGCGTCCCGATCGCGCTCGGCAGCCTGTCGTACTTCGTCCTGAACGCCGGCGACCGGCTCGTCGTGCAGCGCCTGCTCGGTGCCGACGCGGTCGCCCGCTACCAGATCGCCTACGTCGTCGGGTCCGCGGTCATCCTGCTGCTGACCTTCACGAACCAGGCGTGGGCGCCGCACTTCGCCGCCCTCCGCGACGCCGTCGCCCGTCGTCGGCTCGCGATGCACGCCCGCGACGAGCTCTACGTGCTCCTCGCCCCCGTGCTCCTCGCCGTGACGCTCGTGTCGCCCGTGGCCCTGCCGATCCTCGCGCCGGCCTCGTACCGCGTCGAGTCGCTCACCGTCGTCGTGTTCGTGGTCGCCCTGACCGCGTTCCCCGTGGTCGCGAGCGGCGCCACCGGCCGACTGCTGCTGGTGGAGCGCCGCGGCGTGACCGTGGGAGTGATCGGTGCGGTCGCCGGTGTCGTCAACATCGCCGCAAACCTGGTGCTCGTGCCGCTGACCGGCATCGTCGGCGCCGGCATCGCGACCGTGATCGCCTACGGGATCCTCGCCGTCCTGCAGCAGGCGGCGCTCCCGGACCGCCGCGAGTGGCGGGGGCCCGGACGCCGGGTGCTGCTGGCCGTCGGCATCGCCCTGGTGCTCGCCGCGGCGTCGCTGCTGGCACCGCAGGACCTCACCTGGAACATCGTCAGGGTCGTCGGTGTCGTCGCCTGCATGCCCTGGTTCTTCCGTCGACTGCAACTCGCCCGCGGAGGCTCGGCATGACCAGTCCCACCGCCCACCGCACACTCCGTGTCGTCGTCGCCACGAACGGGCTCACCATCACCGGCGGCGTCGAGCGCTGCGTCCTCGAGGACGTCGGCGAGCTCGTGTCCGCTGGGCACGACGTCGAGGTCTGGCACCGCCCTGCGCCGACCGGTCGCCCGGACGACGGCCGTGCGCCCTTCGACCGTCTCGGTGTCCGGCTCCGCCCAGCACGGGACTACTCCTTCTCGGTGCGGACCGCACCGCGGGACCTGCTGCGCTTCGTCGGCGAGGGCCTCCGCCTCCGCCGGTCCCGCCCCGACGTCCTCTGGCTGAACCGGCCGGAGTTCCTGCCGTGGGGCCGCGTCGTGTCGTTCGTGTCCGGCGTCCCCCTCGCGGTGCACCTGCACCACGCCCCGAACTACCGCCGCCTCGGGCCGTTCGCGGGGGGCCGGACGCGGTTCTTCGCGGTCTCCACCGCGATGGCGCGGGCCTGGACGGCAGCCGGGGCACCGGCCGACCGCATCGACGCGGTGCCGAACGGCGTCGACACCTCGGCCTTCCCGCTGGCCACGCCCGCCAGCACCCGCCGCGCCCGTGCGGCGCTCGGCATCGACGACGACCGCCCCGTGGTGCTCCACTACGGTCGCCTCACGCGTTCGAAGGGCGTGCTCGCCCTCCTGGAGGCCTGGGGGCGCGTCCACGCGTCGACCCGCGTCCTCGTCGGGCACGGCACACCGCCCGCCCCGGCCCCGGTGCTCGTCCTCGCCGGAGCGCTCTCCGCCGCCGACGCCCCCGCGGTGCGCCGCGCGATCGCGGCGCTGCCACCGGGGTCCGTCATCGTGGTGCCGGAGCGCGACGACGTCGTCCCCGTGCTGCACGCCGCCGACGTCGTGGTGGCGCCCTCCATCGAACCGGAGGGCTACGGCCGCGTCGTCGTCGAGGCGATGTCGACCGGCCGCCCCGTCGTCGCGGCCGCATCGGGCGGCACCGCCGAGATCCTGCGCGGCGAGTGGGCCCGGTTCACCGTCGAACCGACCGACACCGACGCGCTCGCCGACACGCTGATCGAGGCACTGCACGCGAGCGGCACCGAGCCAGGCCTGGCGGACCGCTGCCGAGCCTGGGTGCGGGACCACCACGGCCGTGACCGTCACGTCGCGGCGCTGCTGCAGGCACTCCGCGACCACGCGGAGCACTGAGCGTCGACCACGCCCCGGTCTCGGTGCGGGGTCCGGAGCAGCTCAGTCGGTCGGGGCGTCGGACGGCAGCGTCGCCGCGGGCGCGGCCCCGGCAGACGGCACGTCGATGGTCAGCCAGTCGATGAGCAGCGAGCCCTCGGCGTCGGCGGGCGGGTCCCCACCGTTCGAGCCCGCCTGGACGACCAGGTGCATCGGTGCCGTCGGGATGTTCTCCGTCGTGGTGCCGACGACCTCGTCGTCGACCAGGAACGACATCCGCTCGGGCGTCCACTCGATCGTGTAGGTGTGCCAGTCGGCCAGCGAGGCCGAGGTCTGCTCGTGGACGCACTTCTCGGCCGGATCGGACAGGCAGTGCACGTTGAGCCAGGCCGGCGCACCGAGTGCCCCCTCCGGGAAGTCGATCTCACCGTCCGACCACAGGTTCTGATCGCTCCACAGCAGGACGGCGACGCCGTACCCGTCGACCTCGTCGCTCTTCATCCGGATGCTGTAGCGGCCGGAGGTCTGTCCGCCCCAGTGCCCGTCGACGAGCGGCACCACACCGCCGGCGAGCGGGACACCGGCGCTGGTGGTCCGGAGTCGCACGTCGAGCAGGCCGTCGTGCGTGGACAGCGTCGACGCCTGGTACCGCCCGGTCCCCGCGGTGTCCGCGAAGCCGTGGTACGCGACGAAGCGCTCGGCGTACCGCGACTCGAAGGTGCGGTTCGTGGCGGTGTCGGCGAAGTCCTCGCCGAACACCCGGGTCCACCCGGCCGGCTGGTCGGAGGGCATCGAGACGCCACTGGGATCGTCGAGGGTCACGTCGTCCCCGTTCGCGGTGGTGGTGGCGGTCGCGGTGCCGGCGGCGATGCCGGCGGCGGCCAGGAGCGCCCCGGCGGCGAAGGCGGCGCGTCGTGCGCGGCGGCGCGGCGGGCGGTGCCGGGACAGGCCGCGTCCGTGTGCCGGTGCCGCGCCGTTGGCCGACGCCGCGTCGTCGGCGACGTGTTCCGACCACGTGGGGCGGGCCTCCTGGCGGTCCCCCTGGTCGTCGGTCATCCGGTCGTCCAGGCGCGGAGCTCGGAGAGTCCGACGTTGCCGGTGCTGGCCGAGACGCCCGTCACCGTGAAGCGCACCCACGAGACGCTGCGCGGGGTGAAGTCGACGGTCAGGGCGTCGCCGCCGTCCGGCAGGGAACCGACCGCGACCTGACTGCCGTCCGAGAACGTCAGGATCCCGCTGGTGACCTGGTCGGCGCTGTTCGGACGGTCGTGCAGCACGATCCGGCTGAGGCGCTGCGAGGCGGCCCAGTCGAGCTGGATCCAGACGCCGGTCCGCCCCCACGGGGCGACCCACTCGGCGGTGGTGTCGGCGGGGTAGCCCGAGACGACCCCGTCGACCGCCTTGTCGACCGTCTGCCCGGTGGACGCGTCGTCCCACGCGGCCGTCGGCACGGCCGAGGCGGTGACGTCGGATGCGGTCGGCGTCGGCGTCGGCGTCGGCGGCTCCGGGGCGAACGCCCGGATCTCGGCCAGACCGACGTTCCGTGTCGTCCGGCTCACCGAGCCGACGGTGAACCGGACCCACGTGACGTGGCGCGCAGCGAACGCCACGCGCTGCACGGCACCGCCGTCGTCGAGCGCCGGGACGGCCACGCTCGAGCCGTCCGAGAAGGTCAGCGTGCCGCCGGTGACCCGGTCGTCCCCGTTCGGCCGGTCGGCGAGGTCGACCTCGTGCAACGTGGTACCCGCGGCCCAGTCGAGCTGGATCCACGTCCCGACGCCGCCCCACGGGGCAGCCCACTCGGCCGTCGGGGCGTCCGGGTAGCCACTGACGACGCCGTCGACGGCCTTGGCGGCGGTCTGGCCGTCGGCCGGGTTCTCGGCGCTCGCCGTGACCGATGCGCCGGAGGTGACGTCGGTGCCGTGCTCGGGCAGCGGGTCCGTCGGCGGTTCGGTGGACGACCCGACGGTGTACTGCCGGCTCAGCCAGGAGCCCTCGGGGCGGGACGCGCACGCCGAGGTCGACGCGCAGGTCTCCCCGTCGTGCGCCGCGTAGGCGAAGAACGCCGCCGACTTGGCCGCGGTCTGCGCCGCCGTCAGGTTCGAGGGTCGGTCCGCGATCGGGTAGCCGAGGTACCCCGTGAAGGTGTGGGACGTCGCCGACGCGGCCTGGGCCTCGGCAGCCAGGTAGGCGACGGTGTGGTGGTCACTGTGGTCGCCGTCACCGTAGGACCCGCCGTGGTCGAGGGTGTGGACCTCGGTGGGCGCGTAGTCCGCGAACAGTCCGCCGACGGTCGCGCGCAGGTCGGCGAGGGAGTACGACGCCGGCTGCGACGCGTCAGCGACGGTGTGGATCGTCGGGATGTGGCCCTGGTACAGCTTCTCGAGGCTCTCGTCGTCGTCGGCCGCGAAGCCCGAACCGTCGACGTCGCCGTCCGGCAGCTGGAGGAACACCAGGCTGAGCGCCGGGTCGGTGGCCAGGGTCTCGGTGTGCAGTGTGCGTCCCGCGACGGTGGCCTGTCCGGTCGTCCAGACCGGGTCGACGCCGGCGATCTCGGCGTAGGACGCCATCAGCCCGTCCTGACGCGCCTGCCAGTACCAGGCGGGCTTGCCGGCGTCGCCGGCGGTGACGACCACGGAGCGGACGCACTTGCCCGCGTCGACGTCCGCACGGAGTTCGGTGCCGGAGAACAGCAGGTCGTCGTCGGCGTGCGCCACCAGGGTGAGGACACGACCGGCGCTGCAGTCGACACCGGCCGGGCCGGGCACCGCCGGACCACTGCCCTCGGAACGGCTGGTCGGCGTCGATGCCGAGGCCGCAGCACCCGTCGCGTCGAGGGCCGGGGCGGCGAGCGCCACCAGCGCGAGGACCGCCGCGGCGGACGCGGCACCGATGCGCCACGCCCGCCCGGTCCGCCGACGGTCAGTCCGCGGCATGCGCGAGGCCCGCCTGGGTGATCCGGTAGACCGTCGTGGTGCCGGAGCCCCACACACGCTTCCAGTACGGCGAGTCGGCCATGGCTGCCCGGAGCCGCTGGTAGTCGGCCTCGGTCTGGTACCCGTAGCGCTCGTCGTAGGCGCCGAACGGCTCCGCGACCATGGCGTAGTACTGCGTGGCCGGCCACTCGAGCACCAGCGAACGGGTCATCTCGGAGACGTCGTCGACGGCGTCGTAGCCCCGGGGTCCCGGGTAGTCGCCGAGCACCTCGCGGGACAACCAGCCCACGTCGAAGTAGCGCGACCCGGTGTTGCTGGGGACGGCGTTCGCCGAACCGGTCAGCAGCATGACGGAACCCTTCGGGGCGGTGGCGTCGTAGAACTGCGTCGCGGCGGACTGGCTGCGCGGGGGCACGCGGTTCCAGTCGAGGGCGGTCTGGCCGAAGGCGCCGACGGCGACCATCGCGGCCACGGCGGCGGCGGCGAAGACGGCTGTGACCGCCGCCGGTCGGAAGGTGCGCTCGAGCAGGGCACCGGCCCACGCGAAGCGGCCGCTCGGCCTGGGCAGGCCGGCCGCAAGGATCGCGATCCACGGTGTCGCGAACAGCACGACCCGGAAGATGCCCTCCTGGCCGTAGTTCGTCGCGACGAGCAACGAGATCGGGCTCGCGGCGGCGGCGAGCAGGCCCCAGTGCACGCGGTCACGACGCATGAGCACGGTGAGCACCGCCACGAGGCCGAGCACGATGAGTGCCACGGCCGGCACGTCGAACGCGAGCCGGGTGACGAGCGGTTTCGGCAGCACCGTCATGTCGTGCGACGGCGGCTGCACGTTGTCGAGCACCTTGCCGACCGCCGCCAGGGACAGGAACTTGCCGAGCACGTCGCCGTTCAGCATCGCGAACCCGATCGCCGGCACGAGCACGACGACGGGCAGCCACCAGGGGCGGAGCAACCGGAACACGACGAGGGTCACGAGCGCCGCGACCGTCAGGTAGGGCGAGATCTGGTGGGTCACGACGAGCACGATGCCGATCGCCGTGATCGCGATGATCCGGGACAGGCCGACACGGCGTGGACGGAGCACGGTGGTCCGCAGGCCGTCGTCGGTGGTCACGGCGGTCCGGCGCAGCGGGCCGACGGCGAGCACCAGGATCACCAGGGACATCAGGATGCCGACGGACTGGGGCGAGAAGTACGTCGTGTTGAGCGAACCGGTCATCGCCGTCAGGAACGCGGCGATCCACGGACGACGGTTGCCCGGCAGCCAGTTGGCGGCCAGGACACCGACCGCGATCGTCGTGCTGAAGGCGAGCAGGACGGGGACCCACGCGGCGATGGTCATGGCGTTGTCGATGCCGCCGACGTCCGCGACCCAGGCGCCACCAGCGAACAGGCCGGACCACGTCTGGAAGATGTCGGCCGTGGGGTTCGTCCCGCCCCAGCGTCGGATGTACTCCAGGACTCCGATGTGCCGGGCGGCCGCCATCACGGTCGGCATGCCGTAGGTGATCGCCTGGGCGAGCTGGATGCTCCCACCGAGCACCACGACGGGGACCGCGAGTCCGCGGCCGCGCACCACGGCGACGACGGCGGCCGCGACGACGATCGCGAGGCCGATCACCAGGCCGGGGCCCAGCGATCCGAACAGGCCGTCGGGCACCGGATCGCCGACGTGGGTCAGCGCGGCGACGACGATGACGAGCAGACCGGCCACCGAAGCGGCGGTCACGGTGTGCGTCGGTGACCACCGGCGCGCCGGTGCGGCACCGTCGGTGGGCAGCAGGCGGGCGCGCCGGAGTTCGGCGAGGTCCCGCGGCACCGCGATCGCCAGGGCGAGGGCGGTGAGCACGACGACCCCGACGAACGGCACCGTCGGTTCCCAGATGCGGAACGTCGCCATCGTGTAGCCGATCGCGATCGTGCCGACCAGCGACGCCGTGACGGCGAAGACGCTGAACCGGGCGAGCGGCATCGGACGGACGAGCAGGAGCGGTGCGACACCGAGCAGCGCGAACAGGAAGACGCCGATCGCGCTCCCACGCAGCACCGGCAGGTCACCGACGGCGCCGACGACCGCGACGAGCAGCGTCGCGGTGACGAGCCCCGCGGCGCTCAGCCGGGTGAGCGGCCCCATGGCGTCCGCCACCACCGGGCGGCCCGAGCGGGTACCGGCCAGGCCGTGCCGGAGCTCGTGACGACCGCGTGCGGTGCGGTCGATGGTGCCGCCACCCCGCAGGCGTTCGACGAGCGCCAGGACGGGTGCGGTGAGCACCGACCGTCGTTCGACGCCCCGCAGCCGCCGTTCGGTCGCGGCGAACTCCGCGTCGACCGGGTCCGTCGCGCGGGCCCGGTCCGTGCCGGTGTCCCCGGCGACGTCCGACGCACGGTCGCCCTGTTCGAGACCGAGCCGGGCGAAGGCGTTGATCGCCTCGGGGGCCGCGTCCACCGAAGCGGTGAAGGTGTCGCGGTCGAAGGCGTTCTTGGTCATCCAGGCTCCGAGTCCGTGGCCGTGGGCAGCGGCGGCCGCGCGGAGCGACGCGACGTCGTCCGCCGATCGCTGCCACGCGATGGCGGCCGGTTCGACGGCGATCGCGGATCCGGCGAACAGCAGTCGTGTGAAGAGGTCGAGGTCGTCGCCGCCACCGACGCTGGTGCCGGGACCGAAGGCGGTGTCGAACCCACCGATCCGGAGCGCGGCCGCACGGCGGACGGCGAGGTTCGCGCCGGTGCCGTACGCGGCGGCGGCGAAGGGGTGCAGCGGCAGGTCGTCCACCGCGTCGTCGAGCCGGAACACCCGACGACGGACGGTGCGCGCCCCCGGGGTGTGGGCGTCGTGCCAGCGCTGTGCCGGGGTGCGGAGTTCCGCACTCGGCACGAGACCGGTGACGCAGTCCACGTCGTCAGCGGCCGCGAAGGCACGGGCGACGGCGTCGACCCAGTCACCGTCGACGACGGCGCCTTCGTCGACGAACGCGACGACCTCGCCCGAGGCGGCGAGCAGACCGGCGTTCCGCGCGGCAGCGAGCCCCTCACCCGGCGCAGCGATGGTGGTGACCCGGCGTCCGCCGATGTCGACCGTCGCCACGCCCTCGTCGTCGGCACCGCGGGAGACGACCACGACGTCGAAGTCGGGGTACCGGTTCGCCAGCACCGAGCGCATGGTCGTGCCGGCGGCGCCGTCCGTGCAGAGCACCACGGTGACGGACGGCAGCACCAGACCTGCTGCCGGCCGACGCTCGGGGGCCGGCATGGGCCGGATCGCGCGCTGCAGCGCACGGACGTCGATCGTGCCGCCGATGCGGCGGCGTTCGGTGATCTCGGTCTCGACGAAGCCGAGCGGCTCACCGCGGTCGCGGACGAGCAGCCGGGCACGCCCGTACCCGGCCGATCCCTGCAGGGCGATGACGTCCCGGTGACTCGACGCGTGCACGTCGGCCCGGTCCACCTCGCCGATCCAGAGCGCGCCGTCCCACGTGGGGACGAGCGGTCCGCTCACGATCGGCGAGAGGACCATCGCCAGGGTCGCGCGGGTCACGGCGTCCCCACCGTCTGCGGGAGCGGGGCGGGTGCCGGCGGGGTCCGCACGACGAGGGTGCCGAGGACCCGGCCGACGGCGTAGCCCGCGACCGTCGAGACGACGGAGAGCGCGATGGCGTACGCCCGCAGGCCTCCGCCACGACCGACGTGGCGGAGTTCCCGCAGCACGGCGCCCGGGATCACACGGGTCAGGTAGGTCGACTCGCTGGCGAGCGAGTCCCCCGTGCCGACCCGGCGGCTCAGGACGGCCTTCGAGATGCCCTCGTAGTAGCTGCGACGACGCAGGTACCGCATGGTGACACGGTCCGGTGAGACCCGGTGCGACACGTTCGACCGCGGTTCGTGGCGGATCCGCGCACCCGGACGGGCCTGGGCGATGCGGATGCAGAGCTCGGTCTCCTCGCACCCGAGCGGCTGGTTGCCGACCCGACCGATGCCGGAGCGGAACCCGCCCGCGAGCAGGATCGCGTCGCGGCGGAAGGCCATGCTCGAGCCGATCACGTTGCGGACGTCGCCGGGGGTCTCCGGCAGGCCGCGGTACGAGCAGCCGACGATCCAGAGCAGCTCGTCGGCGTACGGGCCGGCGCCGGTGGCGGTCGGCCAGGTCGGGGTGGCGCGGCCCCCGACGCCGACGACCTCGGGGTCCTCGAGCGCGGTGAGCATGTGCCCGAGCCAGTCCGGGTCCGCCGTGGCGTCGTCGTCCAGGAACGCGACGACGTCGGCGTCCGTCAGGGCGACGCCCGTGTTCCGGGCACCGGACAGCCCGCGGTCCTCGGTGTTCGGGACGACGCGGAGTCCGGGCCAGCGGGCCGCGGCGCGCAGCAGGAGCTCGGGCTCGTGGTCGATCACGACGACGACCTCGGGCGCCTCGGGCTGACGCCTGGCCGACTCGACGCTGTCCTGCAGGTCGCCCCAGCGCTGCTGGGTGTAGGCGCAGATGACGACCGCGACGCTCGTCACGCGACGTCCTCTTCGAGGATGCCGGCGGTCGCGGCGACGGGGGTGCCGACCGGAGCGTGCCCGGCGGCGTGCACCGGAGCGTGCCCGGCGGCGTGCACCGGAGCGTGCCCGGCAACGAGCTGCTGGGCCGGCGGCACGACGCTCATCGCCGCCCGGCGGACCTCGGCACGGCCGATGGCGGCGCGACGGCGCTCGTGCATGATCGACTTCAGCACGCGGATGCCGTCGGTCACGGCGTTCAGGTTGCTGGAACCGTGCACGCGGAGCTTCTCGTGGCTCGGCACCTCGGTGATCGCGAGTTCGGCGGCCGACCAGCGGCAGGTGAGGACGGTCTCGATCTCGAACCCGTCGCCCCACAACATCGAGCCGTCGGCCGGCTTCGGCAGCTCGGACGACAGCAGACCGATCTCCGGCAGCACGTCGGCCCAGAAGGCGTTGTAGCCGTAGCAGAGGTCGCTGTAGCGGGTGCCGAGGATGACGTTGCAGAGCAGGTTCAGGCCGCGGTTGCCCATGTTGCGGACGATCGTGATGTCGTCGCTGCCACCGCCGAGCGAGTACCGGGTGCCCTTCGCGACGTCGGCGCCCTCGACGAGTGCCTGGACGAACCGTGGGATCTCGTCGGGGTCCGCGGAGCAGTCGGCATCGAACATCACGACGACGTCGCCGGTGACGGCCTCGAACCCGCACGCCAGGGCGTTGCCCTTGCCCTTGCGCGTCTGGTGCACGACGCGGATGCCGGGCATGACCCGCTGGGCCGTGGCGATCGTGTCGTCGACGGAGTTGCCGTCGACCAGGATCACCTCGTACACGGGCGGGAGCTTCGGGAGGATGATCTCGAGGTTGCGGGCCTCGTTCCGCGCCGGGATGACGACGGAGACCCTCGGGTCTGCAGGGCGGACGGTACGTACGGGCATGGCGCGGTCCTGTCGGGTCAGGGTTGCTGTCGGGTGGTGGCTCGTCGAGACGAGCGGTGCGTCCTCGGATGACGCCTCGACGACGGTGATCGTCGTCGGTCGAGCAGCGGGACGCGGGTACGACGCCGCCGGCTTGCCGCGGGTGAGTGGGTACTCTCCCCCGCGGTTCCAACCATCGCCGTGGCCGGCGGGAGGGTCAATGCACGCTGCGGTCGCTTGCGGACACCCGGGTGCGGATACGGAAACCCGCAACGCTCGCGCAGGTGGGCCGCCGGGCGCGGCGGCCGACGGGTGGTGGACGAGCCACGAGCGGACGGGAGGCGCGGTGCCGGCCGGCCCCGCGCCTCCCGTCCGCTTCCTGGTCGCGACCACCGCACCCGGTGCGCGGCCGCTCAGCTCCGGGGTGCGTGCTCCGTCGCGAACGCGGCCCGCAGCGCCGTCGCGAGGTCGGCGACGTGCGGTTCCCGCAGCAGCGAGCTGTGCTCGGCGGCGATCCGTACCGTCTCGGTCTCCCCGCGCAGCAGCGCGGACCAGCCGGCGGCGTCGGGGTTCGCGTCGGCGAGCACGTAGGTGGCGCGCCCGTGGAACGGCGTCGGGTGGTGCCGTCTGGTCACGAGCTCGGCCTGGTCGAAGAACGCGTCGAAGTGTCGCTGGCCGCCGTGACGCAGGACGCCGGCCGTGTAGGCCCGGAGGCGCTTGGCGACGTGGTCGCCCCACGACGTCCCGGACGGCAGCACGTGCCGGAGTGCCCCGTCCACCCGCTGCCGCACGGCCCGCACGGTGGGGTTGCGGTGCTCGCGCGGCCCGAGCCGACCGAAGTGCAGCCGAGCGGTGTCGGACCCGGTCCGCGGCAGGTACGTGTCGAGGAGCGCGAGGTGCTCGACCTGCTCGCCGCTCTCGGTGAGCAGCCGGGCGATCTCCAGCGCGACCAGTCCGCCGAGCGAGTGCCCGACGAGCACGTACGGTCCCCGGGGCTGGACGATGCGCATCAGGGCGACCCAGCGGCGGGCGCTCCGCTCGATGGTCCAGTCCGGCACCCCGCGGCGTTCGAGCCCGTGCTGCTGGAACGCGTACACGTCGTGCTCGGGCAGGTGGCGCGACAGCGGCAGGAACGTCAGCGCCAGGGCACCGCCACCCGCGAAGCAGAACACCGGCGGACGGCCGCCCTCGCGCGCCTCGGACACCTTCACGACGTCGGGGTGGCTCGGCAGCGCGCTCGTCCCGCTCCGCACACGGCGGGCGAAGGCGCGGAGCGTCGGGTGCTCGAGCACGTCGGACGAGCGCAGGTCGACCCCGAGCCGGTCCTGCACGACGGCGAGCATCTCCTCGGCGGACAGCGAGTCGCCGCCGAGCGCGGAGAAGTCCTCGTCCAGGTGCACGCCCCGCAGACCGAGCACCTCAGCCCAGATCTGCCCGACGACGAGCTCCCACTGGTCGTACTCACCCTCGACCATCTCGGTCTCGACGCTCGGCGCCCCGGGGAGTCCGGCCCGGTCGACCTTGCCCCGCTCGTTCCGCGGCAGTTCGGTCATCGGCACGATCGACGCCGGCACCATGTACTCGGGCAGCCGGTCGCGGAGTGCCCGTCGGAGCGCACCCGGTGCCGGGGTGCGGTGCCCCGGGCGACCGACCACGTAGGCGACGAGCCGGGTGACGGAACCGGGATCGACCTGTGCCGTCACGACCGCGTCGTGCACCTCGGGGACCGCGCGGAGCGCCGCCTCGACCTCGCTCGGTTCGACCAGGTAGCCGCGGACCTTCACGGCGTCGTCGGACCGGCCGAGCAGCACGAGCCGGCCGTCGGGGTCGACGCGTGCCAGGTCGCCCTGCCGCCAGCTCGGGGTCCCGACGGGGATGCCGACGGCGGACTCGGCCTCGCCGGTGCGACCGGCCCGTTCGGCGGTCTTCTCCGGCGCGCCCCAGTAGCCCGCGGTCAGGGCGTCGGAGACGACGACGAGCTCGCCGGTCTCCCCCGGGTCGGCCCGGCTGCCGTCCTCACGGAGCACGAGCACGGTCTTGCCGGGCAGTGGCCACCCGGCGGGCACCACGCCCTCGGGCACCGGCTCGCCCGGGGCCACCGGGCAGTACGCGACGCATGCCGTCTCGCTCGAACCGAAGGCGTTCAGGAGCAGCGTGTCCGGGTCCAGGTGCGGTCGGGCTGCGGCGAGGTCGGCGCCGGTGACGGGTTCGCCCGTGGTCATCAGGAAGCGCAGGCCGCCGAGCACCGGTGCGGTCCCGGCTGCGGTCCCGTGCGCTCCGGGGGCGTTCTGCGACCCGACGATCGAGCGCAGCAGGTGCGGGGTGCAGACGAGCACGTTCACGCCGTCGTCCCGGAACCGTCCGAGCAGCCGTTCGACACCGAGGTCACGCGGCTCGAGCAGCACGATCGTGCCGCCGCACAGCAGTGTGTCGAACGAGAACAGCAGCCCGGCCGCGAACGACAGCGGCAGGACCACACCGAGGCGGTCGCCGGGGCCGAGGCCCAGGGCGAGGGCGTCCTGCTCGGCGTTGGCGATCTGCTGCCGGTGCGTCAGGACGACGCCCTTCGGCATGCCGGTCGAGCCGGAGGTGAAGACGATCGCGAAGGGGTCCCGCCCGCCGGGGGCGCCTGCGGTGTCCGTCGTGGGGGCACCACCGGGTGCGGTTGCGGTGTCCGTCGCAGGGGCACCACCGGGTGCGGTTGCGGTGTCCGTCGCAGGGGCATCGCCGGGTGCGCCCACGTCCAGCAGCTCGCCGAGTGCGTGCACCCGGCCGTCCCGCTCCGCGACGACACCGGCGGCCGGTGCCGCTCGTTCGGTGTCGGCCACGATCTCGTCGACTCCGGCGAGCCGGGCCACGTGCGCCAGCCGTGCGGCGGGCAGGTGGTCGTCGAGCACCACCACGGTCCGTCCGGCACGCACCAGCGCCAGGATCCCGATCACGGCCTCGGTCGACTGTCCCGCCATCAGCCCGACCGGCTTCGACGCCCCGCCGGGGGTCTCGTCCACGCCGGCGCCGCTGTGGTCGTCGGGCCGGAGCGTCACGGTCAGGGCTGCGGCCAGCGCGCGGGACGCCCGGTCCGCCTGGGCGTACGTGTACGGACGGCCGTTCCCCGCGAGCGCGGCGGCGTCGCCCCGGAGCGCCACCACGCGGTCCCAGCGGTCCAGCACGGAGTGGTCGGCCGCCGCGGGGACGGCGGTCGGGTGGTGCCAGGGATCGATGGTCGTCAGCGGGTCGGCGGAGGTCACGATGACACCTCGGGTGCTCGGCAGCGGACCGCCACGACTCCCGCGACGGTCTTCCGACCGTAGGACCGCGCTCCCCGCGCACGCGAGCAGGTGCCGGGTGGGTGCGGGGAACCGCAACCCGGCCTGGAGGCGCGGCCCGCGCCCGCCACGGAGGCTGCGGATCCGGATCGATCGGTCCACCGCCCTGGGCAGTTCTCGCGCAGCGGTGGCTCACCGCTCGGGGATCGTGCGGTTCCGCGCAACCGCCCCGCGGAACGAGAACAGCCCCCGGGAGATCCCGGGGGCTGTTCATCGAGTGCTGGGGTACCTGGACTCGAACCAAGAACGACGGTACCAGAAACCGCTGTGTTGCCAATTACACCATACCCCAAAAGGCCTGTCGGCCTTCTGGCCCGGTCACCCGGGGCACGATCAACTACTGTACAGCATCCCGGAGGTCCGTGAGACCACCAACCAGGTCTCGGTGCACGGCAGCAGCGGTCGCGGCTCCGTGCCCGGCGGCGACGATGAGCTGTTCCGGGCCGGGCGGCGTGACGTCTCCCACGGCGTAGAGCCCCGGGACCGATGTCCGGCCGACCCGGTCGACCACCAGGAGTCCCTGCGGGTCGCGCAGCAGGCCTCCGAGCGACCCGGGCGTGTCGGCGTCCGCGGTCGTCGTCGTGCTCCCACCGACGTTGGCGCTGGTGCCCGTACTGGCGCTGGTGCTGGCACTGGTGCCCGTGCTGGTGTGCAGCCAGTCGAGGTCCGCGTGCCACACCGGGCGGACGAACCCGCCGGTGCGTGGCTCGACGTGGCCGTCGGCGAGCCGGACGCCGGTCATCCCGGTGCGGTCCCCCTCCAGGTCCTCGACGGCTCGCTCGTCCACGACGACGCCGGCCGTGGCCAAGCGTGCGCGACCCGCATCGTCGATCGGCGCGATGCCGTTCGTGTAGACGATCAGGTCGTCCGTCCACGACGCGATGAGCAGCGCGCGGTCGACCACGTCGTCGGTCTCGCAGATGAACGCGAGCGGCTGCCCGGCCTTGTCGTACGCATCGCACTCGACGCAGCTGTGCACCGCCGTGCCGTAGAACGCGCGGAGCATCGGCAGTGCCGGGAACTCCTCACGCAGCCCGGTGGCGACGACGACCGTCCGGGCGCGGGCGTCGAGTTCGGTGCCGCGCCACGAACCGTGGACCCGCCAGGCGTCCGTGTCGGGGTCCGGAGCCACCAGGTCGACGACGGACTGCACGACCGTCGCTTCCGGGTAGCCCTCGACCTCGGTCCGGCCGAGCTTCCGGAGCTCGAGCGGCGAAATGCCGTCCCGCGTCAGGAAACCGTGCGACCGCAGGGTGGCGGCGTTCCGGGGCCGATTCGCGTCGACGAGCAGCACGGTCCGCTTCGCCCGGACCAGGTTGAGCGCCGCGCTCAGGCCGGCCGGCCCGGCGCCGATGACCGCCACGTCGTGCACGAACGGCCCGGCCTGCTCGGTGCTGCTCACGGTCGGTCAGCGCGCCGCGAGGGCGCGGAGCCGGGTCAGGGTGGACTCCTTGCCCAGGATCTCCATCGACTCGAACAGCGGCGGGCTGATCCGACGCCCGGACACGGCGACGCGCAACGGGCCGAAGGCCACTCGGGGCTTCAGTCCGAGCTCGTCGATGAGGGTCGCACGGAGCGCACCCTCGATCGACTCGGTGGTCCAGTCCTGCACCCCCTCGAGCGCCGCGATGCCCGCCGTCAGGACGGTCGCCGTGTCGCCCTTGAGCGATGCCAGCGCGTCGTCCTCGACCACCAGATCGGCGTCGGCCGTGAACAGGAACCCGAGCATCGCCGGTGCCTCACCGAGCAGCTGCATGCGCTCCTGGACGAGCGGGGCGGCCTTCG
This sequence comes from Curtobacterium sp. MEB011, assembly GCF_030209655.1. NCBI lineage: Bacteria > Bacillati > Actinomycetota > Actinomycetes > Micrococcales > Microbacteriaceae > Curtobacterium > Curtobacterium sp. MEB011. The sequence continues at coordinate 1,235 of NZ_JARVRN010000011.1, read as the reverse complement.
TCAGGACCTCGAGCTGCTCCGGGGTCGCCGGGTCGCTGACGAACTCCGTCAGGTACGGCAGCAGGCGCGACCGGAAGTCGTCCGGTGCGAGCAGCCGGATGTGGTCCCCGTTGATCGCCTCGGCCTTCTTGTGGTCGAAGCGGGCCGGGTTCGGGTTGACGTCGGTGACGTCGAACGCCGCGACCATCTCGTCGATCGAGAACACGTCGCGGTCGGGGCCGATCGACCACCCGAGCAGTGCCAGGTAGTTGACGAGCCCCTCGGGGATCATGCCGGCGGCGCGGTGGTGGAACAGGTTCGACTCGGGGTCACGCTTCGAGAGCTTCTTGTTCCCCTCCCCCATCACGTACGGCAGGTGTCCGAACACCGGGATGGACGGCGCGAGGCCGATCTCGTACAGCGCCTCGTACAGGGCGATCTGTCGCGGGGTCGACGACAGCAGGTCTTCACCACGGAGCACGTGGGTGATCCCCATCAGGGCGTCGTCGACCGGGTTGGTGAACGTGTAGAGCGGCTTGCCGTTCGGGCGGACCACCACGAAGTCCGGGAAGGTGCCCTGCTTGAACGTGATCTCGCCGCGCACCAGGTCGTCGAAGCTCAGGTCGCGGTCCGGCACACGCAGACGGAGCGCCGGCTCGCGGCCCTCGTCACGGAAGGCCTGGCGCTCGGCGTCGGTCAGGTCACGCTCGTGGTTGTCGTAGCCCTGCTTGGGATCACGACCGGCTGCCTTGTTGCGGGCTTCCATCTCGTCCGGCGTGACGAAGGACTCGTAGATGTGTCCGGACGCCTTGAGCTCCGCGATCACGTCGTCGTAGATCGCGGTGCGCTCGGACTGCCGGTACGGTCCGTGCTCGCCACCGGCGTCGACGCCTTCGTCCCAGTCGAGCCGGAGCCAACGGAGCGCGTCGAGGATCTGCGCGTACGACTCCTCGCTGTCGCGGGCGGCGTCGGTGTCCTCGATGCGGAACACGAGCTTGCCGCCGGTGTGGCGGGCGTAGGCCCAGTTGAAGAGGGCGGTGCGGATGAGCCCCACGTGCGGGGTCCCCGTCGGGCTCGGGCAGAAGCGGACGCGGATGTCGGAGCCGGAGGTGGTGGTGAATGGCGCAGTCATGACCCGCCAACCCTACCGCGGCACCTGCCCGTCCTTCCTGCGCTGTGGATGACGCAGAACAACCCCGTGAACGCAGAAAACCCCTGACCATGAATGGTCAGGGGTTCCCTGTTGTTGCTACGTT